>NZ_JBHYJA010000003.1:76946-104774 GCF_042740355.1 Streptomyces sp. NPDC059010
CGCGTGTTGGCGGGCCGGACGCGGGGCCGGGCGCGCGCGGCCGCGCGCCGGCCCGGGGCGGTGCCGGGAGGGGACGCCCGGCACCGCCCCCTTTCGTGCCTTCGCCGGTCGAGGCCGGGCGGGAAGGTTTTTCGTCAGCCCAGGTCGGGCAGGGGCCGCCGGGCCACCTCTTGGGCGTCCTCCTGGGCGAGGCCCAGCATGCGCAGTGTCATCGCGGCGAGGTTCGAGGCGGCCTCGTCGCCGTCCAGGTCAGGGCGGGCGAACCGCAGCTCCAGCAGGGACAGAAGCGTTCCGCCCAGCGCGGAGAGGGCCACGACCGGCTCGACGGCGGTGAAGCGGCCGGACGTCATGCCGGCCTCCAGGTCCCGCAGCGCCCGGGAGGCCAGGCCGTTCTCCGAGTGGAGATAGCCGAGTCCGCGCCGACGCAGGACCTGCATCAACTCCGGATGCGAGTCGGCCATGCGGGCGCTGAGCCGGAAGCCCGCCGCGACCAGTTCCGCCGGGTCGTCGATCCCGGTCAGTCGCTCGTCGAAGGTCTGGCCGAACTCCTCCAGGGCGTCCACCACGGCTGCCTCGAACAGCTCCGTCTTCGACTCGAAGTGGTTGTAGAACGATCCGAAGCCGACGTCCGCGCGCTCGGCGATCGCCTGGATGCTGACGCTGGTGTCCCCGGTTTCGGCGAGGATCTGCCGGGCCGCACGCACCAGCGCCTGACGGGTCTCGGCGCGGCGTCGCTCGAAGCGATTGCGGGGCGGGGCTGACGAAGACATGCCCCGAGTCTAGCTGCGCCAACAGGCACTTCAGCAATTCTGATGAAGTCATCATTTCTTTCCGCTGAACCCTTGACGGGGGGTTACATCAAACTTGATGATTTCCTCATTACGGCAATGTTGCTTGGAGGACGTCATGTCCAAGACGGCTCATCAGGACCTCCACAGTGAGCGGGGCGCCCTGCGCGGCGAACACCCCGGTCGCTCCCGGAACCCGGTGATCAAGGTGGCCGACCTGGCCTGGCTGGAGTTCCAGAAGCCCGACCTGGACCGCGCGGAGGTCTTCGCCCGGGACTTCGGCTTCGGGATCGCCGCCCGGACCGAGGACGAGCTGTGGCTGCGGGGCACCTTCGCGGGCTCGCCCTGCATGGTGATCCGGCGCGGTCGTACGTCCCGTTTCATCGGCCCGGCCTTCCGCGCCGCCGAGCGGGCCGACCTCGACCGGCTGGCCCGCGTCACGGGGGCGTCCGTGCGGGAGGCGGACGTTCCGGGCGGTGGCCGTTCGGTCGACCTGCTCGACCCCTCGGGCTTCCCGGTCCGGGTCGTGCACTGCGCCGAGCAGCTGCCCGAACTGCCCGGACAGCGACCGCTGCTGCTCAACTCCGGCACGGATCACCGTCGTACCAACACCACCCAGCGCCCGCCCCGCGAGCCGTCCCGGATCCAGCGCCTCGGCCATGTGGTGCTGGAGACAAGGGTGTTCGCCCGAGCCCTGGACTGGTACCTGGACACCCTCGGCATGATCGTGTCCGACTTCCTGTTCCTGGACGGACAGCGCGGCCGCGGCCCGACGATGGCGTTCATCCGCTGTGACCAGGGCCCGCTGGCCGTCGACCACCACACGCTGGCCATGCACCTCGGCCCGGCCAACGGCTATGTCCACTCCGCCTACCAGGTCACCGACCTGGACTCCATCGCCGCCGGCGGCGAGTACCTCAAGGAACGTGGATACAAGCGCAGTTGGGGCATCGGGCGGCACATCCAGGGCAGCCAGCTCTTCGACTACTGGCGCGACCCCGACCACTTCATGCTGGAGCACTTCGCCGACGGCGACTTGTTCTCCTGCGACCTCGAACCCGGCTGGGCGCCCATGTCGACCAGCGGCCTCGCCCAATGGGGCCCGCCGGCCACCCGCGACTTCCTCGGCGCCAGTCCCTCCCCGCAACGCGTCCGTGACGTCATCGAGGCCCTGCGCGGCGACAACGAGATGGATCCGGCGCGCCTGTTCGGCCTGCTGAAGGCCGCGAACTCCTGACCGAACTTCTCCCCCGCACCTCTGAAGAAGGCACTGACATGAGTACCAACGTCCTGCGTACCGGCGACGGCTGGTGGGTGGTGCGCGACACGCGCGCCGTCCGCATCGAGACGAAGGCCGTGACCACCGCCGAGCTGCTGGCCGACCGCCCGGCTGTCCGGGAGGCCGCCGCGAGCGACGATCCCGGCACGCCGGTCGCCGACCTGGTGGCCCTGTCCCCGGTCACCACGCCCTGCCGGGTGGTGTGCCAGATGGTCAACTACCGCAGCCACGCCCGTGAGTCGGGCTTCACCGGCGACATCCCGCCCGCCTTCTTCCGCAAGGCGTCCGGCTCCGTCAGCGGCCCCGGCGAGGCGATCGTGCGCCCGGGACACGTGAAGTTCCTCGACTACGAGGTGGAGTTGGGCCTCGTCATGGGGGCGCCCCTGCCCGTCGGCACCGTCGTCGAGGAGCGGGACCTGCCGACGTATGTCGCCGGGCTCGTCATCACCAACGACATCAGCGCGCGAGACGTCCAGCTGACCAAGACGCAGTTCTACGAGAGCAAGTCCTACCCGACCTTCACGCCGACCGGCCCGTACCTGACCCTCCTCGACCCGGAGGACTTCGCCCATCTCCTGAACCTGCGCCTGAAGTTGAGCGTCAACGGCGACCTGCGCCAGGACCGCACCCTTGCCGACATGATCGTCCGCCCGGCCGAGGCACTGACCCTGCTGGCTCGCTTCCAGACCCTGGATCCCGGCGACCTGCTGCTCACCGGTACCCCCGGCGGCACGGCCCTGCAGGCCCCGCCCAAGGCCGTCGAGAAGATCGGCTCGCTGCTGCCGCCCGCCGTCAAGTGGAAGGCGTTCTTCAAGGCCCAGGCCAAGAACCCGCGCTACCTGCACCAGGGCGATGTCGTCGGCGTCACCATCGCCACCGCGGACGGGCGGATCGATCTCGGTGAGCAGCGCACGCCGGTCACGGACGCGCGATGAGCACCCCGTCCCGGGTGCCCGTGCTGATCGTCGGCGCCGGGCCCGTGGGCGTGACCGCCGCACTGCTGCTGGCCCGGCGCGGCATCCGGACGCTCGTCCTCGAACGGCACCGGGACGTCTACCCCCTCCCGCGTGCCGTCGCGACCGACGACGAGGTCTGCCGCATCCTCCAGGCCGCGGGTGTGGCAGACCGGTTCGCCGCGATCTCCCGCCCCGCGCGCGGGTTGCGGCTGCTGGATGCCCGGCACCGGGTGATCGCCGAGTTCCGACGCTCCCCGCACGGTCACCACGGCTTCCCGCAGACCAGCATGTTCGACCAGCCCGAGCTGGAACGCCTGCTGCGCGCCGAGCTGGCCCGGTACCCGGAGTGCGAACTGCGGAGCGGAGCGGAGGTCGAGTCCCTGCAACAGGACGGCGCCGGACCGGTGCGCGTGACCTACCGTGACGAGGACGGCGAGCACCTGGCCGACGCCGACTACGTCCTCGGCTGCGACGGCGCCAACAGCCTTGCCCGCCAGGCCATCGGCGCGGTGTGGGAGGACCTGCGCTTCGAGGAGCACTGGACCGTCGTCGACGTCCGCACCAGCCTGCCCGTCCGCTGCTGGGAGGGCGTGGACCAGGTCTGTGACCCGCACCGCCCCGCCACCTTCATGCGGATCGGCGAGGACCGCTACCGCTGGGAGTTCCGGCTGCGGGACGGCGGACCCGTGGACCACGAACGGCTGCGCGAGCTGGTCGCGCCGTGGGCCGACCTCTCGTACGGCGCCGACTTCCACGTCCTCCGGCAGGCGCAGTACACCTTCCGCGCCCGCATCGCCGACCGCTGGCGCCGCGGCCGGGTGTTCCTGCTCGGGGACGCCGCACATCTCACCCCTCCGTTCGTGGGACAGGGGCTGTGCGCGGGCCTGCGCGACGCCCACAACCTGACCTGGAAACTGGCCCGAGTCCTCCAACAGGGCGCTGATGAAAGGCTGTTGGCAACCTACGAGAGCGAACGCAAGCCGCACGCCCGCCATGTCATCCGACTCGCCGTCGCCACGGGCTGGGCCATGACCGGAGGCCAGGACCGCGCCGCCGCCCTGCGCCGGCAGGCCGTGAGCGCGGCCTGCCGCATCCCCGGTGTGACGGGCGCCGCCACCCGCAACCTCAGTCGTGCCCTGCGACCGGGACCGCTGACCCGCCGCAGCCGGCTCGGCGGCACCCACTGCCCACAACCCTGGCTGACCGTCACCGGCCGGCCCACGCGCCTCGACGACCTGCTCGGAGACTCCTTCGCCGTAGTGACCACGGTGCCGCTCCCGCCGGCCGCGCGTGCCCTCGCCGACGCGATCGGTGCCCGGGTCGTGGACGACGCGGGGGAGGCCATCGCCACGTGGCTGCGGACCGGCCGCGCGGACGCCGTCCTGCTGCGACCGGACCGCGTCGTCCTGGACGTCGTCCCGTCGGGCGGCGACGACTTCACCGCCACCGACGCCTGGGCGCCGCTGCTGTGCACGACCCGGCGCCGCCACGAACAGTCCCCGACCGAAGCCCTGTTGAGGAGCAACGAACGATGAGCACGCCCTTCTGGACCCCCGACCCGGAGTCGGCCGCAAGCAGCCGCATCGCGGACTTCGCCCGGCGCCAGGGCATCGACGCCGACGACTACGCCGCTCTGCACCGCTGGTCCGTCACCGACCTCGAAGGGTTCTGGGGCGCGGTCTGGGAGTACTTCGACATCGAGGCGGCGACCCCGTACGAGAGCGTGCTCGCCGAGGAGCGGATGCCCGGCGCCCGCTGGTTCCCCGGCGCCACCCTCAACTACGCCCACCACGCCCTGCGCGGTCTCGCGGGCGACGACGTCGCGGTCATCGCGCTGGACGAGACCGGTGCCGGATACGAGGTGACCGGGGAGCGGCTGCGAGCCCAGGTCGCCTCGGTCGCGGCGACCCTGCGCGAACTGGGCGTCGGGCAGGGCGACCGTGTGGTCGGCTATCTGCCCAACACCCCGCACGCGATCGTCGCGTTCCTGGCCGCCGCGAGTCTTGGCGCCGTGTGGTCGGTGTGCGGGCAGGACTACGCCCCCAAGGCGGCCGCCGACCGCTTCCGCCAGCTCGAACCCACCGTGCTGATCGCCGCCGACGGCTACCTCTTCAACGGCACCACCCACGACCGCCGCGAGGCCGCACGCGAACTGGCGGGCGCGCTGCCCACCTTGAAGGCGACCGTCCTGGTCGACCACGTCGGCCTCCCGGGGGCCCTTTCCACGAACTACCCCTCCCTGGTGCTCCCGTGGGAGGACGCGGCGACCCGTTCCGAGGAACTCGCCTGTGTGCCGGTGCCGTTCGACCACCCCCTGTGGGTCGTCTTCTCCTCCGGCACCACCGGCCTGCCCAAGGGCATCGTCCACGGCCACGGCGGCGTCCTTCTGGAGCACCTCAAGACCCTCGGCCTGCACTCCGACCTCGGCCCCGGCGACCGCCTCCTCTGGTACACCACCACCCACTGGATGATGTGGAACCTGGTCGCCTCCACCCTCCTCACCGGCGCCACCACCTGCACCTACGACGGCAGCCCGGCCCCGCTCACCCAGCCGGACATCCTGTGGGACCTGGCCGCCCGCCACCGGGTCACGCTCTTCGGCACCAGCCCGCAATACCTGCTCGGCATGGCCAAGTTCGGCGTCGAGCCCGCCGTACACGACCTGGCGTCGATCCGCGCGGTCGGCTGCACCGGCTCCACGCTCCCCGACTCCGCCTACCCTTGGGTCCGCGACCATGTCGGCACCGAGGTCCTGCTCGCCTCCACCAGCGGCGGCACCGACGTCGTGTCCGGCTTCGCGGGTTCGGCACCCACCACCCCGGTCTGGGCGGGGGAGCTGTCCGCACCCAACCTCGGCGTGGCGCTGGCCGCGTACGACGCCGGGGGCCTCCCGGTCGTGGACCAGGTGGGTGAGCTGGTGGTGACCCGTCCCATGCCGTCGATGCCGCTGTACTTCTGGAACGACCCCGACGGCGGCAGGTACCACGACGCCTACTTCTCGGTGTACCCCGGTGTGTGGCGGCACGGCGACTGGATCACCGTGACGGGCCACGGTTCGGTGATCGTCCACGGCCGCTCCGACTCGACGCTGAACCGCAACGGCGTACGCCTCGGCAGCGCCGACATCCACGACGTCGTCGAACGCCTCCCCGAGATCACGGAAGCCCTGGTCATCGGCATGGAGGAGCCGGACGGCGGCTACTGGATGCCGCTGTTCGTCGTCCCGGCGGCCGGCATCGAAGTAGACGACGCCTTGCGCGACCGCATTCGCGATGCGATCCGCACCGGCGCCTCGCCCCGCCACGTCCCCGACGAGATCCTCGCCGTCCCGGCCGTCCCGCACACACGCACCGGCAAGAAGCTGGAGCTCCCGGTGAAACGGCTTCTCCAGGGCGCCCCGGTCGAGCAGGTCGTCAACCCCGCCGCCGTGGACGAGCCCGACCTCATCGACTACTACGCCCAACTGGGAGCAGAACGGCGCAGCCGCAGGAGGCAGGGCTGAAACACCTCCAGGCGGGTCGGGCACAGGGTTGAGTTCTACGGCGCCGAACATTTGGGCCTGGAGGCGTGGTCCGTACGCGCACAGGGCGGATGCGGCGTGGCGAGAGGGGCCCACGTTGCGGATGCACCGTGAGGCGGGTGATGTCGACCGAGCCGGTGCCCGGTTGGGCGGTGATTGCGGAGGGCGGCGCAGGTAAGGGTTGGGTGAGAGCGGAGGGTGGTCGGTCCGTGGGGCATTGGGCATGTACCGGTCGAAGAGTAGTGTCGGCTCGATATCGACGACGGCAGAACGGAAGCCGGTGGGAATCCGGCACGGTCGCGCCACTGTGTGCCGGCCCCTTGGAACGGGGCGGCGAGTCAGACCCGTAGCCGTCGTCATGTGCACCACCGAGATGGGACGCGAACTCCCTTAAGGAGGCCTTGCCATGGCCCAGCATGTCGCTCAGCCGACCGCCACCACTCCCGCTCTCCCCGCCAAGCTGCCGATCGGCGCGATCGTCCCGTGGGCGGTCTTCTTCGGCATCCTGATGCTGGTCCTGCTGTACTTCGTCGGCGCAGAGCAGGGCGCCACCGCCGTCGTCTCCGGCGAGGACGTCCACGAGTGGGTGCACGACGCCCGCCATCTGCTCGGGTTCCCCTGCCACTGACGCCGCGGAGCCACCACCCTCATGAACTCCGCAATCGTAAGAAACCTGCTGGTGCGGGGCATGCTGGCAGGGCTCGGCGCGGGTGTGCTCGCGCTGGTCGCCGCCTACTTCCTCGGTGAACCGAGCGTCGGCAAGGCGATCGGCTTCGAGGAGGCGCACGCTCCCGCGCACGAGCACGAGGTCGAACTCGTCTCCCGGAGTCTTCAGTCCACCGCCGGCCTGGCCACCGGTGTGCTGATCTACGGGGTCGCCTTCGGCGGTATCGCCGCTCTCGTCTACTGCTTCGCCCTCGGCCGTGTCGGCCGGTTCACCCCGCGGGCCACCGCGTTGCTGCTGTCCGGCTGCGCGTTGCTCGCCGTCTATGTCGTGCCGTTCCTGAAGTACCCGGCCAACCCGCCGGCCGTCGGTGACCCGGACACCATCGGCAAGCGGACCACGCTGTACTTCCTGATGATGGTGCTGAGCGTGCTCCTCGCGATCGCCGCGACCATCCTGGGCAAGCGGCTCGCCCCGCGGTTCGGGAACTGGTGGGCGAGCGTGGGAGCGGTCGTCGCGTTCGCGCTGGTGATCGGAGTGGCGTACGCGTTCCTGCCGGCCGTCAATGAGGTGCCCGCGGACTTCCCGGCCACGGTGCTGTGGCGGTTCCGGCTCTCCGCGCTGGCCATGCAGGTCACCCTGTGGGCAGGGTTCGGGCTCGTCTTCGGCGAGTTGGCCGAGCGGCTGCTGAACCCCAGGCCGGCCGCCGCGGCGTCGTCTTCGACGGTGGCCGCCCCCGGCTGATCAGGACGCGACGCCCCCAGCCGATCTGGACGTGACCATGCGCGATGCGCGAGGGCCCGCGGAACCGTCCGGGGGCCCTCTCGCGTTCTTCGGACATCCGACCGACCCCGGCCAGGACATGACCCGACGATCCGAGCGACCACACCGACGGGACAGCGACCACACCGACGGGACGGGGACGGCCGAGGCCAGCACAGCGGAGGAGCCCCGTGGCCAAGCACCCCCAGCCCCGCCGTATCACCCTGGGCGGCCGTGAGGCCGTCGCCCTGACGCCGGAGGAGTACCGGCAACTCCTAGCGAGCCGACGGCAGATCGGCGGCCAGAGCGCCCGGGTGCGGGTGCTCGCCCAGCAGGCGAGGCGCACCGAGGAACTGCTGAGGGAGTTGGAGACCCTGGTCGCCGCTCCGGAGGCGGGCCCCGGTGCGCCGACCGGGAGACCGTCGGCGGACTGCTCCGGTGCGTGCCGCGCCGCCGAAGTGCCGGGGGAGACGAACGCGGACCCGGGCTGTCTGCGGTGCGCCATCGCGGCGCTGTTGCGCCGTCATCGCGATCCGAGCGCCTGAGAGCCTGATTCCTTCCTGAGCGCCGCACGCTCACGTACTTTCCCGCCGTCACCCGTCGTCGCCGGCCGCCCGCGCGTGCAACGGCCGTCCCAGCCCGAGGTTCCAGCGGCCGGACCGTCCGCTGATCGCCGTCGCCGTCAACGGCGGCACGTCGACCCGCCAGAAGGCCGCCGCCGGTGCGTCCAACACATGCACCACCACGGCCCGTACGACGTCGGGCTCCACGACGGCGACGGTACGGCCCTCCCTCCGTGCCGCGCCGTCCAGCCACCGCCCGACCCGCAGGCACAGGTCCCGCACCGACTCCCCGCCGTGCGGCGCGGACGCGGGGTCGGCGAGCCACTGACCGACCGCCGCCGGCTCGGCGCCGCCGACCTCGTCAAGGGAAAGGCCCCGCCAACGGCCGACGTCCAGCCCGGCGAGCTCCACACTCGGCTCGCCCGCACCGAGTTCCAGTGCCTCGGCGGTCTCCCGGCAGCGCACGCTGGGCGACCTGACCACCAGAGCGGTGGGTGGCAGCACCCCGGCCGCCGCGCGCGCGTGCGTCATGCCGATGTCGTCGAGCGAGGTCGCCCCGTCGTCGAAACGGGGCCGACGCAGCGAGGGGTTCATCGCGGGGGAGACGAAGGTGACGCGGCTGGTCATCTGGCTCATCTTTCTGCCGGTGGTCGGGTGGAGAGGGTGCCCGGTGCGTAGTTGGCGCTGCTCGGCACCCGCTTCGGTGACCTTCTCGTACCACCATGTCGAAGCGCGGGGGCAGTTGCTCGCCGAGCCGCCCACCGTCCGCGTCGGCCCTGCCGTTCATCTGAGTGGAGCAAGATCGCGAGCCGTCGGCGTGGCAGAGGGATATATTGCGACTTTTCCAATTACCCTCTCATCACTGTACGAAGCGGATCCCTCACGGATCGCACCCACCTCACTCCATCGGAGAAAGACATGCACAAGCTTCGCAAGGCTGCCGTCCTGGCCGTCGCCCTCGGCAGCGTCGGACTGCTGGGCGCCGGCACGGCCAACGCCCAGGGTCTCGACGGCGGCGGCAAAGGCGGGGACCAGGTCAGTGTCCTGCAGAGCTCCAACTGCAAGTCGCACGACCTGAACGTCGACGTCCTCGGCCAGGTCGGCGTCCTCAACGGTGCGCTGGGCAACGCGCTCAACGGTGAGGGCAACGCCGGTGGGCAGGACGGCACGCACCTGGGCTCGTCCATGGGGTGCAGCAGCAGCGCCCTCTGAGGCGACTGCCCGAACGGGGGGCCGCTCGGCGCGGACCGGTGCCACAAGGCGAGACCTGCCGGTGGAGTACGGGCCGTGACACACGGCCCATGGGGTCCCGCTGGCGGCACCGCACCGGCGTCCCGCGAGCCGTACTGACCGGCCGCGGGACGATGTGGATGCCGCCGGGTTGACTGCCCCTCGGAAGCCGGGCGGGGGCCTGATCCATGACCCTGGGTCGGGCCCCCGCCCGGTCTGCCGGGTGGGTGTCAGCGGCGCAACCCCAGGGCCTCCCGCCCCGCGTACCGCGCCTGCGTCCCCAACTCCTCCTCGATCCGCACGAGTTGGTTGTACTTGGCGGTGCGGTCGGAGCGCGACAGCGAACCCGTCTTGATCTGGCCGCAGCCGGTGGCGACGGCGAGGTCGGCGATGGTGGTGTCCTCCGTCTCACCGGAACGGTGGGACATCACGACGGTGTACCCGGCGCGGTGCGCGGTGCCGACGGTGGCCAGCGTCTCGGTGAGGGTGCCGATCTGATTGACCTTCACCAGGATCGAGTTGGCGATGCCGTCCCGGATCCCGGCGCGCAGCAGCGCCTCGTTGGTGCAGAACACGTCGTCACCCGTGAGCTGGCACCGGTCGCCGAGCCGCGCGGTCAAAGCGCGCCAGCCCTCGTGGTCGTCCTCGGCCATCGGGTCCTCGATGGAGGCGACGGGGTAGCGGTCGACCAGTGCCGCGAGGTGGTCGGCGTGCTCGGCGGGGGTCCGGCGGACGCCCTCGCCCGTGTAGTCGTAGACGCCGTCGCGGAAGAACTCCGACGTGGCCGGGTCCATCACCAGGGTGATGTCGGTGCCCGGCTTGTAACCGGTCTGCTCGATGGCGCGTACGACGAAGTCCAGCGCCTCCTCCGCGGTGCGCAGGTCGGGTGCGAAGCCGCCCTCGTCGCCGACGTTCACGCTGTGCCCGGCGGCGATCAGGTTGCCGCGCAGGGTGTGGAAGACCTCCGAGCCCATCCGGACCGCCTCGGCGAAGGTGGCCGCACCGATGGGCGCGATCATGAACTCCTGGAAGTCCAGCGGATTGTCGGCGTGGGCACCGCCGTTGACGATGTTCATCATCGGCACCGGCAGCACCCGGGCGTCGACCCCGCCGACGTAGCGGTACAGCGGCAGCCGGTGGGAGGCCGCGGCGGCCTTGGCGGCGGCCAGGGAGACGCCCAGGATCGCGTTCGCGCCGAGACGTGCCTTGTCCGCCGTGCCGTCCAGGTCGATCAGTGCCGCGTCGACGGTCGCCTGGCCGTCGGCGGCCAGTCCGACCACGGCGTCGGAGATGGTGTCGTTGACGGCGTCGACGGCCCGCCGCACCCCCTTGCCGTGGAAGCGGTCGGGGTCGCCGTCGCGCAGCTCCACCGCCTCGCGGGCTCCGGTGGAGGCGCCGGACGGTACGGCCGCACGGCCGAGCGATCCGTCCGAGAGCTCCACGTCGACCTCGACGGTCGGGTTGCCCCGGCTGTCGATGATCTCGCGTCCGACGACCCGGCTGATGACCACGGGCACGCTGCAGCTCCTCACGTTCGGTCCGTCGCGATGACGACGGGGCTAAGTTCCAGCAGGGAACAAAGTGAGTTCCGAAAAGGAACCTACTATGGGTGCATGAGGATGCACAACGCCGACGAGACCTGCGGGATCGCCCAGGCCGCCACGGTTCTGGGCGACTGGTGGAACGTTCTGGTGCTGCGCGAGGTGGCCCGCGGACACGTCCGCTTCGACGCGCTGGCCGCCGAGATCGGCCTGTCCCGCAAGGTCCTCACCGAACGGCTCGGCCGGCTCGTCGCCAGCGGGGTGCTGCGCCGCAGCCTCTACCAGCGGCGTCCGGTGCGCTACGAGTACCTGCTCGCCGACGCCGGGACCGCGCTGCTGCCGCTGCTCGTCGCGATGCAGGACTGGGGCGACCGGTGGGTCCTGGGGGACGGAAGCCTCACCGGGACGGCCGATACCGAGAGCGCCGAGCACGCCCGGGTGCACGCCCTGACCGGCACCCGACTGCCCGAGGGCCTCGAACTGCCCGGCACGCAGGGCGCCGACCTGCCCCTCGTCTCCCCGGATGCCGCCGCGACCGTGCTCTTCACCTATCCCGGCACCGGAGTCGTCTGGGGCGAGGACATCCCCGGCGCCGACGGCTGCACGCTGGAGAACCGGCTCTTCCGCGAGGCCTGGCCCGAGTTCCGGGAGGCGGGAGTGGATCTACGGGGAGTCAGTACCCAACTCGTCCATGAGCAGGCGCTGTTCGCCCGCGCCGAGGAGGTCCCGTACCCCCTCCTCTCCGACGCCGCCCACCGGCTCGCCGCCGCCCTGCGACTGCCGACCTTCCGGGGCGCGGGCCGACTGCGGCACAGACGCCTGATCCTGGTGGTCGACGCCGAACGGACCGTACGGCATGCGCTGTTCCCCGTCGTCGACATCCCCCACGCGGTCGCCGAGAGCCTGCGCCTGGCGGTCCGGCTCACTGGTTCACCGGTGGCGCGGTGAGTAACTAGAATCCGGCCGTCCCCTCCCTGCCGAAGTGAGGAAGTCCATGGCCGAGCTCGCGAGGATCAAGGTCGAGCCGCGGGAGCCGTTGGCCTCCGAGGTCTCCCGGCGGCTGATCGAGTACCTGATGTCGGGCGAGGTGCAGCCCGGCGACCGGATCCCCTCCGAGCGGCGGCTGACCGAGATGCTCGGCGTGAACCGGCCCACCGTCCGCGAGGCGATCAAGTCGCTGGGCTTCCTCGGTCTGCTGGAGATCCGCCAGTCCAGCGGCACCTACTTCCGCGGCACCGAGTCCGACGTCCTCTACCGCCTCTTCGAACTCGGGCTCATCCTCGGTGAGCGCGGCGCGAACGACATGCTGGAGGCCCGCGCGGAGATGGAAGTGGTGGTCGCGGGGCTGGCCGCGCGGGCGCGCGACGAGGCCGGCGTGGAACTGCTGCGTGCCCGCCTGGCCGCGATGCGCGACTGCCCGGACGAGGAGTTCCCCGACGCCGACACCGCCTTCCATGCGGCACTGGGCGAGCTGGCGGGCAACACCGTGCTGCGGGACATGCTCAAGGGGATGCGCGTGATGATCCAGCGCGGCTGGGTCGAGCGCACCGGCGCGGTCCGCTCCCGCGAGGTCGCGTACGCCGACCATGTGCCGGTCTTCGAGGCGGTCGAGCGGGGCGACGCCGAGGCGGCGCGTGCCGCGATGGCCGCCCATATGGAGGGCGCGACCCGGCGTCTGAAGGAGGCGCTGGAGTTGCGCGGGGACGTCTGACCGGACTCGACCGGATGGCCGGACCGGGCTCGACCGGATGCGCGAACCGGCTCGGCTCTGCGCGGGGCGGCGATGCCCTGCGTCGACGCATAAGAGCAACCGGTTGACCGAGGGCTCTTTACTGTGGCGGCGCGGCAGAAACGAGCCTGCCTACCGGAAAGGGAAGAACCCGGTGTCCGAGCCCCGACCGCTGGTCGCCCTGATCCATGCCGTTCCGTCCGGCGCCCGTATCGCCCAGGAGGCGTTCGCCCGAGAGTTCCCCGAGGCCCGGTTGTGGAACGTCCTCGACGACCGTCTCCTCGACGACGCGCTTGTCGCCGACGGTCTGACCGAGCCGCTGCGCCGCCGTATGCTCCGGCTGATCGCCCACGTCATGGACGCGGGCGACGTCCAGGGAGTGCTGCTGACCTGCTCCTCCTACGGCGAGGTGGTCGAAAGCGCCCGTTCGCTCTGGGGCACGCCGATCCTGAGGTCGGACGAGGCGATGTTCCGGGCCGCGCTCGCCGGTCCGTACGACCGGATTGCCGTGGCGGCCTCCGTTCCGCCCGCCGTCCCGGCCGCCGTCGCCCAACTGGAGGCGCTCGTGCCGTTCGTACGGGGCGGCGGCCGGCCAGTGGAGATCAGCGCCGTGCTCAGCGAGGCCGCCGCCGCGGCCGACAGCCCCGAAGCCACCGCCGCCCACCTCGCGGACGCCCTGCGCGCGGGCGGCGCGGACAGCGCCCAGGCGGTGCTGCCGGCCCAGTACTCCCTGGCTCCGGCCGGCGAGACGCTCGCCGGCCTGATGGGTGTGCCCGTACTCGACGGGGCCGGCACCGCAGCCCGCGAACTGCGCGCACTGCTCCTGGAGGAGTCCTCCCCACATCCGGCGACGGTGTCATGACCGCCCGGCCGCCCCGTCGTCCCGGCCGCAGACCTGACCGCACCCGACCGAAAGAGGAGCCCGCATCATGAGCACCACCTACCGTCTCGGTGTCCTGGACGGCGACGGCATCGGCCCCGAGATCGTCCCCTCCGCCGTGGAGATCGCCACCGCCGCCGCGCAGGCCGCCGGCGTCCGCGTCGACTGGGTCCCCCTCCCGCTGGGCGCCGCCGCCATCGAGACCCACGGCACGCCCGTCCCGGACGGGACCCGGCAGACCCTCGCCGAACTGGACGGCTGGTTCCTCGGCCCGCACGACTCCGTGTCGTATCCCGAACCGCACAAGTCCGCCCTCAACCCCTCGGGCACCCTGCGCAAGCACTTCCAGCTGTTCGCCAACATCCGCCCCGCCAAGAGCTTCCCCGGCGCGCAGGCCGTCTGCGGCAACGCCGACCTCGTCATCGTCCGCGAGAACACCGAGGGCTTCTACGCCGACCGCAACACCTACGCCGGCACCGGTGAGTTCAGCCCCGTCGAGGGCGTCGCCATCGCGATGGGCATCATCACCCGCGCCGCCACCGAGCGCGTCGCCCGTGTCGCCTTCGACCTGGCGCGCTCGCGGCGCGGGAAGCTGACCATCGTCCACAAGGCGAATGTGCTGAAGCTGACCACGGGACTGTTCCGCACGGTGTGCCAGGAGGTCGCCCAGGACTATCCGGACGTGACCGTCGACGACTTCCACATCGACGCCATGACCGTCCATCTGGTGCGCCGCGCCCAGGACTTCGACGTCATCGTCACCGAGAACATGTTCGGCGACATCCTCTCCGACCTGGCCGGCGAGATCAGCGGCTCACTGGGCACCGCGCCGTCCATCAACGCCTCCGCCGACACCGCCATGGCCCAGGCGTCGCACGGCTCCGCACCCGACATCGCCGGGCAGGACATCGCCAACCCGGTCGCCATGATCCTCTCCGGCGCGATGCTGTTCGAGTGGCTCGGCGCCCAGCACGGCGACACGGCCGTCGCACGCGCGGCGAAGATCATCGACGCCGCCGTGGCCGCCACCGTCGAAAGCGGCGTCTCCACCCGCGACCTGGGCGGCTCGGCGTCCACGAGTGAGTTCACCGCCGCCGTCATCAAGGCCATCACGGCCGACTCCGCGGGCACGGACCGGAACTGACCCCGTCCGCCCCTGCCTCCGTACCCCCGGCGAGGAGCACCCCGACCATGACCCTGCGCGAGGCGGCCGGCGCGGCCGGGGAACTGGAGGAGACGGCCAAGCTGTTCTTCCTCCTCCACGGCCACCCCACCCGTCCCCTCACCGTCGGGCAGGCCGCCGCGCTCGCCGATCGCCGTCAGTCCGCGGGCTCGTAGGCGCTGATGAGGTAGAGCGCCTCGTCGTCGATCGCGTGCTCCATCCAGTCCACGGAGATGCGCACCGGGTGCCCGTCGGCCGCGTACTTCGCCTCGGCCTTGTCCGCGTCGTCCCGCCGCGCCTGTTCCAGTTCGTCGAGGAGCTCCCCGATGGTGGGCACCGCTTCGGGGACGTCCTCGACGATCCGCCGGGCGCTCTCGTCGAGGCCCACCGCCTCGGCCACGGCGCCGTCGCGGACCGTGATCCGGAAGGTGCCGAGCAACGTCCGTTCCCCGGCGCTGGACTGGAGCGTGTAGGTGTACGCGTCGGGCTCCTGCCACGGGGCCCGGCTCTGAGTCCCCACGCTCTCCGCCCCATTGCCGCAGGCGACCGCCCCGCAGAGCAGTCCTCCGATCAGTACGGCCCGGGACACGGCGCGGGCGGTGCGGGAGGTGCGAGATACGGCGGTCATGGCGGAAGTCCCTTCGAAACGGCTACCGCTATGACGCCGGTCGCCCCGGCGACGTTCGGCCGCCCTTCCCGAACTGTGCGGTCACCGCGCCACTCTGCGTGATTTGGACGGGCCCTTCTCGTGCCCTTCATCAGCCCTGTACGGACGCTAACCACCGCTTCGCAACAGTGGGATCAGCCGCTCCACCAGGGAAAACATCAGAAGGGCAGAGTGCCATGGGCAGTGTCTCGCGACCGCAGCGCCGAGCAATCCTCACCGGAGGGCTCGTGGCCTCCGCAGCCGTGATCACCGGCTGTTCGTCCAAGACCGGCAGCGACTCGGCGGGGAAGGCCACAGCCGTGGGCGCGGCGTCGCCGTCACCGGCCGAGAGCGCACCCCCCACCACGCCCCGGGCGGCGTACGCGCGGCTGCTTGAGGGCAACGAGCGGTGGGTGAACGGCTCGCTCCAGCGCCCCAACCAGGGCATCGACCGGCGCCGTTCGGTCGCCGAGGAGCAGGACCCGTACAGCGTCATAGTGTCCTGCATCGACTCCCGGGTGCCGCCGGAGATGGTCTTCGACACCGGCCTGGGCGACCTGTTCGTGATACGCACCGGCGGGCAGGTGGTCGCACCGGTGGTCACCGGTTCCGTCGAGTACGGGCCCGTGACGTCGGGATCCCCGCTGATCCTGGTCCTCGGGCACCAGCGCTGCGGCGCGGTCAAGGCGGCGTACAAGGCGCTGAAGGAGCGCAAGCCGCTGCCGGGCAACCTGCAGTCGGTCGTGGAGACGCTGCGCCCTGCGTACGAGGCGGTGTCCAAGGAGAAGCACGCCGATCCCGTCGACGCCATGATCCGCGTCCACGCCCAGCAGACCGCCGCCGACCTGCGCCGGAGCGCCAACCTCGGTCCGCTGGTGAGAAAGCGTGATCTCGCCGTTGTCAGCGCCTACTACTCGCTCGACACCGGCAAGGTGGAGGTGCTCTCCGGGGCGCCTTCCGCCTGACGAGGGGGATGACCGGCCGCTGTTGGGGGCGGCCGGTCATCGCTCGTGGTCCCTCCGCTCACTCGGGAGTGCCGACGCCAGCAGTTGCGCCAGGTGGACGGCCTCGTGCCCGCCGCTGTCGAGTTCATGGATCTGCGTACGGCAGCTGAAGCCGTCGGCGAGCACGACCGTTCCGGCGTCCTCCTCCCGCAGCCGAGGCAGCAGGACGCGTTCCGCGCAGGCCCGGCTGACCTCGAAGTGGCCCCGCTCGAAGCCGAAGTTGCCGGCCAGCCCGCAGCAGCCGGAGTCGAGTCGCTCGGTGTCGACCCCGGCGCGGCGCAGCAGCCGCGCGTCGGCCTCCCAGCCCAGTACCGCGTGCTGATGGCAGTGCACCTGCGCCACCGCGCGGGCGCTGCGGTCGGGCAGCTGCGGGGGCTCGTACCCCGGGCTGTGTTCGGTGAGCAACTCGGCCAGGGTCACCGTCTGTTCCGCCAGCCTGCGCACATCCCGGTCGCCGGGGAACAGCTCCGCCGCGTCCGACCGGAACACGGCGGTACAGCTCGGCTCCAGACCGACCACCAGCCCGCCCTCCCGCAGATGACGGCGCAGGCGGCGGACGGTCCGGGTCAGGACGCGTTCGGCGATGCCGAGTTGACCGGTGGAGATCCAGGTCAGGCCGCAGCACAGCGGCTCGCTCGGCATCGTCACGCCCCAGCCGGCGTGCTCCAGCAGTTCCACCGCGGCCTGCCCGACCCGCGGGTGGAAGAAGTTGGTGAACGTGTCCGGCCACAGCAGCACCGTCCCACGCGCCCCGGCGACGGAGCCGTCACGGCGGGCGAACCAGCTCTGCAGCGACCGTCGGGCGAACCGCGGCACCTCCCGGTCCGCGACCCCCGCCACCGCGACCGCCAACCGCGACAACGGCGGCGTGTGGGTGAACGCGTTGACCACCGGCCCGAGCCCGCCCCGCACCACGGCCTGGGCGACGACCGGCAGCCACCCCATCGACAGGTCCGAGCGCGGCCTGCGCCAGGGACGCCCCGCGTAGTGGTGCGACAGGAACTCCGCCTTGTACGTCGCCATGTCGACATCGGCCGGGCAGTCGCTCTTGCACCCCTTGCAGGCCAGGCACAGATCGAGGGCGTCCTTCACCGCCCGTGAACGCCAGCCGTCGCGTATCGCGCTGTCGCCGTGCCCGTCGAGCATCTCGAACAGCAGCCGGGCCCGTCCCCGTGTGGAGTGCTCCTCCTCCAGCGTGACCTGGTACGAGGGGCACATCACCGCGCCGCCCCCGGTGTCCGTGCGACGGCACTTGCCCACGCCCACGCACCGGTTGGCGGCCTGCGCGAACGACCCGCCGTCATGCGGGAAGCGGAAGTGCAGGTCACGCGGGTCGTCCGGCGCCCAGTCGGCGCCGAGGCGGAGGTTCTCGTCGAGCCCGTACGGTGCCACGACCTTCCCGGGGTTCATCCGGTCGCCCGGGTCGAAGACGGCCTTGAGCCGCCCGAACGCCGCCACCAGTTCCTCCCCGAACATCCTCGGCAGCAGCTCGCCCCGGCTCTGCCCGTCCCCGTGCTCACCGGACAGGGACCCGCCGAACTCGACCACGAGATCGGCCGCCCGCTCCATGAACCGCCGGTAGTCCGCCACCCCCTGGGCGCTGTACAGGTCGAACGGGATCCGTGTGTGCACGCACCCCTGCCCGAAGTGGCCGTAGAGGCTGGGCCCGGCGTCGCTCAGATACCCGAACTCCTCGAACAGACCGTGCAGCCGCCGCAGATAGTCGCCGAGCCGCTCCGGAGCCACCGCCGAGTCCTCCCAGCCCTCCCAGGTGTCCGGATGGCCGGGGATGTGCGCGGTGGCGCCGAGACCGGCCTCGCGGACCTGCCAGAGCTGCTCCTCGTGGGCGGGGTCGTCCAGGAAGGCGACCTCGGGATCGTGCTCGGACTCGTGCAGCCCGTCCAGCATCCGGTGGGCCAGTTCGTCGGCCTCCTCGACCGTCTCGCCGCCGAACTGCACCATCAAGAAGGCCTTCCCTTCGGGCAGTTGGGCGATGGCCTGCGGGTTGAGGTGCTTGAGCCGCTCGTCGTGGACGAGGTGGTGGTCGACGCCCTCCAGCGCGATCGGCTCGTGGGGCAGGATCTGCGGTACGGCGTCCGCGGCGAGCGCGATGTCTCCGAACCCCAGCACCACCAGCGAGCGTTCCTTCACCACGGGGACCAGCTTCAGCTCCGCCCGCAGCACGGTGACGAGCGTCGACTCGCTGCCGACCAGCAGCCCGGCGACGTCGAAGCCGTGCTCGGGGAGCAGCGAGTCCAGGTTGTAGCCGGAGACCCGGCGGGGGATCTCGGGGAAGCGGCGCCGGACGTCGTCGGCGCAGCTGTCGCGCAGGGCGCGCAACTGCCGGTACAGGGCGGCGCGCAGATCACCGTGCCGCTCGATCTCGGCGTACTCCTCCTCGCTCGTCTCCCCGCACCAGAAGCGGGTGCCGTCGTAGAGCAGCACCTCCAGGCGGGCGACGTTGTCGACGACCTTGCCGGTCGCCTGGGCGGTGGCGCCGCAGGAGTTGTTGCCGATCATGCCGCCGATCGTGCAGTTGGCGTGGGTGGCGGGCTCGGGGCCGAAGCGCAGCCCGGTCGGGGCGAGCCGGCGGTTGAGCTCGTCCAGCACGATCCCCGGCTGCACGACACAGGTGCGGGCCTGCACGTCGACCGACTCCAGGTCCGTGCAGTACTTCGACCAGTCGATCACGACGGCCGTGTTGGCGCACTGCCCGGCCAGACTGGTCCCGCCGCCCCGTGACAGCACGGGCGCGTCGTACTCCCGGGCGACGGCCACCGCCGCCACGGCCGCCTCGGGGGTGTGCGGTACGACCACGCCGATCGGTGTCTGGCGGAAGTTCGAGGCGTCGGTGGAGTACGCGGCCCGGCTCCCGGCGTCGAAACGGACCTCGCCGTCGACGCGCTCACGCAGGGCCGCCTCCAGAGCCGCCGGGTCGGGTGGAGGTGCCGTGTCGCGGCGTACGACGGGAGCGGGCAGGTCCGAGATGCCCATGAACGCCTCCTCGATGTCGGTGCGGGCCCCGCCCGGGTACCCGCGACCGCACCGCGGACTACTCCGGCGCCGGCTCCCCGGCGAAGTCGGGGATGAGCGCGCACATCGCCTGGCGCTGGCTGGGACCCATGAACCGCTCCAGGGCCTCCTTGACCGTCTCGGCGAGGACCCCGGAGGCCTCCTTGAGCAGGCCGCGGGCCTTCTCGGTGAGGGCGACCTCGACGCCCCGCTTGTCCCCGCAGACCGATCTGCGGGTGACCAGGCCGGCGTGCTGGAGGCAGGCGATCTGGTAGGTGAGGCGGGTCTTGGGGCGGCCGAGCAGCTCGGCGATCCGTGTCATCCGCAGCGCCTCGCCGGGGTCCGCGGCGAGCAGGCACAGGACCAGGAACTCGTCGTGCGAGACGTCCAGCCGCTCCTTGACGACGGTGCGCAGCTCCTGCTCGACGGCTCCGGTCGCGGCCAGCATCAGCATCCAGGCGTGCAGCTCGACGGGCAGGAGTCCGTCGCCGGAGACGGAGGGGCAGTCGGAGTGGTCGGCCATGAATTCCAGTGTAGCTGTTGTTCAAATTTGGAGTATCGGCTAGCGTGGTGTCGTCCAAATTTGGATTACAGAGTGCAGGAGTGAAAGATCATGACCGTCGCCGTCGAAACCGGAACCTGGCAGCTCGACACCGCCGCCTCCACCGTCGCCGTCCGG
Source organism: Streptomyces sp. NPDC059010 (assembly GCF_042740355.1). NCBI lineage: Bacteria > Bacillati > Actinomycetota > Actinomycetes > Kitasatosporales > Streptomycetaceae > Streptomyces > Streptomyces sp. NPDC059010. Next base: position 97,362 of record NZ_JBHYJA010000003.1, read on the forward strand.
CACAGGACGTTCTGGGGCCTGGTCACCGTGAAGGGCGCCTTCACCGCCGTCAACGGCCACGGCGAGGTGCGGCCCGACGGCTCCGCCGTCGGCACCATCACCCTCGACGCCGGCTCCCTGGACACCCGCAACGCCAAGCGCGACGAGCATCTGCGCTCCGCCGACTTCTTCGACGCCGCCAACCACCCCGAGATCACCTTCGCGGTCCGCAGCGCCGAGCTGCGCGACGGCGACGAGGTGCAGGTCGTCGGTCAGCTCACCGTCCGGGGCATCAGCCGGTCCAAGTCCGTCACCGCCCGCCTCGTCGGCGCGGACGACCGCTCGCTCACCCTGGACACCGAGTTCACCGTGGACCGCGAGCAGTTCGCCATGGGCTGGAACCAGCTCGGCATGATGCGCGGCCTCACCACGGTCGCCGGCACCCTCCGCTTCACCCGGACCGCGGCAGCCTGACGTCGGCGCTCGACAGAGTCTGCGGTACGGCCGTGAAGGCCCGCAGCCGGATCCGTACACCCGGCCGGGGAACCCGGAACCAGCCCGCGGGCGGCCGGAGTTCATAGCGCGCCGCCGTGTGGCCGGGCAGCGTGGCCGGGCCCCGTACGACCGTCCAGTACGGGTTCATGCCCTGGCCCGTGGTGAGCGTGAAGTGGGGCGTGAGGGCGGCGGCGTCGGTATTGGTGACCTCGACCCCCAGCCGGGACACGGCGGTCGGCGTCGCCCACCGCGCCGACGTCACCCGCAGGCCCAGCGGAGGTGTCCCCGTCGCCGCCCAGGCCGCGCCCGCCAGGGCCGGGGTGAGCAGCAGCGCGGCCACCGCGATCCGTGCCGGGCGCCGGTACAGCGGGCGCGGTCGCGGCTGCCAGGCGGTGGCGAACTCCGACGCAGGGGCGGTCACCGCCGCCGCCAGCCACAGCGGCGTCATCATCAGGTAGTAGCCGTCCTGGGAACGCGTCGCCAGGAAGAACGCGCACCACGGCAGGACGGTCGCCGCCGGCCCCAGCCGCCGTACGAACACCACGAACAGCGCGAGCAGGCCCGCCACCAGCAGCAGGCTCGCGTGGGAGTACCAGTCGAGCCGGTCGCTGCCGTCCGTGAAGTACAGCGAGACGCCGACCACGCCCTGCCCGTGGATCACCGCGCCCTGCGTCAGCGGCAGCGCTATGCCCCGGATCCAGGTGCCGGGCTCGCTCACGACGAAATACGTGTTGATCAGCAGCCACACGACCCCGGCGGCCCCGGCGATCCGCCCCACCACCAGCGCCGCCGCCCGCGCGCCCAGCTCCCCGCGCCGTACGGCGTAGATCCCGGCCAGCAGGAACGGCGCCACGAACCAGGGCAGTTGCTGCGCCGCGCACGCCGCCCCCAGACACGCCGCCCGCGCCAGCCCGGAGGCGCCCAGCCGACCGCCCCGCCCGGTCCGCGGCCACCGCACCACCACCGGCACCAGCAGGGCCAGCGCCACGATCGCCGGATAGCCGAGGCGGCCGTACGACGGAAGGAAGCCGAAGCCGAGGCAGGCCATGGTCGCCGCCGAGCGCCAGGGCGTGGGCAGCATCCGCCACAGTGCGACCGTGCCGGCGATCAGGGCCGCCATGCTCACGGCGGTCGCGGGCAGCGCCCCGTGCCCCAGCCACAGCAGCGGGGCCGTGAGCAGCGGGGTCAGGGGCGGATAGCCGTAGGTGAAGTCGTAGCCGCCCGTGACCGTCGGGGTGAGGGCGACGCCGTGGCCGAAGAGCCAGGGCCAGGGCTGCCCGTAGACGGGGTGCCCGGCGACCAGCTCATGGGCGGCCTGGGTGGTGAGGACCGCCTCGTCGCTGCCGGTGTGGTTCATCGCCCACGCGCACAGCGCCAGTGTCACGGCGGTGGCCAGGACGCACAGATCCAGCCGTGCCAGCGACCGCGCCCGCCGCACCACCAGCGCCAGCACGCCGCAGCCCAGGATCGAGGCGTAGCACAGCGAGATGACGGCGGCCACGACGAGACGGTGGCTCGCCGCCTGCGTCCAGATCGCGCGGGTGCCGACGAAGAGGCTGATGTCCGCGAGGAGGGTCAGCACGCGGTGCCACTGGGCGGGGGGTTCCGGGAGGGCGGGCGCCGGCGAGCTCGTCCGCCGGACCGGTGTCAACGGCTGCTGTTCTGCCAACTGCACGCCACCGGACCGTAATCAGGCCCGGTGAGCGGTGTGCCGCCGGAGGTGAAGAGTCCGGTGTGAGACCGGTGAGAACAGGCCCGCGGCGGCGGGCAGAGCCGGTGCAGGCGCTCAGTAGACGTCCCGCACGTAGCGCTTCGCCGTCGTCAGCTGCTTCACGTACGCCGACGCCTCGGCCTCGTCCAGCCCGCCGTGCGTGACCGCGATGTCCCTGAGCGCCTGGTCCACGTCCTTGGCCATCCGCGAGGCGTCCCCGCAGACGTAGAAGTGGGCGCCGTCCTGCAGCCAGCGCCACAGCTCCGGGCCGTGCTCGCGCATCCGGTCCTGGACGTACACCTTGTTGCGCTGGTCGCGGGAGAAGGCGGTGTCGAGCCGGGCGAGGGTGCCCTCGTCGAGCAGCGCGGTCAGCTCGTCCTCGTAGTAGAAGTCGCTGGCCCGGTGCTGCTCGCCGAAGAACAGCCAGTTGGGCGCCCGGTGCCCGAGCGCGCGCCGCTCCTGGAGGAACCCGACGAACGGCGCGACACCGGTACCCGGGCCGACCATCACCATCGGCGTGGCGGCGTCGGCGGGCGGCCTGAAGTGCGGGGAGCGCTGCACGAACACCGGCACCTCGGTACCGGGCGCGGCGTCGGCCAGGAACGGCGAGCAGACCCCGCCGCGCGCCCGGCCGTGCAGGTTCTCGTACCGCACCACGGAGACCGTCAGCGAGACGCTGTGCGGGTCCTCCAGCGGGCTGGACGATATGGAGTACAGGCGCGGCTGGAGCTTCTTCAGCACCCCGGCCCACTCCTGCGCACTCGCCCGCACCGGGTGCTCGGCGACGACGTCCACGGCCTGCCGCCCCCAGCTCCACTGGGCCAGCCCGTCCTTGTTGTCCGGCCGCAGCAGCCGGCGCAGCTCCCGGTCGTCACGGACGCGTTCGGCGACGAAGCGGAGCAGGTCGGAGGTGATCCGCGTGATGTCGAGGTGCCCGTACAGGGCCTCGGCGAACGGGACCGCGCCCACGCCGTCCACGTCCACCGCCGTCGCCCCGTCGACGCCGGTCACCGCGAGCCACTCCTCCACCAGCGCGGGCGAGTTGACCGGCCGCACCCCGAGCGCGTCGCCCGTCTCGTACGTCAGCGAGGTCCCGCTGGTGTCGAAGGTGAAGCGCCGCACCTCCTTGCCCGCACCGGGCAGGCTGAGCAGCCGGTTGCCGACGAGGCGGGCGGTGGCGGGGGCGGGCCTGGCGGGACGCGCGGCGGGCTTGGGTGCGGGCGCCGGTGCCGTCGGGGCGGCTGCCGGGGCGTCGGCCGCCGCCGGCACCAGCGCGGTGAGCACCTGGTCCAGCCATGCCCCCGCGGACGGCTCGTAGTCCGGCTCGCAGTCGGTGCGCGGCGCGATCCGCACCCCGCCCAGCTCGTCGAGGCGGGCGTCAAGCCGACGCCCGTGCCCGCAGAAGTCGTCGTACGAAGAGTCGCCGAAGGCCAGCACGGCATAGCGCACGCCGTCCAGGCGCGGGGCCTGCTCGGCGGTGAGCGCCTCCCAGAACCCGGAGCCGTTGTCGGGGGCGTCGCCGTCGCCGAAGGTGCTGGTGATCAGCAGCAGGTCCGCACCGGAGGGCAGCGCGCCAGGGTCGGTGTCGTCCATGCCGGCCAGGGTCGCCCGGTGCCCGTCGGCGGAGAGCCGGTCGGCGACGGCCCCGGCGAAGTCCTCGGCGTTCCCGGTCTGGGACGCCCACAGCACGACCACCTCACGGCCGGGGAGACGCGCGACGGCGGGCTCGGCCGCCGTCCGTGAGTACATCCCGGCGAGCACGCCGTTGACCCACATCGCGTGCTCGGGGCTGAAGGGCGCGTCCGGCGGCAGGACAGGGACGCCGGGCGCGCCGGTCTCGATGCCGGACAGGAAGCCGGTGAGGTAGAGGCGTTCCTGTGCGGTCAGGACGGGCGGCGGGGTGGGGTCGAGCCCGAACGGGTCGGCGCCCGGCGTGACGGCGGTCGGGACGATCACCGCGGCCGGCTCCACGGGGGCAGGAGCGGGGACCGGCGCCGGCTCGTTGACCCTGGCCAGCGACACCGCGCACACCTTGAACTCCGGCTGGAAGGAGACCGGGTCCACCGCGTCGCTCGTCACCGCGTTGACGCTCAGATACTCCCCGAAAAGGTCGTTCCAGTGGAACGGCGCGAACGCGTTCCCCGGCAGCACCCGCTCGGTCACGACGGCCGGCAGCACGGCCCGCCCCCGCCGCGAGGCGACCTCGACCCGGTCCCCCTCGGCGATCCCGAGCGCACGCGCGTCCCGCGGATGTACCTCCACGAACGGCCCGGGGTTGAGCTTGTTCAGCTTGGCGACCCGCCCCGTCTTGGTCAGCGTGTGCCACTGGTGCTGCACCCGCCCGGTGTTGAGCACGAAGGGATAGTCGTCGTCCGGCATCTCGGCGGGCGGCATGTGCGGACGGGCATGGAAGACACCCCGCCCGCTCGCGGTCGGGAACCGCAGCTCCCCGCCCTCACCGACGTACCGGATCGGATTGCGCTCGGGCCCTTCCACCTCCGCGGCCGGCCACTGCACGGGCGTCGTCCGCAGCCGCTCGTACGTCACCCCGCGCAGATCCCAGCCGGTCGCCGGGTTCCAGGCCCGCCGTATCTCCTCGAAGACGTCCTCGGCACTGTCGTACGAGAACCCCTTCTCGTACCCCATCGCACATGCGACGGCCGCGATGATCCGCCAGTCCGCCATCGCCTCGCCCGGCGGGTCGGCCACCGGCCGGGTCAGCGTGAGGTTGCGCTCGCTGTTGACGAAGACGCCCTCGCCCTCGGTCCACAGGGCGCCGGGCAGCACGACATCGGCGTACGCGTTGGTCTCGGTCTCGCCGAAGACGTCCTGCGTGACGACGAACTCGGCGGCCTCAAGACCCTCGATGACCGTACGGCGATTGGCGACCGAGGCGACCGGATTGGTGCAGATGATCCAGCAGGCCTTGATCTCCTTGTCCGCCATCTTCTGGAACATCTCGATCGTGCCCTTGCCGACTCCGTCGGCGCGCAGGGTGCCCGGCGGCAGCTCCCACAGCTCCTCGACGAAGGCCCGCTCGGCGTCGACGGCGACGGACCGCTGGCCCGGCAGCCCCGGGCCCATGTAGCCCATCTCCCGGCCGCCCATGGCATTCGGCTGCCCGGTCAGGGAGAAGGGACCGGAGCCCGGGCGGCAGATGGCGCCGGTGGCCAGATGCAGGTTGACCAGGGCGTTCGTGTTCCAGGTGCCGTGCGTGGACTGGTTGAGCCCCATCGTCCAGCAGCTCATCCACTCACCGGCCTCGCCGATCAGCCGAGCGGCGGTGCGCAGGTCGTCCTCGGCGAGCCCGGTGATCTCGGCGACGGCGGCCGGCGCGTAGTCGGCGAGGAAGGCGGGCATCGCCTCCCAGCCCTCGGTGTGCTCGGCGACGAAGTCGGCGTCGGTGTGACCGTTCTCGACCAGCAGATGCAGCAGGCCGTTCAGGAGGGCGAGGTCGGTTCCCGGCTTGAGCTGCAGAAACAGGTCGGCCTTGGCCGCGGTGGCGGTGCGCCGAGGGTCGACCACGATGAGTTTCGCGCCCGCCTTGACCCGCTCCATCATGCGCAGGAAGAGGATGGGGTGACAGTCGGCCATGTTCGAGCCGATGACCAGGAAGACATCGGCCCGGTCGAAGTCCTCGTACGAGCCGGGCGGCCCGTCGGCGCCCAGCGACAGCTTGTAGCCCATGCCCGCGCTGGCCATGCACAGTCGCGAATTCGACTCGATCTGGTTCGTCCGCACGAACCCCTTGGCCAGCTTGTTCGCCAGGTACTGGGCCTCCAGGCTCATCTGCCCGGACACATAGAAGGCGACCGCGTCCGGCCCGTGCTCGTCGACGATCGTGCGCAGTCGCCGGGCCGTCTCGGCGATGGCGTCGGCCATGGGGGAGGGGACCGGCTCCTCGCCGCGGTCGTCCCTGACCAGCGCGGTGGTCAGCCGCCCCGGAGCGGCCAGCATCTCGGCCGTCGTCGCGCCCTTCGTGCACAGCCGGCCCGCGTTCGCCGGATGCGCCTTGTCGCCGGACGCCTTCAGGACCGTACGCCGCCCGTCGGGCCCCGTCCCGACGTCCAGCAGAACCCCACAGCCGACCCCGCAGTACGTGCAGACCGTCCGGACCTGAGTCGTGGAGGTGGTCGAGGTCACGTGCTGCCCTTCTCCGGCGGTCGGGGTGATGCCCCGAGCGTACGAATTGCCCGTTACGTCGATGTCACATCCCTTGATCATGAGGAGTTACGTCGGCCACACAGCCACTCGTCGCGCGATGTGAGGGGGTGTGACGATCGCGGACCGTGGCGCGATGTGAGAGGTGTGCGGCGGTCGCGGTCCGTGTCGCTGTTGGGCCGAACGGGTGACTTGGCGTAAGAATTGGCCGGTGCAGGTATTGAAGGCGAGTCAAGGCGGGGGGAGCCGGTGAACAGCCACGACGTCACCGATGAACAGTGGGAAGGGCTCGCCCAGGTCGTGCCGCTGCGCGGCCGGGACGCCTGGCCTTCCGCGGTGGACCATCGGGTGCCCCCGGAGGCGGTGACGGAGCCGCGGCGCCGGTTCGTCGTCCTGCGGGTCAATGTGTTCGCGGACGCCCGTGACGTCGCCGAGACGCTGATGGCGGGAATCCCGGTACTGCTGGATCTGACCGGGGCGGAGACCGAGGTCGCCAAGCGGGTGCTGGACTTCAGCACCGGCGTCGTCTTCGGCCTGGCGAGCGGGATGCACCGGGTGGACCGGAACGTGTTCCTGCTCACGCCGCCGGGCACCGAGGTGAGCGGGCTGATGGAGGGGGCGGGAGTGCCGGGCACCTGAGGGTGCCGGGCGGCGCGGTCGCTCGATCGTAGGAAGCGTGTCGGGCCGGAACGGTTCGCCTGACGGCAGGGGACCTACCGTCCGGGAATGGCCGTGTCATCTGTGTCTGGTGTGTCCGGTGCCGTTTCCCTGCCGTCCCGGGCGGGCCCGGCCGACGAGGGCACGCCTCCCGGCCGGCCGCAGGTCACCGAGCTCAGACTCTCGGCGTTCGCCGGGCATCGGCGGGCCGCCTTTCCGCTGGGTGCGTGCACCTTCCTCGCCGGGCCGAGCGGGTCCGGGAAGACGACCGCGTTACGGGCCCACGAGGCGCTGGCCCGGCTCGGCGGCGGCGCCGGGGGGGGGGGGGGGGTTTTACCCCACCCCGGGGGGGTGTGGGGAGCTGCGGCCGCCCGCCCCGCCCCCCCCACGGCGGTTGAGAGTTAAGAGGA
>NZ_JBHYJA010000003.1:104784-143023 GCF_042740355.1 Streptomyces sp. NPDC059010
CGGCGCGCGCCCCGGGGGGGGGGCGGGGGGGGGGGGGGGGGGGGGGGGGGGTGGGGGGGGCCCCCCCCCCCGGGGGCCTGTGTTCCGGAGCGGGCCCGGCCCGACGCCCAGCGGCGACGCGGTTTCCGTATCGGCTGCACGGCCGACGGTCCCGAGGGACCGGTCCGACTCGATGTCGCCGTGCAGGCCGAGCCCGAACTGCGGATCGTGGGGGAGCGGTTGAGCGCCGGCGGGCTCGTCCTGCTGGAGACGGCTCTGCGGGATCCGAGCCGGCCCTTCGTCCAGGCCGCCTGGCATACGGCCGGTCAGTCGCCGGTGACGCGGGCGCCCCTGCCCGACGACCGGCTCGCCACCGCGCTGCTGCCGCTGCGGGTGGCCGGCAAGACGGACGGGCAGCGCAGGGTGATCGCCGCCGCCGAGCAGATGGTGGTGGCGCTGCGGTCGGTCTTCGCCTGCGACCCCCGTCCCGAGCGGATGCGCTGCCCGGTACCGGTCGGCTCCGGGCGGCTGCTCGGCGGCTGCGACAACCTCGCCGATGTGCTGTGGCGGACCCGCGCCGAATGCGGGCGGCGCCATACGCAGTTCGTCGCCGCGGTACGGGCGGGGTGTGCCGGGGCGGTCGCGGACGTGGCCGCGGAGGTGCTCGGCGGCGGGGCCGTGCGGGCGGTGCTCGACCGGGGGGACGGCATCCGCACGGAGCTTTGCCGGCTCGGCGACGGCGAGCTGCGCTATCTCGCCCTGTCACTGGTGCTGTTGACCGGACCCGGGGTGCTGGAGGTCGACCCGGCGGGTGAGGTGCCCGCGGCCATGCAGTCGTTGACCGTGCTGGCGGACGGGCTGGACCGGGGGCTCGATCCCGGGCAGCGGGGGGAACTGGCGCGGTTGGCGGCCCGGATGTGCGAGCGGGGGCACATCCGGGTGGTGGGGGCGGTGAGTGACGCGTCGGGGCTGGTGGGGGCGGCAGGGGTGTCGGAGGCGGCGGAAGTGGGTGGGGTGACGGTGGTACACCTGGAGCCGTGACCGAACCTCTTGATGTGGCCAAGCTGCAGCGACGGCTGGCCGAGTTCGCTGCCGCGCGCAACTGGCAGCCGTACCACACACCCAAGAACCTCGTCGCGGCGCTGAGCGTGGAGGCGTCCGAACTGGTCGAGATCTTCCAGTGGTTGACCCCGGAGGAGTCGGCGCGGGTCATGGACGACGCGGACACCGCGGAGCGCGTGACGGACGAGGTCGCGGACGTGCTGGCGTATCTGCTGCAGCTGTGCCAGGTGCTCGGGATCGATCCGCTGGCGGCGCTCGACGCGAAGATCGACCGGAACGAGCGGAGGTTTCCCGCGCCGTAGTGAGCGGCGGGGACGGCGGTGGGCAGAGGCGGTTGCCGCGCGGGGAGGAATTCAGTCCACTTTCACTCTCCGTATCTGTTTGGCGGGCTGTAGTTGAAAAGTTGTCCGCAGATTTCCGTCTTCCTCTGGCTTTTCGTCTCAGAGCACTTCACTCTGGGTAGTGAACAAGGGAGTTCGGGCGGACGCGTGGGCAGCGCGTCGGAACAGATGGGGACTGCGGATGGACGCGGTGCGGCTCATCGGGACTAGCAGGCGTGCGCTGGCGGGCAGCAGGGGCGCGCCGGACATCATGACCGAGGTATGGCAGGCGCAGGCACTGGCTCAGGCCATAGGGAGTCGGCTGGCCGTGTTCGGCCCACCTGAACTGCGGGGCGAGGCGCTGGGGCTGACGGAGCTGGCGGGGCGCGGCTGCGGGGTGCTGGACACACCGGAACTCGCGGAGGGCGACTTACGCGCCGCCCAGCTCACGGAGTTGGGGGACGCCCGGCAGGCACTGATGCACCTGGGGAGCCTGCTGGGGGAGGTGGGGATCGCCCTGGTCGGCGTGGCCAGCGGCGCGGACGACGAGACGACGTACTGGCAGTGCATGGAGGCGATCGACGCGGCGGACGAGTCCCGGGACCGGGTGCTGGAGATGCTGCGAAGACTGGCGGACCGGGATCAGGTGCTGGCGGAGAGGGAGGCGGGGTAGAGGGAGGCGGGGTAGGGGCGGGCGCCATACGCCGGGCGCCCGCGGGGGTATCCCTGCTCGAAAGGCTGGGGGCGGAGGGGGAGGTACCCCGTCGGGCCGGGCCGTGCACCCACTCCCGGCCCACTCCCGGCCCGCTCCCGGCCCGCTCCCGGCCCACTCCTGGCCCAGGCCCACTCCCGGCTCACCCCCGGCGGCCCGCCCCGCCGCCGAGCGCTCGGTCAGAGCGCGCCGCCTCAGCCGGCCTCCGTGTCCTGCCGCTCGCCCACCCCGGACGCCCCGGACGCCCCGGTCGACTGCAGATCCGCGTCCAGTGCCGACAGGTCCGCGTTCAGCGCGGCCATCAGCTCCTCCATCTGCTGCAGCAGCCCCTTCGGCTGACCGGCACCGCCGGCCTGCTGTGGTGCGAGTTCCTCGGACATGACGGCCTCCTCGGCCTCCGGCCCCCCGGATGGAAGTGGGCCGACAGAGTGACGCGCCGACGGTCACCGACCGGCACGGGCGCCGGGGGGTCCGGCTCCGATCGAGCCAACGATCACCGTCCGGGCCGGTCACTGGCCCGGGCGAGCGGCGGCAACCGCGCGCACGGAATTCACCCGACCGTGGACGCGGGCGGCGGAGGGACCGGTGCGGCCGACCCGCGCCCCGGCGTGCAGGATGGAGGTATGGATCTTCGCATCTTCACCGAGCCCCAGCAGGGGGCCACCTACGACACCCTCCTCTCCGTGGCGAAGGCCACCGAGGACCTTGGCTTCGATGCGTTCTTCCGGTCGGACCACTATCTGAAGATGGGTTCCGGTGATGGTCTGCCCGGCCCCACCGACGCCTGGATCACGCTCGCCGGCCTCGCACGCGAGACCAAGCGGATCCGCCTCGGCACCCTGATGACCGCCGGCACCTTCCGCCTGCCCGGCGTGCTCGCCATCCAGGTCGCCCAGGTCGACCAGATGTCCGGCGGCCGCGTCGAACTCGGCCTGGGCGCCGGGTGGTTCGAGGAGGAGCACAAGGCGTACGGCATCCCGTTCCCGAAGGAGAAGTTCGGGCGGCTGGAGGAGCAGCTCGCCATCGTCACGGGGCTGTGGGCCACCGAGGTCGGCCAGACCTTCGACTTCCACGGCACCTACTACGACCTCACCGACTCGCCCGCCCTGCCCAAGCCCGTCCAGGACAGGATCCCGGTGCTGATCGGCGGGCACGGCGCCACCCGGACGCCGCGGCTGGCCGCCAAGTACGCCGATGAGTTCAACATGCCGTTCGCCTCGGTCGAGGACAGCCAGCGGCAGTTCGGGCGGGTACGGGCAGCCGCCGAGGCGGCCAGCCGCAAGGGCGACGAACTCGTCTTCTCCAACGCCCTCGTCGTGTGCGTCGGCAAGGACGACCAGGAGGTCGCCCGGCGCGCCGCCGCGATCGGCCGGGAGGTCGACGAGCTGAAGGCCAACGGCCTCGCCGGCTCTCCGGAGGAGGTCGTCGACAAGATCGGGCGGTACCAGGAGATCGGTACCCGGCGGCTCTACCTCCAGGTCCTCGACCTGGGCGACCTGGATCACCTGGAGCTCATCTCGTCCCAGGTCCAGTCGCAACTGTCGTAGCCCTTCCCGTCCTTCTCGCTCCTCCCGCCCTCTTCCTCCCGTCCTCTTCCTCCCGCCCTCTTCCTTTCGTCCTTCTTCTCTTCAGCTCTCATCCCGTCGCGGCCCCCGGCAGCATCCAGCCGGGGGCCGTGCCGTGGACAGGTGGCGCGGAAGGGGCGGACGAAAAACCCCGGGAGGTTCCGACGTGGGCTCTGTACGTTGGACAGGCTGCGCACAGGCGCAGCTCAGACCCTATTCAAAGGCCGACCCACCGTGTTCCTGACCATCACCACCACCGGGACCCCCGAACGCCCAGCCACAGATCTCGGCTTCCTGCTGCACAAGCACCCCGAGAAATCGCAGGCGTTCTCCACCTCCTACGGCAAGGCGCACGTCCTCTACCCCGAGGCGGACGCCGGGCGCTGCACGGCGGCGCTGCTCCTGGAGGTCGACGCGGTGGCGCTGGTCCGGCGTGGGAAGGGCAAGGGCCGCGGCGGGGCGCCCGACGCGGCGCTCGCGCAGTACGTCAACGACCGGCCGTACGCCGCCTCCTCGCTGCTCGCGGTCGCGCTCAGCAGCGTGTTCTCCAGCGCGATGCGCGGCGTGTGCAACGCCCGGCCCGAGCGGGCCGCCGAGCCGCTGCCCCTGCGTATCGAGGTGCCCTCGCTGCCCGCCCGGGGCGGGCCGGAGCTGGTACGCCGCCTGTTCGAGCCGCTCGGCTGGGCGGTGACCGCCGAGCCGGTGCCGCTGGACGTGCGGTTCCCGGAGTGGGGCGACTCGCGCTACGTCCGGCTCGTCCTGGAGTCGGAGACCCTGACCCTCGCCGAGGCCCTGCGCCACCTGTACGTCCTGCTCCCCGTCCTCGACGACGCCAAGCACTACTGGGTCGCCCCCGACGAGGTCGACAAGCTGCTGCGCGTCGGTGAGGGTTGGCTGCCGGACCACCCGGAGCAGAAGCTGATCACCAGCCGGTATCTGTCGCGCCGCTGGTCGCTGACCCGCGAGGCGATGGAGCGGCTGGAGCTGGTGCGGCTCGCGGAGGCCGACGACAGCGAGGTCGAGGACATCGACAACGCCGTCGAGGCCGAGAGCGAGACCGAGGAGAAGCCGACCCCGCTCGCCGTGCAGCGCCGGGACGCGATCATCGTCGCGCTGAAGGCGTCCGGTGCCGCGCGGGTGCTCGACCTCGGCTGCGGGCAGGGCCAGTTGGTGCAGGCCCTCCTCAAGGACCCGGCGTTCACCGAGATCGTCGGCGTGGACGTGTCCATGCGGGCGCTCACCATCGCCGGACGGCGGCTGAAGCTGGACCGGATGGGCGAGCGGCAGGCCTCGCGCGTGAAGCTCTTCCAGTCCTCCCTCGCCTACACCGACAACCGCCTCAAGGGCTACGACGCCGCCGTGCTCAGCGAGGTCATCGAGCATCTCGACCTGCCCCGGCTGCCCGCCCTGGAGTACGCGGTGTTCGGCGCCGCCCGCCCGCGGACGGTCCTCGTGACGACCCCGAACGTCGAGTACAACGTCCGCTGGGAGTCCCTCCCGGCCGGGCACGTCCGGCACGGCGACCACCGGTTCGAGTGGACGCGCGAGGAGTTCCGCGCGTGGGCGCACGCGGTGGCCGAACGGCACGGGTACGGCGTGGAGTTCGTGCCGGTGGGGCCGGACGACCCGGAGGTGGGTCCGCCCACGCAGATGGCCGTGTTCGACATGGGTACGGCCGCGATCGACGTGACCGACGAGAAGGAGGAGAAGGCCGCATGAACCAGGCGACGAACGGGCGTGTCCTGCCCGTCACCGACCTCTCCCTCGTCGTGCTCGTCGGCGCCTCCGGCTCCGGCAAGTCCACCTTCGCCCGACGGCACTTCAAGCCCACCGAGGTGATCTCCTCCGACTTCTGCCGCGGCCTGGTCGCCGACGACGAGAACGACCAGAGCGCGAGCCGGGACGCCTTCGACGTCCTGCACTACATCGCGGGCAAGCGCCTGGCCGCCGGCCGCCGCACGGTCGTGGACGCCACCAATGTGCAGCAGGACGCCCGCAAGCAGCTGATCCAGCTCGCGAAGCAGTACGACGTGCTGCCCATCGCCGTCGTGCTGGACGTCCCGGAGGAGGTGTGCGCCGAGCGCAACGCCGCCCGCACCGACCGGGCCGACATGCCGCGCCGCGTCATCCAGCGGCACATCCGCGAGCTGCGCCGGTCGGTCCGGCACCTGGAGCGCGAGGGCTTCCGCAAGGTGCACATCCTGCGCGGTGCTCAGGACATCGAGCACGCCACCGTGGTCACCGAGAAGCGCTTCAACGACCTGACCCACCTCACCGGCCCCTTCGACATCGTCGGCGACATCCACGGCTGCGCGTCCGAACTGGAGGCGCTGCTCGGCAAGCTCGGCTACGCCGACGGCGTGCACCCGGACGGCCGTACCGCCGTCTTCGTCGGCGACCTCGTCGACCGCGGCCCGGACAGCCCGGGCGTGCTGCGCCGCGTGATGTCCATGGTCAAGTCGGGCAACGCGCTGTGTGTGCCGGGCAACCACGAGAACAAGTACGGGCGTCACCTCAAGGGCCGCAAGGTCCAGCACACGCACGGACTCGCCGAGACCATCGAGCAGATGGAGACCGAGAGCGAGGAGTTCCGCGCCGAGGTCCGGGAGTTCATCGACGGGCTGGTCAGCCACTACGTCCTCGACGGCGGCAAGCTGGTCGTCTGCCACGCCGGTCTGCCGGAGAAGTACCACGGCCGTACCTCGGGGCGGGTGCGCTCGCACGCGCTGTACGGCGACACCACCGGGGAGACCGACGAGTTCGGGCTGCCGGTGCGCTACCCGTGGGCCGAGGACTACCGGGGCCGTGCGGCTGTGGTGTACGGCCACACCCCGGTGCCGGACGCCACATGGCTGAACAACACCATCTGCCTGGACACCGGCGCGGTCTTCGGCGGCAAGCTGACCGCGCTGCGCTGGCCGGAGCGGGAGCTGGTCGACGTACCGGCGGAGCAGGTCTGGTACGAGCCGGCCAAGCCGCTGCGGACGGAGGCACCGGGCGGGCACGACGGCCGGCCGCTCGACCTGAACGACGTACAGGGCCGCAGGGTCGTCGAGACCCGGCACTCGGGCCGGGTGTCGGTCCGTGAGGAGAACGCGGCGGCGGCCCTGGAGGTCATGAGCCGTTTCGCCGTCGACCCGCGTCTGCTGCCGTACCTTCCGCCGACCATGGCGCCCACGGCCACGAGTCACATCGAGGGCTACCTGGAGCACCCGGCGGAGGCCTTCGCGCAGTACGCGGCGGACGGTGTCGAGCGGGTCGTGTGCGAGGAGAAGCACATGGGTTCGCGGGCCGTGGCGCTGGTGTGCCGGGACGCGGACGTGGCGCGCAGGAGGTTCGGGGTCGACGGGCCCACCGGGTCGCTGTACACCCGCACCGGTCGCCCCTTCTTCGACGACGAGTCGGTGACCGAGACGATCCTGGACCGCGTCCGGGAGGCCGTCGGCGAGGCCGGGCTCTGGGACGAACTGGAGACGGACTGGCTGCTGCTCGACGCCGAGCTGATGCCGTGGTCGCTGAAGGCGACGGGCCTGCTGCGCTCGCAGTACGCGGCGGTCGGCGCCGCCTCCGGGGCCGCGTTCCCGGGTGCGTTGGCGGCCCTGGAGGGTGCTGCGGCGCGTGGAGTCGACGTGTCCGACCTGCTGGCGCGCCAGCGCGAACGGGCCTCGGACGCGGCCGCGTTCACCGAGGCGTACCGCCGCTACTGCTGGACGACGGACGGCCTGGAGGGCGTGCGCCTGGCACCGTTCCAGATCCTGGCCGTCCAGGGCCGTAGCCTCGCGGCCCTCCCGCACAACGAGCAGCTCGCGCTGCTCGACCGGCTGGTGGAGCACGACGGCAGCGGACTGCTCCAGACCACCCGGCGGCTGTACGTCGACACCGGTGACCCGGAGTCGGTGCAGGCCGGTGTCGACTGGTGGCTGGAGATGACGGGCCGCGGCGGTGAGGGCATGGTCGTCAAGCCGCTCGGTGCGGTGGTGCGCAGTGGGGAGGGCCGGCTGGTGCAGCCCGGTATCAAGTGCCGGGGCCGTGAGTACCTGCGGATCATCTACGGTCCGGAGTACACGCGCCCGGACAACCTGGACCGTCTGCGCAAGCGGTTCCTCAACCACAAGCGCTCCCTCGCCATCCGCGAGTACGCGCTCGGCCTGGAGGCCCTGGACCGGCTGGCCGAGGGCGAGCCGCTGTGGCGGGTGCACGAGGCGGTGTTCGGGGTGCTGGCGCTGGAGTCGGAGCCGGTGGACCCCCGGCTGTGACCCGAAGGCTGTGACCCGAAGGCCGTGACCCCGAGTGCTGTGACCCCGGGGCCACGGCCTCAGCCGACCAGCCGCAGCCGCTCCCGGCACACACCCACGCGGACCGTCTGCCCCCAGGTCAGCTGGACCGCGTCCGTCTCCATGCCGTCCCCGAAGGCGACGAGCCGTTCCGACTCGACGGTGAGCTGCAGACGGTTCGCGGCGGCGAGTTCCCCGGCCACCAGTGACGTACCGGTGGCCGGGGACGGCCAGGCCTCGCGGACGTACCACAACAGGCGGTCCTCGGTCGGGGCGGGCAACCGCAGTCGCCCGCCCCGCTCCTGCCACACCGACCGGATCCAGCCGGTCGCCCCCGTCCCGGTGCCGATGAGCACCCCGGACGAGGCCTGGGCCTCGACGACACCCCCGTCGTCCTCCAGGCCCAGGCGGTATCTGGCCGTCTGGTGACCGACGGCGCCCAGGTAGATCTCGTTGAGCGCCACCAGACGCTGGGTGTCGTCGGCGACGGCCTCGACCATGGTGAGTTCGTCGACGAGGCCCCTTCCGGATTGGGTGGCGGCGAGCAGCGGACCGGCGTCCTCGGGCCGGTGACGTACCAGGACGCCCGGGTTGCGGCCGGGATCGGTGTCGATGCCCAGCACCGGCTGCCCGGCCAGGTACTTGGCCGCGTTCGCGACCAGGCCGTCCTGCCCGACCACGACCACGACGTCCTCCGGGGCGAACAGGAAACGGTCCAGGTCGGCCCGCTCGACCCGCGCCTGACGCCAGGTCATCGGCACGGCCGAGGCGACCTCGGCCAGCGCCTGCCCGGCGCGCTGGTGGCGTTCCACGATCTCCCCGATGTCGCGGCCCCGGGAGGAGAGGAAGAAGGCGGCCTGGCCGTGGGTGCCGTGCCGGGCCACCAACTCCTCGTACTCCGTGGTGCGATGGACGAGGACGACCCGCGGGGCGAGGCTCACTCCTGCTCCCGCGCCCCGAGCCGGGCGAGCAGCCCGGTCAGTACGTCCGGCGACACCGTCACGCTGTCGATCCGCGGCAGGTTCTCCGCCAGCCGGGTCCCGGTGAGGGCGTGCAGAGTGGCCACGTCCACCTCGGCGTGCACCCGCAGCCAGGCCGCCTGCGCCTGCGCCCGCGCCTCACCGACCTCACGCGCCCCTTCGGCCTCGGCCCGGGCCAGCCGTACCGACCGGGTCGCCTCGGCGTCGGCGAGCCGTACGGTGCGTGCCGCCTCCGCCTCGGCCCTGACCGCGTCGGCCGACGCGTGCTCCTCGGCCTCGCGGCGCGCGTTCGTACCGCGCTGCTCCACCAACTGCTCCTCGCGGCGGGCGAGTTCGATCTGGCTGGCCAGTTCGTTCTCGGCGATGGTCCGCTCCCGCTCGACGGCCACCGCACGCCGTTCGTACGTCGCCCGGTCCGCCTCCTGCTGGATCTGCTCGCGCGCCGGGGTGCGCAACGCCCGCTCCACCTCGGGTTCCGGTCGCAGCGCCACGACGCGTACGGCGACCACCTCGATGCCGGTCGCCGGCAGCCGGGGCTCCCCGGCGAGGCCGGACGCGATCCGCTCCCGTACCGCCGTCACGCCGTCGACCAGGGCCGCCGACAGCGGCGTACGCGCGAGGACGTCCAGCGCGTGCTGCTGCGCCGTCTCCGTCAGGAGCGTGCCCAGCTGCTCCAGCGGGGTGCCCCGCCAGGCGCCCGTGTCCGGGTCGACGGAGAAGTCCAGGCGGGCCGCGGCCACCGCCGGGTCGCTGATCCGGTAGGTGACCGTCGCCTGTACGGCCACGTCCTGGAAGTCGGACGTACGGGCATGGAAGGTCATCGCCAACTCCCGGTCGTCGACCGGGACTTCGGAGAGCGCGGCGGTCAGCGCACGGAACCAGAAGCTGAGCCCGGGGCCGTCGTGCAGCAGCTTTCCGCCGCGGTGGTGGCGGATGTGCGCCGTGGGTGCGCCACGCAGATGGCGCCAGCCGAGGCGCCGGGTGATGTCGGCCATGAAGCCCCCTCTTTTTCGTCATGAAGACGATAAGCGCGAAGGCTGCTTGTCGTCAAGAGGACGAAAAGAAGAAGGGGGCAAGTAGGGGGTGAACGCGGCCCCCGGTGGTCAGGATGGAGACATGGCGTTTCATGTCGACTCCGAGGCCGGGCGGCTGCGCCGCGTCATCCTGCACCGGCCGGATCTTGAGCTCAAAAGGCTCACCCCCAGCAACAAGGACGCGCTGCTCTTCGACGACGTGCTGTGGGTGCGCCGGGCGCGCGCCGAGCACGACGGGTTCGCCGACGTGCTGCGCGACCGTGGCGTCACCGTCCACCTCTTCGGTGACCTGCTCACCGAGGCCCTGGAGCTCCCGGCGGCCCGCAGGCTCGTCCTGGACCGGGTCTTCGACGAGAAGGAGTACGGGGTGCTCGCCACCGACCACCTCCGTGCGGCCTTCGAGGGCCTGCCCGCGCCCGAGCTGGCCGAGGCCCTCGTCGGCGGCATGACCAAGCGGGAGTTCCTGGAGGAGCACCCCGAGCCGACCTCCGTGCGCTTCCATGTCATGGAACTCGACGACTTCCTCCTCGCGCCCCTGCCCAACCACCTCTTCACCCGCGACACCTCCGCCTGGATCTACGACGGCGTCTCGGTCAACGCGATGCGCTGGCCCGCCCGGCAGCGCGAGACCGTGCACTTCGAGGCGATCTACCGGCATCACCCGCTGTTCCGTGACGAAACGTTCCACTTCTGGTCCGAGGGGCAGGCGGACTACCCCTCCACCATCGAGGGCGGGGACGTCCTGGTCATTGGCAACGGCGCGGTGCTGATCGGCATGAGCGAGCGGACGACGCCCCAGGCGGTCGAGATGCTCGCCCACAAGCTGTTCGCCGCCGGGTCGGCGCAGACCATCGTCGCCCTCGACATGCCCAAGCGGCGTGCGCTGATGCATCTCGACACCGTGATGACGATGGTCGACGGCGATGTCTTCACCCAGTACGCCGGGCTCGGCATGCTCCGCTCGTACACCATCGAACCGGGCGCCGGCGACAAGGAGCTGAAGGTCACCGACCATCCGCCGGAGCACATGCACCGCGCCATCGCCGCCGCCCTCGGGCTGAACGAGATCCGGGTGCTGACCGCGACGCAGGACGTCCACGCGGCCGAGCGTGAGCAGTGGGACGACGGCTGCAATGTGCTCGCCGTCGAGCCCGGTGTCGTCGTGGCCTACGAGCGGAACGCCACCACCAACACGCATCTGCGCAAGCAGGGTATCGAGGTGATCGAGATTCCGGGCAGCGAGCTGGGGCGGGGGAGGGGCGGGCCGCGCTGTATGAGCTGTCCGGTCGAGCGGGCGGCCGTATAGGGGTGATGGGCGGCGGGTGACGAAGATCGCTCTGCGGAGAAGGCTCTGTATAGAAATGCTGATGGTCGTATAGACTTCCAAGGTCCCCTGTACTCGTACCTCTGGAGCGCCCTCATGGCGACTGTCCCGACCGCCCTCGCCGGCCGCCACTTCCTCAAGGAGCTCGACTTCACCGAGCAGGAGTTCCTCGGGCTGGTCGAGCTGGCCGCCGAGCTGAAGGCCGCCAAGAAGGCCGGGGCCGAGACGCAGTACCTGCGGGGCCGGAACATTGCGCTGATCTTCGAGAAGACCTCCACGCGCACGCGCTGCGCCTTCGAGGTCGCCGCCGCCGATCAGGGTGCCTCGACGACGTACCTGGACCCCTCGGGCTCGCAGATCGGCCACAAGGAGTCCGTGAAGGACACCGCGCGCGTGCTGGGGCGGATGTACGACGGGATCGAGTACCGCGGGGACAGCCAGGCGAACGTGGAGGAGCTGGCGCGGTACGCGGGCGTGCCCGTCTTCAACGGCCTCACCGACGACTGGCATCCCACCCAGATGCTGGCCGACGTGCTGACGATGACCGAGCACAGCGGCAAGCCGCCCAAGGAGATCGCCTTCGCCTACCTCGGCGACGCCCGCTTCAACATGGGCAACTCGTATCTGATCACCGGCGCGCTGCTCGGCATGGACGTCCGGGTCGTCGCGCCCAAGGAGTACTGGCCGAACGACGAGGTCGTGGCCCGGGCCCGCGAGCTGGCGGAGGGCAGCGGCGCCTTCATCACGCTCACCGAGGACATCGCCGAGGGGGTGCGCGGCGCCGACTTCGTCGCCACCGATGTGTGGGTGTCCATGGGGGAGCCCAAGGAGGTATGGGACGAGCGGATCGCCGCGCTCGGCGCCTATGCGGTGACCATGGACGTGCTGCGGGCCACCGGGAACCCCGACGTCAGGTTCCTGCACTGTCTGCCGGCGTTCCATGATCTCGGCACGAAGGTCGGTCGCGAGATCTTCGAGAGCCATGGGCTTCGGTCGCTTGAGGTGACCGACGAGGTCTTCGAGTCGGCGCACTCGGTGGTCTTCGACGAGGCGGAGAACCGGATGCACACGATCAAGGCGGTGCTGGTGGCGACGCTGGGCTGAGGTGTGGGACGCCGTAGGGCGGGGTCACATGGGGCGGCGCCACATGGTGTGGGGCCACATGGCGCGGCGCCACACAGAGCGGGGTCACATGGGGCGGCGCTGAGCCGGTAGCACCGGCAGTCTGAACCACACGGCCTTGCCGGAGTCCGTCGGCCGGTGGCCGCAGGAGGAGCTCAGGGCGCGGATCAGGAGCAGGCCGCGGCCGTGCTCCTGCCAGGGGTCGGGGTCGCAGTCGGCCGGGCGGGTCAGATTGCCCGGCGGGGCCGGGTCCGGGTCGTGCACCTCGACCTGGCAGCCGGACGGCAGCAGCTCCACCACGAGCTCTATCGGGCCGTTGCCCGCGGTGTGCTCCACGGCGTTCGCGACCAGTTCCGCCGTGAGGAGCTCCGCGGTGTCGCTGTCGGCGGCATGCTCCAGCTCGGCCAGCGCCGTACGGACCAGTGCACGGGCGACGGGCACGGCCGCAGCGGTGTGCGGCAGCGCGATACGCCAGGAGGCGGAGGCTGCGGAGCGATCTTGCAAGGCGGGTCCGTTCATGAGCAGGCTGTCCTGCTTTCAACCTTATGAATGGTACGGCGCCACCCGGCTGAGGCATCCGACGGGCACCGTTCGGGACCTTCGGCCCCGACTGCTGGGCGGCTTACCCAGGTGAACGGTCGGCCTCGCACGGTTGATCCCGCCGTTACGGCGGTGTCGACGAGTCGTGACGGATGTGACGGGGCCGGGTCACATCCCCGGCACACCAAGGTCACACCCGAACGGGTTATCGCGTGGTCGTGACGACAGTCAAAGTTGAGTGATAGCTTCGAGGGAGAGAGCTCGAAGGGCAGAGCTCAGTGATGCAGTGCCCGCCGTCCGCCCGAGGAGGCCGCACGTCATGAGTCCCTTCACCGGCTCCGCCGCCCGCAACCCCGAGTGGAAGCATCTGCGGGTCGAGTACGCCGACGGGGTCGCCACCGTCACCCTCGCCCGCCCCGAGAAACTCAACGCGCTCACCTTCGGCGCCTACGCCGACCTGCGCGATCTGCTCGCCGAGCTGTCCCGCGAGCGGGCGGTACGGGCCCTGGTGCTGGCCGGTGAGGGCCGCGGCTTCTGCTCCGGCGGTGACGTCGACGAGATCATCGGCGCGACCCTGTCCATGGACACCGCCCAGTTGCTCGACTTCAACCGGATGACCGGGCAGGTGGTGCGGGCCGTACGGGAGTGCCCGTTCCCGGTGATCGCGGCGGTGCACGGGGTGGCGGCGGGCGCCGGTGCCGTACTGGCCCTCGCCGCCGACTTCCGCGTCGCCGACCCCACCGCCCGCTTCGCCTTCCTCTTCACCCGCGTGGGCCTGTCGGGCGGCGACATGGGCGCCGCCTATCTGCTGCCCAGGGTCGTCGGCCTCGGCCACGCCACCCGCCTGCTCATGCTGGGCGAACCGGTACGCGCCCCCGAGGCCGAACGCATCGGGCTCATCAGCGAACTGACGGACGAGGGCCGGGCGCACGAGGCCGCGGAGGCACTCGCCCGGCGCCTCGCCGACGGCCCGGCACTGGCATACGCCCAGACGAAGGCCCTCCTGACAGCCGAGCTGGACATGCCCCTGTCGGCAGCGGTGGAAATGGACGCGTCGACGCAGGCGCTGCTGATGAACGGCGAGGACTACACAGAGTTCCACGCGGCCTTCACGGAGAAGCGCCCGCCGAAGTGGCAGGGGAGGTAGCGGATGCTCTCGCCCAAGGGGACTGCATCGCCCTCAGGGGCGCGGGGCTGTATTGAATCTGCGGCTACCGCCGCGCGGGCGCGACCAGCCACAACGAGCCCGCAGTCGCCCGACAGGACAAGCCACCCCCAACGAATCGCCATCATCGGCGGCGGCCCCGGCGGCCTCTACGCCGCCGCGTTGCTGAAACGTCTCGACCCCACCCGCGAGGTGACCGTCTGGGAACGCAACGCCCCCGACGACACCTTCGGCTTCGGAGTAGTCCTCTCCGACGAGACCCTCGGCGGCATCGAACACGCCGACCCCGCGGTCTACGAGGCCATGCAAGCGCACTTCACCCGCTGGGACGACATCGACATCGTCCACCGAAACACCCGCCAGACCTCCGGAGGACACGGCTTCGCGGCACTCGGCAGAAAACGCCTCCTGGAAATCCTGCACGACCGCTGCCACACCCTCGGCGTAGAACTCCGCTTCCGCTCCGAGGCCCCCTACCCCGCCTGGCTGGCCGAGGCATACGACCTCGTCATCGCCGCCGACGGTGTGCACAGCACCACCCGAGAGGCCTACACCCATGTGTTCCGCCCCCATGTGGCCGAACACCACTGCCGATACATCTGGCTCGCCGCGGACTTCGCCTTCGAATCCTTCCGCTTCGAGATCGCCGAGACCGAACACGGCGTGATGCAACTGCACGGATACCCGTACGCGGCCGATGCCTCCACCGTGATCGTCGAAATGCGGGAAGAGGTCTGGCGGGCGGCCGGGTTCGCGGAACTCGACGAGCAGGGGTCAGTAGAGCGCTGCGCCAAGATCTTCGCGGAAGCACTCGGCGGACGGCCCCTCAAGTCCAACAAGTCGGCCTGGACGACCTTCCGCACGGTCGTCAACGAGCGCTGGTCGCACGGCAACATCGTGCTGCTCGGCGACGCCGCCCACACCGCGCACTTCTCCATCGGCTCCGGCACCAAACTGGCCGTCGAGGACGCCCTCGCGCTCGCCGCCTGTCTGGAGGAACAGCCTTCCCTGGAGCGGGCGTTGGCGGCCTACGAGGAGGAACGCAAGCCGGTCGTCGCCTCCACGCAGCGCGCCGCCCGCGCCAGCCTGGAGTGGTTCGAGAACCTCGGCCTCTACCTCGACCAGCCGCCACGCCAGTTCGCCTTCAACCTGCTCACCCGCAGCCGCCGCGTCACCCATGACAACCTGCGCCTGCGCGACGCCCACTTCACCGAGTCCGTGGAGGGCGAGTTCGGCTGCCCGCCCGGTACGCCCCCGATGTTCACCCCCTTCCGGCTGCGCGGCCTGACCCTGCGCAACCGGGTCGTCGTCTCCCCGATGGACATGTACTCCGCCACGGACGGCATCCCGGGCGACTTCCACCTCGTCCATCTCGGCGCCCGCGCCCTCGGCGGCGCCGGCCTGGTGATGACCGAGATGGTGTGCGTCAGCCCGGAGGGACGGATCACCCCCGGCTGCGCCGGCCTCTACACCGGCAGACAGGCCGACGCCTGGAAGCGGATCGTCCAGTTCGTGCACGCCCAGGCGCCCGGCACCGCGATCGGCGTGCAGCTCGGCCACAGCGGCCGCAAGGGGTCGACCAAGCTGATGTGGGAGGGCATGGACGAGCCCCTGGAGGACGGCAACTGGCCGCTCGTGGCGCCGTCCCCGATCCCCTACAAGCCGTACAGTCAGACCCCGCGCGAGCTGACCCGACCCCAACTCACCGATATCCGCGAGCAGTTCACGGCAGCCGCCTGGCGCGCCGCCCGGGCCGGCTTCGACCTCCTCGAACTGCACTGCGCGCACGGCTATCTGCTCTCCGGCTTCCTCTCCCCGCTCACCAACCAGCGCACCGACGCCTACGGCGGCTCCCTGGAGAAACGGCTCCGCTTCCCGCTCGAAGTCTTCGACGCCATACGCGGCGTATGGCCGGAGGAACGGCCCATGACCGTCCGTATCTCCGCCACCGACTGGGCCGAGGGCGGCACGACCGCCGACGACGCCGTGGAGATCGCCCGCGCCTTCGCCGCGCACGGCGCCGACGCGGTCGACGTGTCGACCGGGCAGGTCGTGGCCGACGAGCGGCCGGAGTTCGGGCGGTCGTACCAGACGCCGTACGCGGACCGGATCCGCCACATCACCGGCCTCCCGGTGATCGCGGTCGGTGCGATCTCCTCCTGGGACGACGTCAACTCCCTGATCCTGGCGGGCCGCACGGACCTGTGCGCCCTCGCCCGCCCCCACCTCTACGACCCGCACTGGACGCTGCACGCGGCGGCCGAACAGGGCTACGCCGGTCCCGGCGTCGTCTGGCCGGCCCCGTACCGGGCGGGCAGCCGCCGCCCCCAGACCGGCCGCACGGACGCCCCCAAGCCCCGACTCACACTGGGGACTTGAGGGCGCCGCCCATCGGGGGGCCCGAGGTCATAGACCGGCGTATGCCGCTCCGGCGTCGCGCAGACGCGCGTGCAGCCCCCGGAAGACTCCGGCCGAGCGCGCGCCGGGCCAGTCCTCGGGCAGTAGCCGGGCGGGCAGGCCGGGGTCGGTGTACGGGAGATGGCGCCAGGAGTCGAGGGCGAGAAGGTAGTCCCGGTAGGCCTCCTCGGGCGGGGTGTCCGTCCGTCGCTCCCAGTCGTGCAGCACGCGCGCGTGGCGGTCGAGGAACGCGTCGTGCTCCTTGGCGATCGCGGCCAGGTCCCACCAGCGGGCGACGGCCTCGGCGGTCGGCGTGAAGCCGAGGTGCTCGCCGCGGAAGAAGTCGACGTACTCCTCCAGGCGCAGCCGCGCGAGCGTGTGCCGGGCCTCCTCGTACAGCCGTGCCGGCGCGATCCACACCCCCGGGGCAGCCGTCCCGAAGCCGAGCCCGGCCAGCCGGGAACGCAGCACATGCCGCTTCTGCCGCTCCGACTCCGGCACCGAGAACACCGCGAGCACCCAGCCCTCGTCCTCGGGCGGCACGGTCGTGTAGATGCGCCGGTCACCGTCGTCGAGCAACTGACGGGCGTCCGGCGACAGTTCGTACCCGGCCGCGCCCTGTGCCGTACGGGCGGGCAGCAACAGCCCGCGCCGCTTGAGACGGGACACCGACGACCGTACCGAGGGGGCGTCCACGCCGACCGCGGCCAGGAGTCTGATCAGCTCCGCGACCGGCACCGGGCCGGGCATATGGCGGCCGTAGGCGCCGTAGAGCGTGACGATGAGAGACCGTGGTGCATGCTGGTCGGACACGTTGATCATCTTAGGTCGTACGGATCACTGCCGGTCACCCCGCGGGTCACTTCCGGCGCGCAGCCGGAACCGCTGGAGCTTGCCGGTCGCCGTGCGCGGCAGCGCGTCCAGGAAGACGATCTCGCGCGGGCACTTGTACGGCGCCAGCTCGGCCTTGACGAACGCGCGCAGCGCCTCCACGTCGCGTCTCGCCCCCTCCCTGAGCACCGCGTATGCCACCACGACCTGACCGCGCGCCTCGTCGGGCCGCCCCACCACCGCCGTCTCCAGGACGTCCGGGTGGCGCGCCAGGGCCTCCTCGACCTCCGGGCCGGCGATGTTGTAACCGGCCGAGATGATCATGTCGTCCGCGCGGGCGACATAGCGGAAGTAGCCGTCACTCTCCCGGACGTAGGTGTCGCCGGTGATGTTCCAGCCGTACTGTACGTACTCGCGCTGACGCGGGTCGGCGAGATAGCGGCAGCCGACCGGCCCCCGCACGGCGAGCAGCCCCGGTTCCCCGTCGGGCACGTCCTGGCCGTCCGCGCCGACCACACGCGCGTGCCACCCCGGCACCGGCATTCCCGTCGTCCCGGGCCTGATGTGTTCGTCGGCCGCGGAGATGAAGATGTGCAGCAGCTCGGTGGCGCCGATGCCGTTGATGATGCGCAGCCCGGTCCGCTCGTGCCAGGCCTGCCAGGTGGCCGCGGGCAGGTTCTCGCCCGCGGAGACACAGCGGCGCAGCGAGGTGATGTCGTGCGAGTCGAGCTCGTCCAGCATCGCTCGGTATGCCGTCGGCGCGGTGAACAGCACCGACACCCGGTGCTCGCCGATCGCGGGCAACAGCTGTTTGGGACCGGCCTGTTCGAGGAGCAGGGCGCTGGCGCCGGCCCGCATCGGGAAGATGACGAGCCCGCCGAGGCCGAAGGTGAAGCCGAGCGGGGGACTGCCGGCGAAGACATCGCCCACATGTGGCTGCAGCACATGTTCCGAGAAGGTGTCCGCTATCGCGAGCACATCCCGGTGGAAGTGCATACAGCCCTTGGGCCGTCCGGTGGTTCCCGAGGTGAAGGCGATGAGCGCGACGTCGTCGGCCGCGGTGTCGGCGGCGGGATACGGCCCGTCGGGCGCCGGGCGGCGCAGCAGGTCGTCGGGGGCGTCACCGCCGTAGGTCGCGATCCGCAGGCCGGGTATCTCGGCCTTGGCGAGGTCGTCGACGGCCCGGATGTCGCACAGCGCGTGCCGCACCTCGGCTATCTCGCACATGGTCGCAAGCTCGTGCGGCCGCTGCTGGGCCAGCACCGTGACGGCGACCGCGCCCGCCTTCAGCACCGCCAGCCAGCAGGCCGCCAGCCACGGTGTGGTCGGGCCGCGCAGCAGCACCCGGTTGCCCGGGACGACGCCGAGCTGGCCGGTGAGCACATGTGCCAGCCGGTCGACGTGGGCGCGCAGTGTGCCGTACGTCCATGTGGGGCCGGACGGGGTGTGGAACACGGGGCGCTCGTCGCCGGGGCCGTCGAGCAGTTCGGCGGCGGCGTTGAGCCGTTCGGGGTAACGCAGCCCCGGCAGGTCGAAGCGGAGCTCGGGCCACTGGTCGGGCGGTGGCAGATGCTCGCGGGCGAAGCTGTCGACGTGGGCGGAGCGGTGCAGACCGGCCATGGCGGTTCGCCCCCTTGCCGTGTGGGCTGCCTTATGGGCGTCGTGCTGGTGCACGCAGTGCTTGTGGGCGTCGTGGTGGGCTCGCACAGGGAGCGTATCGTGTTGGTGACGACAGTCAATGGTGCGCGATATCGTCGAATCGGTCCAGCGAAGAGGTACGTCGAGCAGGTCGTCGCGAGCGTCCGTCGGGGACGGCTCCGCAGGGAGGTCGGCAATGCCCGCATTCTCACTCGATCCGACGCAGACCGCCTGGTGTGCGGAGCTGCGCGCCCTGGCCGCCGAACGTCTGCGCCCGCTCGCGGAGAAGGGGGAACCCGGGCACGTCAACCGAGCGCTGGTCGCCGAGCTCGGTCGACTGGGCCTGCTGGAGCGGCTGTTCACCTCCGGCGCGGTCGACCTGTGCCTGATGCGGGAGTCCCTCGCGTACGCCTGCACGGAGGCGGAGACCGCGCTCGCCCTGCAGGGCCTGGGCGCCCACCCCGTGCACGCGTACGGCACCCCGGCCCAGCGGGAGCGCTGGCTGCCCCGGGTGGCCGAGGGCAGTGCGGTGGCGGCCTTCGCGCTGAGCGAGCCGGGGGCCGGGTCGGACGCGGCGGCGCTGGAGCTGCGGGCGGAACGGGACACCGGCGGGGGCGCCGAGGGGGACGTCGGCGAGGACACCGAGGGGGCGGCCGAACCGCCCGTCGCCGAGCCCGACGGCCCCGCCCGCTGGCGGCTCACCGGCGAGAAGTGCTGGATCTCCAACGCCCCCGAGGCCGACTTCTACACCGTCTTCGCCCGCACCACCCCAGGCGCCGGATCCCGTGGAGTGACCGCCTTCCTGGTCCCCGCCGACCGGCCCGGCCTCACCGGAACGGGCCTCGACATGCTGTCCCCGCACCCCATCGGAGCCCTCGCCTTCGACGCCGTCCCCGTCACCGCCGACGACCTGCTCGGCGAGCCCGGCCGCGGCTTCCGGGTCGCCATGGGCACCCTCAACCTCTTCCGGCCCAGCGTCGGCGCCTTCGCCGTCGGCATGGCACAGGCAGCCCTGGACGCGACCCTCGCCCACACGGCCGAACGGGACGCGTTCGGCGGCAAGTTGAAGGACCTCCAGACGGTCGCCCACCAGGTCGCCGAGATGGCCCTGCGCACGGAGGCGGCCCGTCTGATGGTGTACGCGGCGGCGACGGCGTACGACGAGAAGGCCCCGGACGTGCCGGGCCGGGCGGCGATGGCGAAGCTGCTCGCGACGGAGACCGCGCAGTACGTCGTCGACAAGGCGGTCCAACTGCACGGCGCCCGGGCCCTGCGCCGCGGCCATCTGCTCGAACACCTCTACCGCGAGGTGCGCGCCCCGCGTGTCTACGAGGGCGCCAGCGAGGTCCAACGCGGCATCATCGCAAGGGAGTTGTACGCGACCATGGAGGCCGGACAGTGAGCACCGAGCGCGTCAACCCGCCCGACCTGTCCCCGCCCACCGGCTTCTCCCACGCGGTCGTCGCCACCGGCTCACGGGTCGTCTTCCTGGCCGGCCAGACCGCTCTCGACGCGGACGGCAAGGTCACCGGGGCCACCCTGCCCGAGCAGTTCGAGCGGGCCCTGACCAATCTGCTGGCGGCACTCACCGCGGCCGGCGGCACCCCCGCCGACCTCGCCCGGGTGACGGTCTACGCCACCGATGTCGCCGCGTATCGCACGCAGGCCGTCGAACTCGGCGGTGTCTGGCGGCGGCTGGCGGGGCGGGACTATCCGGCGATGGCGGTCGTCGAGGTCGTACGGCTCTGGGACGAAGAGGCGATGGTGGAGCTCGACGGGTTCGCCGTGCTGCCGTAGATCCCGCTCATGCGCAGGTCCCGCTCATGCGCAGGTCCCGCTCATGCGTGGGTCCTGCTCATGCGTGGGTCCAGCTCATACGAGGGTCTCGCTCACGCCGCCATCGCGAGGCGGTCGGCCGGCACCCGGTGCGGTGCGACGACACGGCCGTCGGGCAGCAGTTCACCGCTGTCGTCGAAGACGATCGCCCCGTCGCAGAGCAGGCTCCAGCCCTGCTCGGGGTGTGCCGACACCACATGTGCGCTGGGGCTGTCGGAGGAAGGGCACGAGGGCTGGTGGGAACACATGGCGCACCTCCACGTCGGGCGGACGAGCCGTGTGGTTCGTCCATATGGGTAGACCATGCTCCCGCCGCGAACTCATCGGAACGGCCGGTCATGAACCGTGACACCACGCGGACAACACTCTGACCGATCCACGACGGTCGGGGCGGACTCGCCACCGAGTGGGTGAAGGTCACGTCCGTGGGCGCACCCTGCGGGTACGAGTGGAAGGCCCCACTCCGCCCACCCGGGAGGTCATCCCATGCCCCTGCGCCCCGCCCTCGCCACCGCTGCCTGCGCCGCGCTGCTCCTGCTGGTCGCCGCGCCCTCGGCCCCCGCCCACTCCGGGGCGGCCGCGGGCCCCGAGGAGATCGTGACCATCGACAACACGGGCCGTATGGCCGCGGACGGCACGGTCACCCTGTCCGGCACCTACCGCTGCGTCGACAGTGTGGGCCCGGTGTTCGTGAGCTCCTCCATCAGCCAGCGGAGCGAGACCGTCCGATACGCCATCGGCGGCACCTCTGCCGTGTGCGACGGCAAGCTGCACCGCTGGGAGAACAAGAGCAAGTCCGCCGCGACCACGCTCAAGAGCGGCAAGTCGGACGTCGAGGCCACCATCGTGGAGCTCCACCCCGTCGGCATCCTGCCGCTGCCCCGCTTCCACGCGCTGCTGAAGGAGAACATCACGCTGTCGAAGGCGTGACGGCAGCCCACCCGTCGCACGACACGGACCACGCCCCTCCCGGTCGGGAGGGGCGCCGTGTCATCTGCCGCCCGCATGCCCTGACTTATACGGGGACTTGTACGGGCGGTTGCCACATGGGCGGTTGCCACATGGGTGGGGCCGTACGGGTGGGTGCCGTACGGGTGGTTGCCCGGCTCACCACTCGGCCGGGCGCCCCTTCAGCTGCTGCCAGTAACGCCGGTGTGCGTGCCGGGCCCCGTCGCTCGTCATGCCTCCGGCCAGCTCCTCGTCCAGCGGGTCGGCGAGTTCGGCGATGTCGCGCAGGGCGGCCGCCTGGCAGGCGCGCTTGGTGAACGCGTACTGCTCGACGCAGTCCTGCGGCGCCAGCCCGCCGGCGAAGGCGTGCCCGTTGACCGCGGCGACCGTCGGACGCGGGTAGGTGAACAGCCGCATGTTCGTGGCCCGGTAGTCCTGGAACCAGGACGCGACCGCCGCCGTGTCGCCCGCGAAGAGCGGGAAGTGCTCGCCGAGGTCGAGCCCGGCGGAGAAGCGGGTGCCGGTGCCGGTCAGGACGACGGGGGAGTCGGGGTGGTCGCGTTCGAGCCGGTCGAAGGCGTCGTGCAGGTCGGCGAAGAAGGCCCGGTTCTGCGCGTTGACCGGGTTGGTCGTCATCGTCACGACAGCGACGCGGCCGCGCCGCTCGATCGTCCAGCTCATGCTCGCTCCTCCGGTCGTACGGGGACGGACCGTGCCAGGTCGCCGTCGGTGCGCGCCTCCAGCGCCCGCAGTACGGCCACCATGTCCTCGCCGCCGTACCCCTGCGCCACCGTCTCCTGGAACAGGCTGTGGCAGACGTCGAGCAGCGGGGAGGCCAGATCGGCCTTGCGGGCGGCCTCGGCGATCAGGCGGTTGTTCTCCAGGACGTTGGTGACGGCGGCCTGGACGGTGAAGTCGCGGTCCAGCAGCTTGGGCCCCTTGATCCGGGAGACGGCGCTGGCCATCGGGCCCGCGTCCAGGACCTCGCGGAGCAGACGCTGGTCGAGGCCGTGCCGGTCGGCGAAGTGGAACGCCTCGGTCAGCCCGGTGACCAGGGTGATCAGGAAGAGGTTCACCGAGAACTTCATCAACAGCGCGCCCGGGACCGGACCACAGCCGAACATCTCCCGGCACATGGGCGCGAGCAGGGGCCGCACGGCGGCCACGGCGTCCTCGTCACCCGCCAGCATCCCCACCAGTTCGCCCTGCTCGGCCGGGACGCGGGAGCCGGAGACAGGGGCCTCGACGTACGTCCCGCCCGCCGCCCGGATGTCGCCCTCAAGGCCGCCCGAGTACTCGGCCGAGGTGGTGCCCATGTGGACGACGGCGTGACCGGCGACGCGCGCGGCGAAGTCCGGGGTGCCGCGCCCCAGCACCGTGTCGATGGCGGCCTCGTCGGCCAGCATCAGGATCACGGTGCCGGCCCGGTCGAAGACCTCGGCGGGGCTCGCCGCGACCTCGGCTCCGGCACCGCGCAGCGGCTCGCACCGCCCGGGTGTGCGGTTCCACACGACGAGGGGTGTCCCGGCCCGGGCGAGGTTCAGCGCCATGGGCTGCCCCATGACCCCGAGGCCGACGAAACCGACGTACACGATGAGCCCTCACTCTCGGCCGGCCACGGATTATGACAGCGGTCATGGTAGCCGACCTCTATGACAGCGGTCATAGGATGGGTGGCGGAGAGTTCGACGAAGGGAGAGGCCGACGATGTCCGAACGGGGGCCGCGCGAGCGGATGGTCTTCAGCGCGGCCCAGCTCATCCGGCGTGACGGGGTCGCCGCCACCGGGATGCGCGAGGTCGCCGCCCATGCCGGTGCGCCGCGCGGTTCGCTCCAGCACTACTTCCCCGGCGGCAAGGAGCAACTGGTCAACGAGGCGGTGGGCTGGGCGGGGCGGTACGCGGGGAACCGGGTCGCCCGCTTCCTGGCCGCGTTGCCCGAGCCGACGCCCAGCGGACTGTTCGCCGAGATGGTGCGGCAGTGGACCGACGAGTACGAGGCGGCCGGGTTCGCGGGGGGCTGTCCCGTGGCCGCCGCCACGGTGGACTGGGCGGAGTCCACCACGTCCACACGCGAGGCCGCGGCGGCCGCCTTCGCCACCTGGACCGGCCCGGTCGCGCGCGCCCTGGCCGACATGGGCGTACCCGAGGAACGGGCCGGTGCGCTGGCCACGCTCATGATCAGCACCCTGGAGGGGGCGATCCTGATGGCCCGCGCCGAACGGGACGTACGCGCCCTGACGACGGTTGTCCGGGAGCTCGGGCCACTGCTCGACGGGGCTGTGAGCAGGGACGGCTGACCGGCCGCGCCGTGCGGATCCGGTCGCCGAGGGTCCCTCCGCTACGTCCGAATCCGGTTGCCGCGCAGCGATCTCGCGACCTACCGTCGGCCCATGGCGGACGACGAACCCACGCGCGCGGCACGGCTGTTGGATGCTCAGGCGAAGGCGGAGCGGCTCTTCGCGGAGATCGGGGAACGCGGGCTCGTCGCGCCGGGCCAGGGGGAGCGGGCGGTCAGTGACCGGGTACGGGATCTGGCGAACGAGCTGTTCGGCACCACCCGGCACTGGCACAAGCGGATCGTGCGCTCGGGGCCGAACACGTTGATGCCGTACCGGGAGAACCCGCCGGACCGGGTGATCGGCGCGGACGACATCGTGTTCGCCGACTTCGGGCCGATCTTCGAGGAGTACGAGGCCGACTTCGGGCGGACCTTCGTGCTGGGCGACGACCCGGTGAAGCGGCGGCTGCGGGACGATCTGCCGGAGGTCTTCGCCGCCGGGAAGCGGTACTTCGAGAGCGACCCCGACATCACCGGGAAGCGGCTCCACACCGAGGTCGAGCGGCTGGCCGCCGAGGCCGGGTGGGAGTTGGGCGGCTGGCATGCCGGGCACCTGGTCGGGGAGTTCCCGCACGAGTGGATCGACGGCGCCGACGTGGAGTCGTACATCGCGCCCGGCAACGACACCCCGCTGCGCCGCACCGACAAGGCCGGGCGGCGTTGTCACTGGATCCTGGAGATCCATCTCGTGGACCGGGGGCGGGAGTTCGGCGGGTTCTACGAGGAACTGCTCACCCTCGGCTGACGGTCGGCCAGGCGGCCGGCCGTGCGGCCGGCCGCCTGTGATCTCTGCCCGGTGGCGGGAGGGACCGCCTAGAAGGCGGTGTTGTTGCAGCCCATCGTCGAGCCGAGGTGGGTGCTCTGGCTGCCCTCGGAGCCCTCGCCGTTGAGCGCGCCGCCCAGCACGCCGTTGAGCACCCCGACCACGCCGAGGATGTCGATGTTCAGGTCGTGGGACTTGCACGAGGTGCTCTGCTGCACCTTGACGTCGTTGCCCCGGCCCCCGTTGCCCCGGCCCCCGTCGGCGTGGGCGGTGCCCGCGGCCAGGGCTCCGACGCTGGTGAGAGCAGCGACCAGGACGGCGGCCTTGCGAAGCTTGTGCATGTCATCTCCGGTGGAGTGTGGAGTGAGGTGGATGCGGTACGGGGGGAATCGACCCCGTACAATCAGGGAAGATTAGTGAGAAATGCCCCAAATCATCCTTGGACGCGCCGAGTTTCGTGATCTTGCGTCGGAAACCGGACGGGTAGGAGGATTTCGATGGAACGTGCGAATCCCGGTCATGCAAGTCCCGTCCGCCCAGGACGCATCGACGTCCACCAGCATCTGATCCCGCCCGACCTCGCCCGCGCCGTCACCGGCCGTGCCGCGGCCGTCGGATGGCCCGCCCCTGCCTGGGACGAGCGAAGCGCGATCGCCATGATGGACCGGCGGTCCATCGCCACCGGAGTGCTGTCGTACGCCGCGCCGCTGGCCGGCCCGGACGACCTCGCCGCAGCGCGTGAGGTGGCCCGCGGCGTCAACGAGTACACGGCCGAACTGGTCAAGAACCGCCCCGACCGCTTCGGGCACTTCGCCGCCCTCCCGCTGCCCGACGTGGACGGCGCACTCGCCGAGGCGGCCCACGCCCTGGACGAACTGCACACGGACGGCGTCGTGGTGCTGTCCAACGTCCATGGCCGCTACCTCGGCGACCCGGCGTTCGAGCCGCTGTGGGCCGAACTCGACGCCCGCGCCGCGGTCGTCCTCGTCCACCCGACCGCACCGCCCGGCGCCCCCGTCCCCGAGGTGCCCCCGCCACTGGCGGACTTCCCCTCCGACACGACCCGCGCCGCCCTGCACTTGACCATGCGCGGCGTCCCCCGCCGGTACCCCCGGATGCGGATGATCCTCCCGCACGCCGGCGGCTTCCTGCCCTACGCCGCCCACCGCTTCGCCCTGGCGGCCCGCCTGCCCAACGGTGAGACCCCCGACGCCCCTCGCCGAACTCCCGAGGACTTCGTCGCCGATCTCCGGCGCTTCTACTTCGACACCGCCATCTCCGCCGCCCCCGCGACCCTGCCCTCACTCCTCGCCTTCGCCGCACCCGAGCGCGTCCTCTACGGCAGCGACTTCCCCATGCTCCCCGAGGACTGGGGCACCGGCTTCGACACGGCCCTGGACGAGTACCCGCACTGGGAACCGGGCCGTCTGCACGCCGTCAACCGCGGCAACGCGGAACTCCTCATGCCGCGCCTGTCGACGGCGGCGGCGGGCACGCGCGACCTCTGACGGGTCAGCCCGCGGCGACGCCCTCGGCCGTGCTCGACCCCGGAGGCGGGCTGGGCAGCGTGCCCGTGCACGTCGCGCGGCCGAAGTCGCCGTCGGCGGTGGCGCTCTGCAGATGCCGGCCCTGGACGGCGACGGCGCAGCGGGCCCGGCCGCCCTTCTCACCGAGCACGA
Organism: Streptomyces sp. NPDC059010; assembly: GCF_042740355.1. Taxonomy (NCBI): domain Bacteria; kingdom Bacillati; phylum Actinomycetota; class Actinomycetes; order Kitasatosporales; family Streptomycetaceae; genus Streptomyces; species Streptomyces sp. NPDC059010. The sequence continues at coordinate 131,293 of NZ_JBHYJA010000003.1, forward strand.
CACTCACGACGGGGCTGCGGCCGAGCGGCACCGGCACGGTCTTGCGCCACGGCAGGGCGGCGGCCCGCACGACGGTCGCCTTTCCGGACTCGCTGCTCGCCTGGTAGGTGATGTCGGCGGTGCCGGTGCCCGTCACCTCGTACGTGACCGATGCGGTGGGCACCGCGGGCTTCTTCTTCTCCTCGCCGCCCCCGGAGAGCACCCCGTAGAGCACGAGTCCGCTGCACGCGGCGAGCGCCACGACGGCCGTGATCACCCCGGCCCGGTCCGGACGGCTCGCATCGGAGTCGGAATCACTCATGAATTTCCCCCTCGGCAAGTGAATTACCGGTGCACTCAGCTCATGCGAAGTGATGTCGGGCCGGGTTATACCGCAAGGCTTCGTCCCTTTTCCAGCCCTCAGAAAAATCGGACATAAACCCCCTCCCATATGGCTGTTTTGGGTGAGCTGAGTCACCAACTAGGCGAATTGTCTTAACACTTGACGTACCATCAGCCGAATGATTAGACCCCGCCTGGAATTCAACGACCTTTGACGGAAAGGTTTGGTGTGAGTCCCAGATTGGGCAAAGCACTGGCGTGCCTCGTGGCGGCGGCCGTGACAAGTTCACTGCTGCCCCAGGTGGCTTATGCAGCGTCCGGTTCTGATAGTGACGGCGAGAGTCTCGTCGACAGCGTCAAGGACTGGTTCGCGGATGACGACGGCCGGGAACCGGAGCAGCCGTCCTCGCACGACGAGGCGGGGGTGGCCGAGCGGCAGAAACTGCCGAAGGGAAAGGTGGCACCGAAGGCGAAGCGGATCGCGGAGCTGACCGGGCGGCGCACGGCGAACACCCGCTTCTTCCGGATGTCCGACGGACGGGTGCAGGCCGAGGTGTCGGCCGTACCGACCGCCTACCGGGCGGGCAAGGCGTGGCGGGACATCAGGACCCGGATCGAGAAGTCCGGGCAGGGCGGTTTCGAGTACGCCAACACCAGTAACACGCTGCGCAGTTGGTTCGGCGGCGACGCCGACCGGCTGATGCGGGTCGAGTCCGCCGACGGGCACACCGTGACGCTGGGACTGGAGGGCGCGAAGGGCTTACTGGATCCGGCGGCGAAGGGTGCCACGGTCACCTACCGCGATGCGGTGGCCGGCGCGGATCTGTCGTACGAGGTCGGTGCGGGCCGGGTGAAGGAGAACATCACCCTGGCCGAACGCCCCGACGGACCGCTGAAGTTCGTCTTCACCCTGGACACGGACGGGCTGACGCCGAAGGCGGGCAAGGACGGCTCGATCGCCTTCCACGGCGAGGGCACGAACCCCGTCCTGGTCATCCCGGCCCCGTTCATGGCGGACGCGCGGAAGGACGCCGAGTCGCCGTACGGCACCGCCTACTCCACCGCGGTGCGACAGCGGCTCACCCGGGACGGCAAGGGCTGGAAGCTGACGGTCGTCCCCGACGCGAAGTGGCTTGCGTCGCCGCAGCGGCAGTACCCGGTGACGATCGACCCGACCATCCAGATCGCCCCGACGCCGGCGACGGCGCAGGACGTGATGATCTCCTCGGACGGCCCGGCGTCGAACTACGACGCCAACTGGCGTCTCTCGGTGGGCAACACCGGTACCGGCAGCTCCCGCGCGCTGCTGAGGTTCCCGCTCGGCGGGGTCCCCGCGGGCACCAAGCTGGACTCCGCCGACCTGAGGCTCTACTACGACCAGACGCACACCACCGACGACACCGAGGTGGACCTGGAGGCGCGCCGGGCGACCGCGGCCTGGAGCGAGGAGCAGGCGACCTGGAACAACGCGTCCCAGATCACCGGTGAGCTGTCGGGGACGTCGGTCCTGGTGGACGACGGGGACGCGGGCACCACGGCCGCGAAGGGATCCTGGCCCGCCTCGGGGAACACGGCGTACACGCAGTACGCGGTGAACCAGGACTACCTGTACAACAAGGACACGGTCGCCGCGGACACCTACACCTGGCAGCCGAACCTTCCCGAGGACGGCGACTACCAGGTCCAGGCGCACTATGTGCCCGCCTCGGACCGGGCGACGGCCGCCCCGTACACGGTCACCTACGACGGCGGCAGCAAGGCGTACACCGTCAACCAGCAGGCCGGTTCGGGCGGGGTGTGGAAGACGCTGGGCACTCACCGCTTCAAGGCGGGCACGACGGGCAGGATCGTGCTCGGTGACGGGCCGGCGTCCGCCACGACGTCGGTGATCGCGGACGCGGTGCGGTTCACCAAGGGCGGCGTGGTCACCAAGCAGCCCTCCGAGCTGAACGTCTGGCACTCCTTCCCCGTGACGAAGACGGTCCAGTCGTGGATCGACGGCATCAACACCAACCACGGATTCGTGGTCAAGGCCGCCGACGAGTCCGCGAACGCCCCCAAGGGCGGACCGCGCTACGAGGGCAGCGAGTACGCCTACGAGGGCGAGACCGCCAACTACCCCCGTCTGGTGCTGACCTACGGCCGTCCCGGTGTCGAGCTGGAGGCGCCGACGACGATCCACGACACGGGCGCCGAGCTGAAGTGGTCGGCGTACACGGACCCGTCCACCGCGACCGGTGACGACATCGTCGAGTACCAGGTGCACCGCTCGGTCTACCAGACCTTCACGCCCTCGGCGGCGACGCTGGTGGCACCGGTGTCCAAGTCGCAGACGTCGTACACGGACACCTCGGCAACGCCGACCGCGGCGGACAGCGCGGACGAGTTCGGGCGGGCGTACTACTACATGGTCGCGGTCAGGACGGCGGACGGCCAGGTCAGCGGCGCGCCCACGCAGCTGGTGCGACTGCCCAAGGCCGGCCGCACCACGAAGATCTTCGAGGCCGCGCAGGACACCACCCTGTCCCAGACGGAGTCGACCACCCCGCACGACACCCTCACCGACGGCGTCGCGCAGAAGTGGCTGGGAGTGGGCAACAACTCGCCCACCTACGGCACCACCCGGGCCCTGCTGAAGTTCCCCGCCCTGGACATCCCCACGAGCGCCCGGGTGCTGGACGCCACCATGCGGCTGTGGGGCACCCAGACCACCACCGAGAACACCGGCGCCGTCTACGAGATGCGGCCGCTGACCCGCGACTTCGACGAGGCGTCGGCGACCTGGGTCAAGGCGAACGCCACCACCGGCTGGACCACCGCCGGCGGCGACTTCGGCGCCACGGTCGCCGACACCGTCCCCGCGCTGAGCAACGACCCGGCCCGCCACGACTGGAGCGCCGCCTCCCTGGTCCAGAGCTGGGTGCGCACCCCCGGCTCCCACCAGGCGGTGCTGCTGAAGACGGCGGACGAATCGGTCAAGCAGGAACGCACCGTGTTCCTGTCCTCCGAGGCACCGGAGAAGAAGCTGCGCCCGCGCATGGTCGTCACCTACCTCGACTCCACCACGGACTCGACGTACTACGCGCCCAAGACACCGGCCCGGATGACCCCGAACTCCGACTACACGGTCGAGTTCACCCTCACCAACACCACCGACGCGACCTGGACCGCGGCCGACAAGGTGCTGTCCTACACCTGGGCGCTGCCCGACGGCACGGACCGGACCACCGGCGGCAACCAGGTGCAGACCGCGCTGCCCGAGGACGTGGCTCCCGGTGAGACGGTCACCCTGCAGGCGCAGGTCAGGACGCCGATCAACAGCGACAACGGCAACAAGCGCACCGACCACGTGCTGACCTGGGACCTGTTCGACAAGACCGCGGGCACCTGGCTGTCGGCCGGGTCCGGCGGAATCCCGGGCCTGAAGCAGAACGTGGCGGTCGAGGACCCGACCTCCAACAGCCTGGGTCTGGAGAAGTTCTACTCCTACACCGGCAAGAACACCGGTGCCGGGTCGACGGTGATGAACAACCTCGCGGCCGGCAACACCGTGTGGTCCTACAACGCGTTCACCAACCCCGGACGCGGCCTGACCACCTTCGCCCGCTTCTCCTACAACTCCCTGGACACTTCCGACACCGTGCTCGGCGGCGGCTGGTCCGCGCAACTCGCCGGTCCGATACGCCTCGGCGCGCCGCTGGACTTCCACCCCAACCCCAGCGCCAACGCCACCGAGATCCGCCTGCCCGACGGTGACGGCACCACCCACACCTTCGCCAAGCAGGCCGACGGCACGTGGAAGGCCCCCGCGGGCGTCCACTACCAGGTGACGATGAAGCCGGGCCTGGACTGCACCCCGGACAAGGACCCCGTCCCGGACGCCTGGACGCTGCTGCGCCCGGACGGCACCCGCTTCCTGTTCGGCTGCGACGGCTATCTGACCTCGGTGGTCGACAAGAACGGCAACACGCAGACGTACACCTACGAGGAACGCAAGTCCAACAACAAGCCGACCAAGTTCCTCTCCTACATCACCGACCCGGCCGGCCGGCGGTCGCTGACCGTGGAGTACTACTCCAAGGCCGAGGCGAGCAGCCCGAAGATCACCGACCACGTCAAGTCGATCACGGACGTCTCCAGCCGCAAGCTGGCCTTCGAGTACTCCGACCAGGGTCTGCTGACCAGGATCACCGACGGTGCGGGTTCGTCCCAGCCCAAGGTGTTCGGCTTCACGTACGACGCCACGCAGGGAAACAAGAACGTCAAGCTGGTCACGGCCACCGACCCGCGCGGCCATGACACGAAGCTGGCGTACTACGCGCCGCAGACCGGCGACGACCCCAAGTACCACTGGTGGACCAAGAAGATCACCGACCGGGTCGGCGGGGACACGCTCTTCGCGTACGCGGCGGACACGGCGAACACCAAGTTCACCGACACCACCGCCACCGACGCGGAGAACCGTGCGACCAGGTACGTCGCCGACGACTACGGCCGCCCGGTGCAGACCACCAACGCCAAGTCCCAGACCACCAGGATGAGTTGGGACGCGGACAACAACGTCACCTACCTGGAGGAGGACAACGGGGCGAAGACCGCCTACTGCTACGACCAGAAGACCGGCTACCCGCTCTGGCAGCGCGACGCCGAGAACAACAAGACCGGCGTCCCCGACCAGACGACCGCGTGCGTCAGCGACACCTCCAGGTGGCCCGCGAACGCCGCGAGATACGAGTACCAGACCCGCGCCGACGGCTACACCGCCGACCTGTTCCGCAAGACCTCACCCGAGGACCGCGCCTGGCAGTTCGGCTACGACACCTACGGCAACCTCAAGACGGTCACCGACCCCAAGGGCGTCGCCACCGCCACCGCCGGTGACTACACCACGAAGTACGACTACGACGCCCACGGCCTGCTCACCAAGGCGACCGACGCGGGCGGCAACCCGACGTCGTACGCCGAGTTCGACGCGACCGGATACCCGAAGCGGATCACGGACGCCAAGTCGTTCCCGACCCTGTTCGACTACGACGTGCGCGGCCAGGTCACCAAGGTGACCGACGCCGACCTCAAGGTGACCACACAGGTCTACGACGCCTACGGACGTCCGAAGGAGGGCACGAAACCGAAGGACCAGGCGGCCGGTGACCTGATCACCACGCCCGCCCCGGAGTACGACGCCAACGACAACATCACCAAGGCGACCTCACCGAACGGCGCGGTCTCCACGGCGGTGTACGACGACGCGGACCAGATCACCTCGGCGACCGCACCGAAGGACACCACCACGTCGGACGAGCGGCGCACGACGTACACGTACGACAAGGTCGGCAACCTGAAGACGACGACCGAGCCCAAGGGCACCCTGACGGCGTCGGACACCACCGACTACGTCACCACCCACCACTACAACGAGATCTACCAGCTCACCTCGGTGGTCAACGCGGCCGGTGACAAGGTCGGTTACGAGTACGACGACGTCGGCAACGTCGTCACCGTCGTCGACCCGAAGAAGAGCGCGACGGCGGACACGACCGACTTCTCCAGCAAGACGGCGTACGACCTGAACCACCGTGCCACCGTCGTCACGGACGCGGCCGGCAAGACCACCAAGCGGGGCTACGACAAGGACTCGCTGGTCACGTCGACCACGGACGCGGAGAACAACGTCACCACCGTCACCTACGACGAGCGCGGCAAGCAGTCCGAGGTGAAGGTGCCCTATGAGGGCAGCACGGTCCGTACGACGAAGTACGAGTACGACCAGGTCGGCAACGTCACCAAGGTGATCACACCGCGCGGCACCCAGACCGCGGCCGCGGACGACTTCACCCTGCGCACCGCGTACGACGAGCTGAACCGGCCGGTCAAGCAGTACCAGCCGTACGACCCGGCGGACTCCCGCTACAACGACCCGAACGTCTACACCGAGACCGTCTACGACAAGATCGGCCGGGTGGCGAAGACCTCGCTGCCGCCGTCCGAGGGCGAGAGTGTCCGCAACGACACCAAGTTCGAGTACTTCGACAACGGCTGGGTGCGCTCGTCCACCGACCCGTGGGACATCGCCACCACGTACGACTACAACGAACTCGGTCTGCAGACGGCCCGCACGCTGACGTCGGCGGGCGGTTCCTCCAACCGGACCATGTCGTGGTCGTACTTCCCCGACGGCAAGCTGAAGTCGAAGTCCGACGACGGTGTGCCGGTGGGCAGGTCGGTCGTGCTCGCCGACAACTCCGACACCCAGAGCACGTCCTTCACCGGCACCTGGACGACCGGGAACGTCACCGGCCAGCAGGGCTACGACCACCGCACCCACGCGGCGGGCACCGGTACGGACGCCTACACGTGGACGCTGAACATCCCCAAGGACGGCACGTACACCGCGTACGTGAAGTACCCGCAGGTCACCGGCGCCACCACCACCGCCAAGTACACCCTCACCCACGGCACCACCACCGAGCCGGCCGTCACCAGGAACCAGACGACGGGCGCGGGAACCTGGGTCAGCCTGGGCACCTTCCCCCTCAAGCGGGACGAGAGCACCAAGCTCAAGCTGGACCAGAGCGGCGGCGGCATCGCGGTCGCCGACGCGGTCAAGCTGGTGCGCGACAACGCGGGGGAGACCGACACCGAGAAGAAGACCTTCGCGTACGCCTATGACGTCAACGGCAATCTGACGTCGATCGACGACACCTCGTCGGGCGCCAAGGTCGACGCCTACACCGTCGACTACACCGGCCTCAACCAGGTCCGGAAGGTGACGGAGGCGCTCGCGGGCCAGGAGAAGAAGGCCACGTCGTACACGTACGACGCCAACGGACTGCCGGACACGGTCACCCACCCCGACCAGTTCTCCAAGTACACCTACGACCTGCGCGACCTGGTCAAGACCGTCTCGGTCGGCAAGAACGCGACGGACACCGACCCGAAGCTGAGCTCGTACACCTACACCGACCGCGGTCTGAAACTGAAGGAGACCAAGGACAACGGCAACACCGTCGACTACGCCTACTACCTCAACGCGGCGCTGAAGACGTCCACCGAGAAGAAGGCGAACGGCACACTCGTCGCCTCGCACACCTACGCCTACGACCCGAACGGCAACAAGGCGCAGGACGTGGCGAAGAAGATGAACGCCGACAACCACTCGGCATACCTCGACTCGACCACCGACTACACCTACGACCCCGTCAACCGGCTGAAGGAGTCCGCCAAGACCGGCAACGGCGCCGGCACCGAGACCTACGTCCACGACGCCAACGCCAACGTCATCCGGCAGACGGTCGACGGCACCGAGACGGCGTACGAGTACGACCGCAACCGGCTGCTGACGGCGACGACGGCGGGCGTGGGCGCGCAGTACACCTACGACCCGTTCGGGCGGCTGGAGACGGTCACCTCGCAGGGCGAGGTCATCGAGCGCAGCGTGTACGACGGCTTCGACCATGTCGTCGAGTCCCAGAAGAGGGACGACGCGGGGACCCTGAAGTCGACGAAGTACACCTTCGACCCGCTGGACCGGACGGCGTCCAAGACGGCCGACGGCAAGACCACCGACTTCGCCTACCTCGGCCTGTCCGGCGAGGTGCTGAACGAGGAGGTCGCGGGCGTCCTGTCGAAGTCGTACCAGTACAGCCCGTGGGGCGAGCGGCTGTCGCAGGTCAAGCACAACACCGACGGCACGACCGAGGACGGCTACTACGGCTACAACAGCCACACCGACGTCGAGACGCTGACGGACGAGGCCGGCGACACCAAGGCGACCTACGGCTACACCGCCTACGGCAAGGACGACGAGGCCGAGTTCACGGGCATCGACAAGCCGGACACCGCCGACCCGGCCAAGGAGGCGTACAACGCCTACCGCTACAACGCCAAGCGCTGGGACGCCCAGTCGGGGACGTACGACATGGGCTTCCGTGACTACAGCCCAGGGCTCAACCGGTTCGTGACGCGGGACATGTACAACGGCGCCCTCGCCGACATGGGCCTCGGGTCCGATCCCTTCACCGGGAACCGGTACGCGTTCGGCGGCGGCAACCCGACCACCTTCATCGAGTACACCGGGCACAAGCCGGCCGAGTGCAACGAGTCCGGCTACTCCTGCTCGATGAACGACGCGGGCGGCTGGGACGTCAACTACACCGCCCCGCCGTCCAGCGACGGCTACACCGAGGGGACGGCGTCGGAGCCCTTCTTCGACTTCGGCAACGACTTCCCCTACGACCCGGACGCCGAGGCGACCTGGGACGACTACAAGCAATGGAACCTGTGGGGAATCAAGAAGAACGGCGGCATGCTGCTCTCGGCGCTGGGCTTCTACTCCGACGGTGCCCTGGACGACGCCGTACCGCTCTACTCCCACTACCGCACCGGCCTGGGCACGGACCAGGAGGTCAACTACCGGGAGGGCTACTACGAGGACTCCGGGATCAGGACGTCGGTGGACGACGAGATCGCCCGTGCGCAGCAGGCGGCGGAGAAACTGAGCGTGCTGCTCGGCACCGACACCTTCGACATGACGGGCGGTCTGCATGGCGTCAAGGAGTATCCGACGACCGAGAACTGGCAGAAGGCGATCGGCGACCACAAGGTCTGGGGCAGCGCCGACGTGACGCGTGACGGCGATCAGATGACCATGACGATCACCGTGCACGCCCTGGACCAGTACGACTTCAACGCGGGCGCCTCGGACATCGCCTCCGGCACCCCCGACGACGTCAACGGACGGTTCGCCACGCTCGGCTGGGCCGCGCCGTTCCTGGTGCGGGGCACGTTCACCCGCAATGTGACCTGGACCGTGGGCCAGGCCGGAACGACTACGGTAGGCAGCGATGTGCACCGATAGACGACAACACCGGGCCGGCGGGCGAGGGGCCCGCACCATCCGCCTGGCCGCGGCGGCCGTGGCCATGGCCGCGCTGGCGCTGACCGGCTGCGCCGGGCAGCAGACACAGTCGGTGGACACCGCCCGGCCCCAGGACTCCCGGGCGACCTCGACGGCCGCGTCCGCGGCCGCCGGCGGTCTCAGGAAGGACGAGGAACCGGTGCGGGCGCGCTTCCCGGAGTTCGGGGACTTCGCCTCCGTGGTCTGGAAGGGCGAGACCCTCGGCCAGAACGACCGCGAGTCGGTGCCCGGCCCCACGGACGTCCGCATGTCCGGGATCGTCCGGCTCACGGACACCGACGCGGCCCGGCTGAAGGACGCCTACACCTGGCAGAACGCATCCGCCCGGCCGGACCTCCCGACCGATCTGCGCGCCCAACTGCCGTCCGGCACCGCCCGTTGGCAGACGAGCACGGACTTCACCCGTGCCGTCACGGGGGACCGGTACACGGCGACATTCCATGCGGACCTCGGCCGGAAGGTGCTGGTCTTCGACGCGGTGAACCCGGAGAAGAAGGGATGACACCCAGGCGGTAACGCCCACGGGAGCACCTGCCTCACCCCGACGGCCCGCCGCCCGGACCATGCGTCCGGGGGGCGGGCCGTCGGCCTGCACCCGGACGGAAGGGACCGGATGGCAGGGACTGGATGGCAGGGGCCGTACGTCAGATGTCCCGGAAGATCTCGATCTGCGCCCCGATCGAGTTCAGGCGCTCGGCCAGGTCCTCGTAACCGCGGTTGATGACATACACGTTCCGCAGCACGGACGTGCCCTCCGCCGCCATCATCGCCAGCAGCACGACCACGGCGGGCCGCAGGGCGGGCGGGCACATCATCTCGGCGGCGCGCCAGCGGGTGGGGCCCTCGACCAGGACGCGGTGCGGGTCCAGCAGCTGGAGGCGGCCGCCGAGGCGGTTGAGGTCGGTCAGATAGATCGCGCGGTTGTCGTAGACCCAGTCGTGGATCAGGGTCTTGCCCGAGGCGACGGCCGCGATGGCCGCGAAGAACGGGACGTTGTCGATGTTCAGGCCCGGGAACGGCATCGGGTGGATCTTGTCGATCGGCGCCTCCAGCTTGGAGGGCCGGACGGTCAGGTCCACCAGTCGCGTACGTCCGTTGTCCGCGAAGTACTCGGGCGTACGGTCGTGGTCGAGCCCCATCTCCTCCAGGACCGCCAGCTCGATCTCCAGGAACTCGATGGGGACGCGGCACACCGTCAGCTCAGACTCGGTGACGACGGCGGCGGCCAGCAGGCTCATCGCCTCCACCGGGTCCTCGGACGGCGAGTAGTCGACGTCGATGTCGATGGTCGGCACACCGTGCACGGTGAGCGTGGTCGTGCCGATCCCCTCGACCCGGACGCCGAGCGCCTCCAGGAAGAAGCACAGGTCCTGGACCATGTAGTTGGAGGAGGCGTTGCGGATGACGGTGACGCCGTCGTACCGCGCGGCGGCCAGCAGCGCGTTCTCGGTCACCGTGTCACCGCGCTCGGTCAGCACGATCGGCCGGTCGACGCGCACGGACCGGTCGACCGTCGCGTGGTACTGGCCCTCGGTCGCCGCGACGTCCAGCCCGAACCGGCGCAGCGCGATCATGTGCGGCTCGATGGTCCGCGTGCCGAGGTCGCAGCCGCCGGCGTACGGCAGCATGAAGCGGTCCATGCGGTGCAGCAGCGGGCCGAGGAACATGATGATGGAGCGGGTGCGTACGGCGGCCTCGGCGTCGATGGCCGCCATGTTCAGCTCGGACGGCGGCACGATCTCCAGGTCGACGCCGTCGTTGATCCAGCGGGTGCGCACACCGATGGAGTTGAGCACCTCCAGGAGGCGGTAGACCTCCTCGATGCGGGCGACGCGGCGCAGCACGGTGCGGCCCTTGTTGAGCAGCGAGGCGCACAGCAGGGCCACACAGGCGTTCTTGCTGGTCTTGACATCGATGGAACCGGACAGTCGACGTCCGCCGACGACCCGGAGATGCATCGGCCCGGCGTACCCCAGCGACACGATCTCGCTGTCCAGGGCTTCACCGATTCGGGCGATCATCTCAAGGCTGATGTTCTGGTTGCCGCGCTCGATGCGATTGACGGCGCTCTGGGAGGTGCCGAGCGCCTCGGCCAGCTGCGTCTGTGTCCAGCCCCGGTGTTGCCGGGCGTCACGGATGAGCCTGCCGATGCGTACGAGGTAGTCGTCTGCCATGAGGTTGAGGTTATCTCAGATATGAGATGGCACATTTCAGGGGGGCCATTCGAGTGACGCACCGTCAAGGTCGCCTGGCGGCACGGGTGGGCATCGCCCGAAAGAACCAGTCAAATCCACCAATGTCGTACAACGTCCCGCTGCCCGATACTGCCACTGTGGGCGTGTCGCGTATCGCGTGGCGCGTGTTCGAGTCGTGCGAGGGCGTCTACGTGTCCCTCGGTTACCCCGAATCGGCCGAGCGATGGCGGCTTGTCGCGCCGAAAGTGAACCCCCAAATGGGGGGGGGCGCGCGCGGGGGGGCGCGGGGGGGGGGGGG
>NZ_JBHYJA010000003.1:143033-147849 GCF_042740355.1 Streptomyces sp. NPDC059010
TCGCTCCCGCGCCCGCGGTCCCCCCGGCGGGGGGGGGGGGGGGGGGCTGGGGCGGAGCCGTGGCCCGCCGCCCGCCCGCCGGCGCGCGGCCCCCCCCCCCCCCCCCTTCTCGGTGTCCGTCTCCTCGTGGTCGGTCAGTCCGTGCCGGACTCCATCGCGGCGCGGTCCAGGGCGCGGTCCTCCTCGGAGACCTCACCGCGGGAGGCGATGGCCTCGGCGCCGCCCTCGGGCAGCTCCGGCATGGTGCCGATCAGGCCGGTCGCGGCGGCCTGGGAGGCGCCGACGGTGGGGCTGCCGGTGCCGATCAGGCCGAGGCCGACGTACTGCTCCAGCTTGGCGCGCGAGTCGGCGATGTCGAGGTTGCGCATGGTGAGCTGGCCGATCCGGTCCACCGGGCCGAACGCCGAGTCCTCGGTGCGCTCCATGGACAGCTTGTCCGGGTGGTAGCTGAACGCCGGGCCGGTCGTGTCGAGGATCGAGTAGTCCTCGCCGCGCCGCAGCCGGAGGGTGACCTCGCCGGTGACGGCGGCGCCCACCCAGCGCTGCAGCGACTCACGGATCATCAGCGCCTGCGGGTCCAGCCAGCGGCCCTCGTACATCAGACGGCCGAGGCGCCGGCCCTCGTTGTGGTACTGGGCGAGGGTGTCCTCGTTGTGGATCGCGTTCACGAGGCGCTCGTACGCCGCGTGCAGCAGGGCCATGCCGGGGGCCTCGTAGATGCCGCGGCTCTTGGCCTCGATGATCCGGTTCTCGATCTGGTCGGACATGCCCAGGCCGTGACGGCCGCCGATGGCGTTGGCCTCCATCACCAGGTCGACGGGGGAGGCGAACTCCTTGCCGTTGACGGTGACCGGGCGCCCCTGCTCGAAGCCGATCGTCACGTCCTCGGGGGCGATCTCGACCGAGGGGTCCCAGAACCGGACGCCCATGATCGGCTCGACGGTCTCGACGCCGGTGTCCAGGTGCTCCAGGGTCTTGGCCTCGTGGGTGGCGCCCCAGATGTTGGCGTCCGTGGAGTACGCCTTCTCCGTCGAGTCCCGGTAGGGCAGCTTGTGGGTGACCAGCCACTCCGACATTTCCTTGCGGCCGCCGAGCTCGGTCACGAACGCCGCGTCCAGCCAGGGCTTGTAGATCCGCAGGTTCGGGTTGGCGAGCAGGCCGTAGCGGTAGAACCGCTCGATGTCGTTGCCCTTGAAGGTCGAGCCGTCGCCCCAGATCTGGACGTCGTCCTCAAGCATCGCCCGCACCAGCAGTGTGCCGGTGACGGCACGGCCCAGCGGCGTGGTGTTGAAGTACGCCCGCCCGCCCGAGCGGATATGGAACGCGCCGCAGGTGAGCGCGGCCAGGCCTTCCTCGACCAGGGCCGCACGGCAGTCGACCAGACGCGCGATCTCGGCGCCGTAGGTCTTGGCACGGCCGGGCACCGAGGCGATGTCGGGTTCGTCGTACTGGCCGATGTCAGCGGTGTAGGTGCACGGGACGGCGCCCTTGTCGCGCATCCAGGCGACCGCGACCGAGGTGTCGAGACCGCCCGAGAAGGCGATGCCGACGCGCTCGCCGGTGGGGAGGGAGGTGAGGACCTTGGACATAGGAAGAGTATGCATCAATACGCATGGTCATGCAAAGGGGGTGTGCGGGGCAAGGGGCGGGAGGGTTCGGTGCAGTGCTGTCGGCGGTCGCGGAAGGCGTCGATCGGGGTCGGAAAAACCGCCTCTGACACACGACAGGGAGGCCGGGCATGACCATCCCGGCCTCATGTACTAGAGTTATCTCGACATCGAGATATCTGCCGAGGCGCACCCGTAGCCGCACGCCCTCGTCGAGTCCGGCGCTAAGGGTTACCTAACTTAGCCTTACCTTAGCGGATCGGCCAAGATGCCGTGGCGGCAGGATCGTGGTGGTACGCGCACATCAATGAAGGAGACTGTCGTGTCGGCGAACAGCTTCGACGCCCGCAGCACGCTGCAGGTGGGCGACGAGTCGTACGAGATCTTCCGGCTGGACAAGGTCGAGGGCTCCGCGCGCCTCCCCTACAGCCTGAAGGTGCTGCTGGAGAACCTCCTCCGCACCGAGGACGGCGCGAACATCACCGCCGACCACATCCGCGCCCTCGGCAGCTGGGACTCCCAGAGCCAGCCGTCGCAGGAGATCCAGTTCACGCCGGCCCGCGTGATCATGCAGGACTTCACCGGCGTGCCCTGTGTCGTGGACCTCGCGACCATGCGTGAGGCCGTCGCGGCGCTCGGCGGCGACCCGGCGAAGATCAACCCGCTCTCGCCGGCCGAGATGGTCATCGACCACTCGGTCATCGCCGACAAGTTCGGCACCAACGACGCCTTCGCCCAGAACGTCGAGCTGGAGTACGGCCGCAACCGCGAGCGCTACCAGTTCCTGCGCTGGGGCCAGACCGCGTTCGACGACTTCAAGGTCGTCCCGCCCGGCACCGGCATCGTCCACCAGGTGAACATCGAGCACCTCGCGCGCACGGTCATGGTGCGCAACGGCCAGGCCTACCCCGACACCCTCGTCGGCACCGACTCGCACACCACCATGGTCAACGGCCTCGGCGTCCTCGGCTGGGGCGTCGGCGGCATCGAGGCCGAGGCCGCGATGCTCGGCCAGCCGGTCTCCATGCTCATCCCGCGTGTCGTCGGCTTCAAGCTCACCGGTGAGCTCACGCCGGGCACGACCGCCACCGACCTCGTGCTGACCATCACCGAGATGCTCCGCAAGCACGGCGTCGTCGGCAAGTTCGTCGAGTTCTACGGCGAGGGTGTGGCGGCCACGAGCCTCGCCAACCGCGCCACCATCGGCAACATGTCGCCGGAGTTCGGCTCCACCGCCGCGATCTTCCCGATCGACGGCGAGACCCTGAACTACCTCAAGCTCACCGGCCGCTCCGAGCAGCAGGTCGCGCTCGTCGAGGCGTACGCCAAGGAGCAGGGCCTCTGGCTGGACCCGAAGGCCGAGCCGGACTTCTCCGAGAAGCTGGAGCTGGACCTGTCGACGGTCGTCCCGTCGATCGCCGGCCCGAAGCGCCCGCAGGACCGCATCGTCCTGGCGAACGCCGCCGAGCAGTTCAAGCTGGACGTCCGCAACTACGTCGACGTCGTCGACGAGGCGGGCCAGGAGTCCTTCCCGGCCTCCGACGCCCCGGCCGTCGCCCCGAACGGCGCCCCGTCCAACCCGGTCACCGTGACCGCCCCCGACGGCTCGACGTACGAGATCGACCACGGTGCGGTGACGGTCGCGGCCATCACCTCCTGCACCAACACCTCCAACCCGTACGTCATGGTCGCCGCCGCGCTGGTGGCCAAGAAGGCGGTCGAGAAGGGCCTGACCCGCAAGCCGTGGGTCAAGACCACCCTCGCCCCGGGTTCGAAGGTCGTCACCGACTACTTCGACAAGGCGGGCCTGACCCCGTACCTCGACAAGGTCGGCTTCAACCTCGTCGGCTACGGCTGCACCACCTGCATCGGCAACTCCGGCCCGCTGCCGGAGGAGGTCTCCAAGGCCGTCAACGACCACGACCTCGCCGTCACCTCGGTCCTCTCCGGCAACCGGAACTTCGAGGGCCGTATCAACCCCGACGTCAAGATGAACTACCTGGCCTCCCCGCCGCTGGTCGTCGCGTACGCCATCGCGGGCTCCATGAAGGTGGACATCACGCGCGAGGCCCTGGGCGCCGACCAGAACGGCAACCCGGTCTTCCTGAAGGACATCTGGCCCTCCGAGGCCGAGGTCAACGACGTCGTGGCCAACGCCATCGGCGAGGACATGTTCTCCAAGTCCTACTCCGACGTCTTCGCGGGCGACGCCCAGTGGCAGGCCCTGCCGATCCCGACCGGCAACACCTTCGAGTGGGACGCCGAGTCGACGTACGTCCGCAAGCCCCCGTACTTCGAGGGCATGACGATGGAGACCACCCCGGTCTCGGACATCGCCGGCGCCCGCGTCCTGGCCAAGCTGGGCGACTCGGTCACCACCGACCACATCTCCCCGGCCGGTGCCATCAAGGCCGACACCCCGGCCGGCAAGTACCTCACCGAGCACGGTGTGGAGCGTCGTGACTTCAACTCCTACGGCTCGCGCCGAGGCAACCACGAGGTCATGATCCGCGGCACCTTCGCCAACATCCGTCTGCGCAACCAGATCGCGCCGGGCACCGAGGGCGGCTACACCCGCGACTTCACCCAGGCCGACGGCCCGGTGTCGTTCATCTACGACGCCTCGCAGAACTACCAGGCCGCCGGCATCCCGCTGGTCATCCTGGGCGGCAAGGAGTACGGCTCCGGCTCGTCCCGCGACTGGGCGGCCAAGGGCACGGCCCTGCTCGGCGTCAAGGCCGTCATCACCGAGTCGTACGAGCGCATCCACCGCTCGAACCTCATCGGCATGGGCGTCCTGCCGCTGCAGTTCCCGGCCGGCCAGTCGGCCGACTCGCTCGGCCTGACCGGCGAGGAGACCTTCTCCATCGCGGGCATCACCGAGCTGAACGAGGGCACCACCCCGAGCACGGTGAAGGTCACCACCGACACCGGTGTCGAGTTCGACGCGGTCGTCCGCATCGACACCCCCGGTGAGGCCGACTACTACCGCAACGGCGGCATCATGCAGTACGTGCTGCGCAACCTGATCCGCAAGTAAGCGATCAGGCAAGCGGTCAAGCAGGCAGTACGGCACGGCAGTTCAGTACGGCGGTGGGGGGGGGGCCCCCCCCCGGGGGGGGGGGGGGGCGCCCCCGGGGGGGGGGGGGAAATAACCCGACGCACACCCCACCCCCCCGGGGGCGCGCGGGGGGGACCCCCGGACGGGC
>NZ_JBHYJA010000003.1:147859-198109 GCF_042740355.1 Streptomyces sp. NPDC059010
ACATCAATCATACAGATCGCTAGCCCTAACGTCCACCTCGGCCTCACTTGTCTGTGGCGGGGGGGGGCCCCGCGCCGGGCGGGGGGGGGGGGGGCCGCCCCCCTCGCCGTGTCCGCGTGAAGAAACCCCAGGTCATCACCCACCCTCAGGTGGAGCACAGGATTCCCTCAGCGGACGCGGACAGGATCGGGACATGACCGCAACCGCAGGGTTCCGAAACGGCCGCGTCCGTGGGCTCATCGTCGACGTCGAGCCACGCCATCCAGCCGGTGGGTGACGGCAGATGAGCACCCGCCCGCGCCCGGGCCCGCGCTCCCGCTCCATGCGCACCCGCCTGCTGCTCTTCGTCAGCGTCACCCTGATCCTCGTCTGCGCCGCGATGGCGTTCACCATGGCCTTCGTCCAACGCTCCTATCTGATGGGCGACCTGGACGGCCGGGTCACCGACGCCGTCGCACGCAGCGTGGGCGGAGCCGCGCTGCACCCGGGGAGCGAGGACGACCTGGGCTTTCTCGCGGACAACGGCCACCCGGCCGGCCTGCTGGCCGCCCGCCTGGACGAGGACGGAGGGATCGTCGCCGCCGAGGTCGTCAGACACGACGCCGCGCCGAAGTCGCTCACCGCCGAGCAGACCGCCGTCCTGTCGGACATCGCCATGGACGGCGCCAAACACACCCGCACCCTCCCGGGCCTCGGCACCTACCGGGTCACCGCGGTCGAGAGCGGCGGCGTCCGGGTCCTCACCGGGCTGCCCATGGACGACGTCCAGCGCATGATCGGCGCACTGGTCGCCGCCGAGGCCGTCGTCGCGGTGGCCGGCCTCGCCGTCGCGGGGTGCGTCTGCGCCGTGGTCATACGACGCCAACTGCGCCCCCTCGGCCGGGTCGCCGCCACCGCCGCCGAGGTCTCCCGCGCGCCGCTCGACCGGGGTGAGGTCACCGGCCTCACCCGGGTCCCGGCCGGGGACACCGACCCCGGCAGCGAGACCGGCCAGGTCGGTGCCGCGCTCAACCGGATGATCGACCACGTCGAGTCCTCCGCGACCGCCCGCCGACGAGCCGAGGAGCGCATGCGCCGCTTCCTCTCCGACGCCAGCCACGAACTGCGCACCCCGCTCGCCTCGATCGCCGGTTATGCCGAACTCATGAGCCGGGGCGCGGACCGGATCGAGCCGCTGCTCGCCTGGCGCCGCGTCTCCGCCGAGTCGGCCCGGATGACGGGGCTGGTGGAGGACCTGCTCCTGCTGGCCAGGCTGGACGAGGGGCGACCGCTGCAGTCGACGGAGGTGGACCTGGCGGCGCTGGTCGCCGAGGCGGTCTGGGACGCGCGGGCGGCGGGCGGCAGCCACGACTGGCAGCTCGAACTCCGCCTCGACGCGCTCCCGTTGGTCCTGGGCGACGAGGCCCGTCTGCGCCAGGTGGTGGCGGGTCTCCTGGTCAACGCCCGCGTCCACACACCGGCCGGCACCAGGGTCGTGGCCGCGGTGGAGGCGGGTCCGGCGGCAGGAGGCACCTCGGACGCCTCGGACACCTCCGGCATCGTCATCCGCATCCGCATCCGCGACAACGGTCCCGGCATCCCGCCCGCCTTCCTCCCCACCGTCTTCGAACGCTTCACCCGAGCCGACACCTCCCGGGCCCGCAGCGGCCCGCACGACGGGGGATCCGGTCTCGGCCTCGCCATCGCGGCGGCGATCGTGTCGGCCCACGGCGGCCGTATCGACGTCGAGAGCGAGCCCGGGCGCACGGAGTTCACGATCGAACTGCCACCCGTGACCGCCGAACCACCCCCACTGGACACTCTGTCGGGCCCGTCCGCCCCGGCTCCGGCTCCGGTGCGACCCTCGCGGACGCTGGCGGGGAACTGCTGACGGGCAACCACCGACCGGCCTTCGACGCCTCCTGCGTCAGCCGTTTACAACCACGCCACTCGGCGCTACTTTCCGAACAGGTGAGGGTGGGAGCGCTCCCATCCGGTGGACCGGAACCCGCCCATGTGCCGTTCCCACCCCACCTGTCCGCACGGCACCAGCGCCCGTGCATCTCTGCACGCATCCACATACGCATCCACACGGCCCGTACCCCAAGGAACGGACTGGACTGTCATGATCCTGACAAAATCAGCGTCGGCGGGCGCCCCGCCCCGTCGATTAACCCTCCCCACACGCGCCAGGGCCCTCTTCCTCGTCCTGGTCTCCCTGCTCGCGACCATCCCGGCGGTGGCGCTCGTCATGAGCACCGGCGGTCGGGCGGAGGCCCACGGCACCCCCATGAAGCCCGGCAGCCGCACCTTCCTGTGCTGGCAGGACGGGCTGACCGACACCGGTGAGATCAAGCCGGTCAACCCGGCCTGCCGGACGGCCCAGCAGGTCAGCGGGACCACGCCGTTCTACAACTGGTTCTCCGTGCTCCGCTCCGACGGCGCCGGCCGCACCCGCGGCTTCGTGCCCGACGGTGAGCTGTGCAGCGGCGGCAACACCAACTTCACCGGCTTCAACACGCCCAGCAAGGACTGGCCGCTCACCCATCTCACCTCGGGTGCGACGGTCGACTTCTCGTACAACGCCTGGGCCGCGCACCCGGGTTGGTTCTACGTCTACATCACCAAGGACGGCTTCGACCCGACCCGGACTCTCACCTGGGACGACATGGAGGAGCGGCCCTTCCTCTCCGTCGACCACCCGCCGCTCAACGGATCCCCGGGCACGGTCGAGGCCAACTACTCCTGGACGGGAAAGCTTCCTGACAACAAGTCGGGCCGCCACATCATCTACATGGTCTGGCAGCGCTCCGACAGTCAGGAAACCTTCTACTCCTGCTCCGATGTCGTCTTCGACGGCGGCAACGGCGAGGTGACCGGCGTCAAGGAGCCCGGCAACCCCACCGACCCGGTGCCCGGCAAGTGCTCCGCCACCCGTCGTACGACCGGCAGCTGGACCGGTGGCTACCAGTCCGAGGTGACCGTCACCAACACCGGCGACGTCCCCATGCTCGGCTGGATGGTCGACTGGACGCTCCCCGCCGGCCAGAAGGTCGAGAGCCTCTGGAGCGGCAACGCGACCTACAACGGCCAGGCCGTGATGGTCCACAACGCCGACTGGAACGGCTCCCTGAGTCCAGGCCAGACCGCGACATTCGGCTACGTCGTCTCCGGCTCCGGCGGCGACAGCGCGACAACCCTGCCCTGCCGGGTGGGCTGAACCGGCGTACGGCCCGGACCCGGTGGGCGAGAGCTGCCGCCCACCGGGCCCGCGGCGCCGGAAGCGTGTCACATGAATGATTGACAGGGAAACAAACTGATAACAGCGGGCAACTCCCAGGGGGTCGGGTGTGGTCTAGCCCCGCATGAAGATCTCCTTCCTGCTGCACAACGCCTACGGCATCGGCGGCACCATCACCACCACCTTCAACCTGGCCCAGGCGCTGGCCGAGCGGCACGAGGTGGAGATCGTCTCCGTGCTGCGGCACCGGGAGCGCCCCAACTTCGCCCTGGACCCGAAGGTTTCCTTACGGCCACTGGTGGATCTGCGGCACGAGAAGGACCATCCGCTGCATCTGAGGCCGGCGAGGGTGTTCCCCGTCGCCGAGTACCGGCACCGGCAGTACAGCGAGCTGACCGACCAACGGATCGGCGCGTGTCTGGCGGAGACCGACGCCGACGTCGTCATCGGCACCCGGCCGGGGCTCAACGTGCACCTCGCGCTCCAGGCGCCGGAGCGCGTCGTCCGCGTCGGGCAGGAGCACCTCACCCTCGACAACCATCCGCCCCGGCTGCGCACCGCCCTGCGCCGGGCCTACCGCCGGCTCGACGTGCTCACCACGGTCACGGAGGCCGACGCCACCGCCTACCGGCGCAAGATGCGGCTGCCCGGGGTGCGGGTGGAGGCGCTCCCGAACAGCGTCCCGGACCCCGTGCTGCCCGCCGCGGACGGCACCGCGAAGGTGGTCGTCGCGGCGGGCCGGCTGGTCCCGGTCAAGCGGTACGACCTGCTCATCGAGGCGTTCGCCCTGGTGGCCGCCGAACGCCCGGACTGGCAGCTGCGCATCTACGGCAAGGGGGAGGAACACGCACGGCTGCGGCAGCTCATCCACCGTCTCGGCCTCGGCGAGAACGTCCTCCTGATGGGCGCCGCCGCCCCCATGGAGGCGGAGTGGGTCAAGGGCTCCATCGGTGTGGCCGCCTCCAACTTCGAGCCGTTCGGCATGACCATCGTCGAGGCGATGCGCTGCGGTCTGCCGGTGGTGAGCACCGACTGCCCCTACGGACCCGGCGAGATCATCGAGGACGGCGTCGACGGCCGACTGGTGCCGGTCGGGGACCGTGCCGCGCTGGGCACCGCACTGCTGGACCTCGTCCGCGACGACGAACGCCGCCGGCACATGGGCCGCACCGCCATGGCGAACGCCCGGCGCTTCGCCCCGGTCCCGGTCGTGGAACACGCCGAGCGCCTGATCGACGAGGCGCTGACCGCCCGCGGGGCGGTGCGACGGCTTCCCCCCGAACCCGGCCGAATACGCAACGCCCTGGTCAGCCAGGGCTTCGCCGCACGCGACACCGCCCACGCCGCGGCCTCCCGCGCCCTGCGCACCGTAAGGAGGCAGCCGCGATGACGACATGGTCCGGCGCCACACATGACACGCCTCTCCGTGCCGACTGCACCATCGACACGGACGGCCGGATCACCTTCACCCTTCGGCCACCGGCCGCCATCGAGTCCGCGTCGCCCCGGCTGCTTCTGCGGTTGCGTCCCAAGAAGGGGCAGCCCGAGAAGATCCTGCGCCCCCTCGACCTGGAGCCTTCCGACGACGGCCGCCTGCACGCCGTTCTGGAGCCGCGGCCCACGCTGACCGAGGGCCGCTGGGACGTGTACCTGCTCCCGGAGCCCGGCGAGTCCGGGGAACGGCGACGCGTCCGCCCCGGCCTGCGTGACCTACGGGCACTCGTCGACGGACAGAGCCGTGACTGGCCCGCACCGGTGGCCGTCCGGATCCCGTACACCACCAAGGACGGCTACCTCGCCGTGCGGGCCTGGCTGCGCCGCGCCCATGCGGAGGTCGAGGGCGTCGAGGTCACCGACCGTTCGATGACCGTCAGGGCCCGACTGCACGGCACCACCTTCGCCGAGGAAGCCGCCGAAGCCGCCGTACGGCTGCGACTGCGGGGCGGCGACGGTGTCGTACGGACCCTCTCGCCACGGGTCGCGAGCGACGGCCGGGAGTTCTCCTTCACCGTGGACTACGGGGAGTTGGCCGCGGACCACGGCCACGGAACCCGCGTCTGGGACCTCTCCGTCCAGCCCCAGCCCCAGCCCCAGCCCCGGCCTCGGCCCGCTGCCGATACCCCTCCGGTCCGGATCGGCCGGCTCTTCGACGACGTGGCGGACCGCAAGGAGATCTTTGTCCATCCGGAGGCCGTGGCCGGCGATGTCGTCGTGCGTCCCTACTACACGGTCGACAACGACCTCTCCGTGGAAGTCCGAGGTTAGAACCCCAACACCTCCCGCAACCAGTCAAGTTGACGGCGGACCTGCACCGCGTCGCCGCCTTCGTGGCCGTTGAACGGGTAGGCGTGGATCTCCTTGCGCGGCGCGGAACCCGACAGTTCCGCATACCGGTTGAAGGCGCCGTACGCCCCGCTGGGCGGGCACACCGTGTCGCGCAGGCCCACCCCGAAGTGGGCCGGAGCATGGGCGCGCCGGGCGAAGGCGATCCCCTCCAGGTAGCCGAGCGTGTCGTAGGCGGCCCGCTCGGCTCCCCGGTGCACGGAGAGGTAGGCGGCGATCTCGCCGTACGGCCCCGCGTCGGTGAGGTCGAGTGCGCGTCGGATGCCGCACAGGAACGGGGCGGTGACCACGGCTGCCGCGAGGTCGGGGACGAGTCCCGCGACGGCGAGGGCGAGTCCGCCGCCCTGGCTGTTGCCGACGGCCGCGATCCGTGAGGCGTCCACGCCCGGCAGTGAGCGCAGCGCCGCGACTGCCCGTACCGCGTCCGTGATCAGCCGGCGGTAGTGGTGGTCCCGGGGAGAGAGCAGGCCGCGCACCGCCGGGCCCGGGCCGCCCGGTGCCGTGGCGTGCGGGTCCGGGGTGGCGCCGCCGTTGCCGTACTGGTCGCCCTGGCCCCTGTTGTCCATCAGCAGATGCGCGTACCCGGCGTTCACCCAGGTCAGCCGCTCGTGCGGGAGGCCGCGGCCACGGCCGTAGCCGGCGTACTCGACGACGGCGGGCAGCGGTGCGCGCACCCCGGCCGGTCTGCTGAACCAGGCCCGCACCGGGTCGCCGCCGTAGCCCCGGAAGGTCACGTCCCAGGTGTCGGTCAGCCGCAGCCCGGTCTTCGCCGGGTGCGCCGACACCAACACCTCTGGCTGGGCCGCCTCCTTGAGGGTGTCGTGCCAGAACTCGTCGAAGTCCGCGGGCTCCTGAGGGTCCGGACTGTAGCGCTCCAGGTCCGTCAACGGCATGTCGAACGCGGGCATCAACTGCCTCCGATTGTTGCGCTTCTACGTCAGAATGTTTCGTGTCTCCCGGCTGGTCCCTGTCCCTACCTCCTCAACTGGCCTTCCCCGTCAGCCCCATTGACAGCCATTACACCCGCCCCTAACCTCGCCGCAAAGTTGCCGGTACGACCCCGAAACTTTCGGTGTCAACGGGAGGCCACCGCATGAGCACCTCCACCACGTCGGCTCCACCGCCCGGCACCCAGGGGCCGCCGTCGACGAACTCCCCACCCCGCCGCGGGCGGCGTCCGGCGCGTACCGGCAGGCGGCGGGCGCTGCGCCGGGACTGGCAGCTGTACTCGCTGGCCGTGCTGCCGCTGCTGTTCTTCCTGGTCTTCCGCTATCTGCCGATGATCGGCAACGTGATCGCGTTCCGGCGCTTCGAGCCGGGCGGTTCGATCTTCGGCGAGCAGTGGGTGGGCCTGCGCTATGTCGAGATGTTCCTCAGTGACCCCACCTTCTGGCAGGTGTTCCGCAACACCCTGTGGCTCGGCGGACTGACGCTCGTCCTCTGCTTCCCGATCCCGATCGTGCTCGCCCTGCTGCTGAACGAGGTGCGGCGGCGTGCGCTGAAACGGTTCGTCCAGTCGGTGTCGTATCTGCCGCACTTCCTGTCGATCGTGATCGTCGCCGGCATCACCATGCAGATGCTCGCCACGGACGGCCCGGTCAACCACGCCCTCGGATGGTTCGGGCACGACCCGATCCGCTTCATCCAGGAACCCGAGTGGTTCCGCGCCCTCTACGTCGGTTCGGAGATCTGGCAGACCGCCGGCTGGGGCACGATCCTCTACCTCGCCGCGCTCACCACCATCGACGAGGACCTGTACGAGGCCGCGCGCATCGACGGCGCCAACCGCTGGCAGCAGATCCGGCACGTCACCCTGCCCGGCATCCGGCCCACCATGATCACGCTGCTGATCCTCAACATCGGCACCTTCATGGCCGTCGGCTTCGAGAAGGTCCTGCTGCTGTACAACCCGCTGACCTACCAGACCTCCGACGTGATCTCGACATACGTCTACCGGACCGGAGTGGAGTCCAACAGCTTCAGCTACGCCGCCGCCATCGGCCTGTTCGAGGCGGTCATCGGCCTGGTCCTGATCACCTCCGCCAACCAGCTCTCGCGCCGCACAGTGGGGACCAGCCTGTGGTGAAGCCGAGCCGTTCCTACCGGGTCTTCCAGGGTGTCAACGGGGTGATCCTCACCCTCGTCGTGGCCGTCACCCTGTACCCCTTCCTCAACATCGTGGCGCGGTCCTTCAGCGGGGAGCGGCAGATCCGGGCCGGTGAAGTGACCCTGTGGCCCAAGGGGTTCAACCTCACCACGTACGAGATCGTGTTCCGGGACCACATGTTCTGGCGCAACTACGGCAACACCGTGCTGTACACGGTCGTCGCCACCGCCGTCGCCATGGTGCTGACGACCTGTTACGCCTACGTCCTGTCGAAGAAGCACCTCAGGGGGCGCGGGGTGCTGGTGGGCATCGCCGTGTTCACCATGTTCTTCACCGGCGGCCTGATCCCGAACTATGTGCTGATCACCAGTCTCGGCCTGAAGAACAGTGTGTGGGCGATCGCCCTGCCCAACGCGATCAGTGTGTTCAACCTCCTGGTCATGAAGGCCTTCTTCGAGAGCCTGCCGACCGAGCTGGAGGAGGCCGCGCAGATCGACGGGCTGAGTACCTACGGCATCCTGCTGCGGATCGTGCTGCCGCTGTCCAAGGCGGTCGTCGCCACGATGGTGCTCTTCTACTCGGTGGCCTTCTGGAACTCCTGGTTCAGCGCCTTCCTCTACATGGACAGCTCCGACCTGATGCCGGTCACCGTCTATCTGCGGAACATGATCCAGGGCGCCACCGGCGGCTCCAACGCGGGCGCCACCACGGACCAGCTCAGCCAGGTCGGGGCCAACATCCAGGCCGTCACGATCGTGCTCACCGCGCTGCCGATCCTCTGCGTGTACCCGTTCGTCCAGCGCTACTTCGTCTCGGGCGTGATGCTCGGCGCCGTCAAGGGCTGACGCTCCGTCATCCCACTTACGGAACAAGGGAGTATCCGTGCAGAACTCAGGACAGCTGTCGCGGCGTCAGATCCTGTCCGCCGCCGGTTTCATCGGCCTGGCGACCCTCACCGGCTGCGGCAGCGGCGACGACGGGGGCGACTCCAAGGACCTGTCGAAGAAACAGAACGGCGCGATGAAGGAGTACCGCGCCGGGCAGCAGTTCAAGGCGGCCAAGCCGCTCTCCTTCTCGCTGCTGCACAACAACAACCCGGTCTATCCGATGAAGGGCGACTGGCTGTTCTGGAAGGAGGTCACCCGGCGCACCGGGATCACCCTGAAGCCCGTCGACGTCCCCCTCGCCGACTACGAGAAGAAGCGCAGCGTCCTCATCGGCGCGGGCGACGCCCCCTTCCTGATCCCCAAGACGTACCACCCCTCCGAGGTCGCGTTCGTGTCGTCCGGCGCGATCCTCCCGGTCAGCGACTATGTGCACCTCATGCCCAACTTCCGGGACAAGGTGCGGAGATGGAAGCTGGAGCCCGAGCTCGACTCCATACGCCAGTCCGACGGCAAGTACTACCTGCTGCCCGGCCTGCACGAGAAGGTCAAGTCCGGCTACTCGCTGTCCTTCCGCACGGACGTCCTCGACAAGCTCGGTCTGACCCTGCCCACCAGCTGGGACGAGGTGTACGACGTCCTCAAGGCCCTCAAGGCCGAGTACCCCGGCAAGTACCCCTGGACCGACCGCTGGAGCACCAACACCCCCTTCCCGTGCGGGGCGTTGTTCAGCTATCTCGGGCAGGCGTACGGGGTGAAGTCGGGCTGGACGTACGACAACATCAGCTTCGACACCGAGGCGCGGAAGTTCGTCTTCACCGCCACGACCGACGGCTACCGCCGGATGGTCGAATACGTGCGCAAGCTCGTCGCCGAGAAACTGCTCGACCCGGAGAGCTTCACCCAGCAGGACGACCAGGCGCTGCAGAAGCTGCTGGCCGAGAAGTCCTACGTCATCAGCGCCAACCCGCAGGTACTGGTGCAGGACTACCGCTACAACCTGGAGAAGCAGGTCAAGGGCTCGAAGATCGAGATGGTGCCGGTGCCGCTCGGCCCGGCGGGACCGGTCGTCCTCGGCGGGTCCCGGCTGGAGAACGGCATGATGATCGCCGGCAAGGCCCTCAAGAGCGACTCCTTCGTCGCGATGATGCAGTTCGTGGACTGGCTCTGGTACTCCGACGAGGGCCAGAAGTTCTGCAAGTGGGGCGTCCCCGGCGTCACCTACACCGAGTCCGGCGGCACCTACGAGCTCAAGCCCGGTATCTCCCTCATGGGCTCCGACCCGGACGCGCCGAAGGACCTCCAGAAGGACTACGGCTTCTTCAACGGCGTCTTCACCTACGGCGGCAGCTGGGCCCTGGTCTCCTCCAACTTCGGCCCGGACGAGAAGAAGTTCCAGGACGCCATGGCCCAGCGCGAGGAACTCCCCATCGACCCCGCCCACCCCCTGCAGTCCATGGAGCAGGAGCAGGCGACCCTCTGGGACACCCCGCTCAAGGACCACACCATCCAGAACACCCTCAAGTTCGTCCTCGGCAAGCGCCCGATGTCCGAGTGGGACGCCTTCCTCGCCGAGCTGAAGGCCAAGAACATGGACCAGCTCGTCGACCTGCACAACAAGGCCTACGAACGCTTCAAGAAGGAGAACGGGTGAGCGGCGCCCAGAGCGGCGTACGCGCGGCCGGCTTCGGCACCGGAGTCCTCTCCCGTGCCGCCGGTCTGATCCACACCCTCGTCACCGTCGAGGTGATGCTGCTCCTGGCCGCCGCACCCGGACTCGCCGGGCTGCTCCTCCTCGGCCCCGACCCGGCCAACCTGCCCCTGGCCGCCGTATGCCTCGTCCCCCTCGGCCCGGCTCTGTCCGCCGCCCTGTACGCCCTGCACCACCGGGGCCACGACCTCACCGACCTGCACCCGGCCCGCACCTATGCGCGAGGCTGGCGGCTCAACGCCCTCCCGGCCCTGAAGCTCTGGGTGCCCCTGCTCGCCTGGCTGACCGTCATCGCCTTCACCCTCACCCACTTCCCGGCCACCGGCCTGCCCGGCTGGTGGGCGGTACTGCTCACGGCCGTCGGCGCAGGCTCCCTGCTGTGGGGCGCGCACGCGCTGCTCCTGACCTCGCTGTTCACGTTCCGTGCCCGTGACACGGCTCGACTCGCCGGGTACTTCCTCTTCCGGCACGCCCGCGCCACCCTCGGCGCCGCCTCGCTGCTCCTGCTGACGGCCGCGTCGACCGCCCTGCTGACCGAGGCCCTGCCCGCCC
This sequence comes from Streptomyces sp. NPDC059010, assembly GCF_042740355.1. Lineage (NCBI taxonomy): Bacteria > Bacillati > Actinomycetota > Actinomycetes > Kitasatosporales > Streptomycetaceae > Streptomyces > Streptomyces sp. NPDC059010. Next base: position 158,677 of record NZ_JBHYJA010000003.1, read on the forward strand.
TGCTGGCCGCCCCGCTGCTGCTCTCCCTGCTGCACAGCGGCCGCCCGGTGATCGCCGAGACCCAGGAGGACTTCACCGCATGAGCGCGCCGCGCACCCCGAGGATCCCGTACGGCGGCGACTACAACCCCGAGCAATGGCCGGAGCCGGTGTGGGACGAGGACCACCGTCTGTTCACGCGGGCCGGCATCGACACCCTCACCGTCGGTGTCTTCTCCTGGTCCCTCACCCAACCCGCCCCCGGAACCTACGACTTCACCCTTCTCGACCGCTTCCTGGACCGCGCCGCCGCCGAGAACCGCCAGGTCTGTCTGGCCACCGGCACCGCCGCCCTCCCGCCCTGGCTGGCGAAGCGGCACCCGGAGGTCAACCGCACCGACTTCGAGGGCCGCCGCCACCGCTACGGCCAGCGCCACAACTTCTGCCCCAGCTCACCGGCGTACCGCGACCACGCCACGGCGATGGCGGCCCGCCTCGCCGAGCGCTACGCGAACCATCCCGCGCTGCTCGCCTGGCACATCAACAACGAGTACGGCGGCGCCTGTTACTGCGACCTGTGCGCCGAGGCGTTCCGGGCATGGCTCCAGGACCGGTACGGCACCCTCGACGCCCTCAACGACGCCTGGTGGACCACCTTCTGGTCCCACCGCTACACCGACTGGGCCGAGATCGAGCCGCCGAGCGCCCTCACCGAGCACTGGCGCGGGCCCGACCACACCGCGTTCCAGGGCATCACCCTCGACTACTTCCGCTTCACCACCGACGCCCTCCTCGGCTGCTTCCTCGCCGAGAAGGAGGTGATCCGCGCCCACGACCAGGACACGCCCGTCACCACCAACTTCATGGGCATGTTTCGCCCCCTCGACTACCACCGCTGGGCACCCCACCTCGACTTCGCCTCCTGGGACAGTTACCCGCCCCTCGACGCCCCGCCCACCTGGCCCGCCCTCGCCCACGACCTGATGCGCGGCCTCAAGGACGGCGCCCCGTTCTGGCTGATGGAGCAGACGCCGTCCACGACGGCCTGCCGGGACGTCAACCCGCTGCGCAGACCGGGGGAGTTGAGGCTCGCCACCTTCCAGGCCGTCGCCCACGGCGCCGACGCCGCCCTCTACTTCCAGATGCGTGCCTCCCGGGGCGCCTGCGAGAAGTACCACGGCGCCGTCATCGGTCACGCCGGCCGCGATGACACCCGCGTGTTCCGTGAAGTGGCCGAGCTGGGGCGGGAGCTGGCGGCCCTCGGCGACGCGACTCTCGGTGCCCGCACTCCCGCCCGCACCGCCCTCCTCTTCGACTGGGACAGCTGGTGGGCCCTGGAGATCTCCGACGGCCCGTCCCGGCTGGTCAAGTACCAGGAGGTGGTCCACAGCTACTACCGGGCCGCGCGTGAGGCCGGCGCGGATGTCGACGTCATCGCGGTCACGGCCGACCTCACGGCATACGACGTGGTCCTCGCGCCGGTCCTGCACATGGTCAAGGGCGACCTGGCCGAGCGCCTGGAAGCCGTCGCCGCACGCGGCGGCACGGTCCTGACGACGTTCCTCTCGGGCCGCGTCGACGAACACGACCGTGCGTTCCCCGCCGACGTGCCCGGCCCGCTCGCGCCCCTCATGGGCGTCCGCGTCGACGAATGGGACTCCCGGCCGCGGGACTTCGTCCAGCCCGTGCGGATGGGGGAGTACGAGGCGCAGGCCCGGCTCGTCTTCGAGCTGGTGCAACCGCGCGGCGCCGAGCCGGTCGGCACCTACGGCGCCGACTTCTACGCGGGCACCCCGGCCGTCACCCGGCACGGCTTCGGTGACCGCGGGGGAGAGGGCTGGTACGTGGCCACCGCTCTCGACCAGCCGGGTGTCGACCGGGTCGTCCGCCGGATCCTCGCCCGCCACGACCTGCTCGGCCCCTACGCCGACCACCCGGCCGTCGAGACGGCGACCCGTATCGCCCCCGACGGCACCCGCCTGCTCTTCCTCCTCAACCACGCCCCCGAACCGGCCCACCTGACCGCCCACACCACCGCCACCGACCTGCTCACCGGCAAACGGGTCGAGGAGGGCGAACCGCTCACCCTGGACCCGCTCGGCACGGCGGTCCTGCGAGTTCAGTAGATGCGCCGCCCATGTGCGTCGGGCACACCCGACTTGCGCAAGAAGTAGCTGTTGATCTGGTCGCGCCACTCGCGGGCACCGCGGAGCTGCTCCTCGTAGCGCTCGGCGACCCGCGCGTGGCGCGCGGGGTCCACCAGGCCCGCCAGCCCCTGCCACTCCCGCTGAGCCGCCTCCACCTCTTCCACGCCTTCGAAGTGCGTGTCGTATATGTGCTGGATCACTGTCTTCCCGCTGCGAAGTACATGGTCGTAGGACACGTGGTGGAAGAACAGCAACAGCTCGTCGGGGCAGGAGGTGGGTGATTCGTACACCTCGGCCCACGGCTTGGCGTACTGCCCCGCGTACCCGGTGCCGGTCGCCACGCTGCGGTCGACGCCGATGCCGTCGCGGTCGGCGAAGTGGTAGGTGCCCCAGGGGCTGTACTCGTAGCCGTCCACGCTCGGCCCGTAGTGATGGCCGGGCTGCACCATCCAGCCCACACCGAGGGGCGCGGTGTACTTCTCGTACGTCCGCCACGAGCCGTCCAGGACGGCCCGCAGCCCCGTGTGCAGGCGCGCGTCCCCGGTCCCGAAGGTGAGCCCGATCCATTCGTCCAGGATCCGGCCCGGATCCGAGTCCGGCTGCCAGGCGAGCCGCCCGAAGGTGTACAGGTTCGCCTGGGCCAGCGGATGCCCGGTCCAGAACGGATCGTCACCGACGTTCGACACGGCGACCAGCCCGCCACGCGCCAACTCGCCCACGGGGCCGGACCCGCCCTCCTCGGGCCGGAAGCGCAACGCCTCGCTCCACATCGGCCCCAGCCAGCACACATGCCGCTGCTGCCCGGTGTACTCCTGCGTGGCCTGCATCTCCACCGCGAGCCGAGTGCGCGGCATGGCACCGATCAGCGGCGAGACCGGTTCCCGTACCTGGAAGTCCATGGGGCCGTGCTTCACCTGGAGCACGGCGTTGTCGGCGAACTCCCCGTCCAGCGGCACGAAATGGTCGTACGCCGCCCGCGCCCGGTCCGTCGTCCGGTCCCGCCAGTCCTGGCGGTGGTCGTAGACGAACGCCCGCCAGTGCACCGTGCCGCCGAACGGCTCCAATGCGGCGGCCAGCATGTTCGCGCCGTCCGCGTGACTGCGGCCGTAGGCGAAGGGCCCCGGCTGCCCCTCGGAGTCGGCCTTCACGACGTACCCGCCGAAGTCGGGGATCGCCTCGTACACCCGCGCGGTCGCCTCGGCCCACCACGCCCGCACCGCCTCGTCCAGCGGATCGGCGGTCGCCAGGCCCCCGAGCACCATCGGCGCGGCGAAGGTCACCGACAGATGGGTCCGGATGCCGTACGGCCGCAACGCGCCCGCGATGTCGGCCACTTCACCGATCCGGTCGGTCAGCAGATGTGCCTCGGCCGCGTGCACGTTGACGTTGTTCACGGCCACGGCGTTGATCCCGCACGCCGCCAGCAGCCTGCCGTACGCCCGGATCCGGTCCGTCTCGCCGCGCGCCCGCCCGTCCGCCCAGAACAGCGACCCTCCGGCGTATCCGCGCTCCACCTGGCCCATCACCGGATGCACGGCCACGTTGTCCCAGTGATCGAGCATCCGCAGCGCCAGCTCGGGCCGGTGCGCCGAGCGTTCGAGCGAGCCCTGGAACGCCGTCTCCCCGAGCCGTACGACATGGAAGAGGCCGTACAGCAGGCCGGGCCCGCCGGACGCGGTCACCGTCGTACGGCCGCCTTCGCGCTCGAAGGTGAACGCCTCGCCGCCGTCACCTCCGTCGGTGCCGGTCAGCTCCAGCAGCAGGTCGTACGGTTCGGGGGACGTCTCACGCGAGACGCTTCCCCCGAACCGTACGCAGGCCTCTGCCACCTCCCCGTGCACGGTGTCCACCAGTGGACCCGAGCCGCGGATCAGGGTCCGCCGGGTGCCGATCGGCCGGAACGCCTCGTCCGGCAGCCAGGCCGGATCGACACCCAGCATGAGACCTCCAATGCGCCAACGCCCCTTCTCAGGCGAGCAGTTCGACCTCCGACACCACCGCCTCGCCATCGAGCACCAGGCGGTACTTCCCGTACGTACCCGGAGACCCCACGGTGAACGCCCGTGTCTGGCGGTCCCAGGTGAAGGACTGCCCGGAGCGCTCGTCGAGGGTCCGCCATGTGGTGCCGTCCTCGGCCCCCTGGAGCTTCCAGCCGGTCGGCGCCTTCGTCCGGTCCGACGGCGAGGTGAGGGTGTACTGCACGGCCTTGGCGTCGGTGGACAACGGCAGGTCCACCGAGGTGACGCTCGCCTCCGTCCCCGACGTGTTGTCGTACAGCGCCCCGTCACCCTTGAGTACATCCGCCCGTGGCGTCGGTACCTCGTCGTCCTCGGTGATCGAGACGGGCGCCGCGTTCTTGCCGGTGCCCCAGGACGAGGGCTTCGACCCCATGTCGAACTCCAGGACTCCGCCCTTCGCGATCAGCGAGTGCGGCAGCGAAGTCGACCTCCAGGGAACGCCGTTGACCTTCACGCCCTGGACGTACACATTGCGGGCGCTGTTCTTCGGCGCCTTCACCACCAGCTCACGGCCGTTCTCCAGATGGATGGTCGCCTTGGTGAACAGGGGCGAGCCGATGGCGTACTCGCCGCTGCCCATCACCAGCGGGTAGAAGCCCAGCGCGGAGAACAGGAACCAGGCCGACTGCTCGCCGTTGTCCTCGTCGCCGTGGTAGCCCTGTCCGATCTCGCTGCCGACGTACAGCCGCGACAGCACCTCACGGACGTTCTTCTGCGTCTTCCAGGGCTGCCCGGCCGCGTCGTACATGTAGGTGACGTGGTGGGCGACCTGGTTGGAGTGGCCGTACATGCCCATCCGGACGTCCCGCGCCTCCGTCATCTCGTGGATGACGCCGCCGTAGGAGCCGACGAAGTCGGGGGAGGCCGTCTCCGGGGTGGCGAAGTACTCGTCGAGCTTGTCCGCGAGACCGCCGCGGCCACCGTAGAGGTTGGCGAGGCCCCGGCTGTCCTGGGGTGCCGTGAAGGCGTACCCCCAGCCGTTCGTCTCCGTGTAGTCGTAGCCCCACACGCGCGGGTCGTACTTCGAGGAGTCGACGCGCCAGTCGCCCTTGGCGTCCCGGCCCTGGAAGAAGCCGGCCTTCGAGTCGAAGAGGTTCACGTAGTCCTGGGCGCGGTTGAGGAAGTACTGCGACTCCTCCTTGTAGCGCTTGTCGCCGGTCTTCTTGTAGAGCGCCCGGCCCATCTTCGCGATGCCGTAGTCGTTGAGGTAGCCCTCCAGCGCCCAGGACAGGCCCTCGTGCGTCTCGGCGCCGGTGTAGCCGAGGAAGGGCGAGATCTCCATGCCCTTGCGGCCCACGCCCGAGGACGGCGGCACGACCGTGGCGTTCTTCACGGCCGCGTCGTACGCCGACTTCGCGTCGAAGTCGACGCCCTTGACGTAGGCGTCCGCGAAGGCGACGTCCGAGGAGGTGCCGGTCATCAGATCGGCGTAACCGGGGGAGGACCAGCGGGAGGTCCAGCCGCCGTCCTTGTACTGCTGCACGAAGCCGTCGACCATCTCACCCGCCTGGCTCGGCGTGAGCAGCGAGTACGCGGGCCAGGTCGTCCGGTAGGTGTCCCAGAAGCCGTTGTTGACGTACACCTTGCCGTCCACGATCTTCGCACCGGTGTGCGTAGGCGTGTCGGGGTTCGGCATCGGTGAGAACGGCGACGCGTACTGGTACTTGGAACCGACCTTCTCGAAGCCGGAGTTGGGGTACAGGTACAGCCGGTACAGGCTGGAGTACAGCGTGGTCAGCTGGTCCGGCGTGGCGCCCTCCACCTCGACCTTGCCGAGCAGCCGGTCCCACTGACGCTGGGCGCGTGACTTCACGGAGTCGAAGGAGGTGCCGTCGGGGATCTCCTGGCGCAGGTTGTCCTTCGCCTGGTCGATGCTGATCAGCGAGGTGGCGAGGCGGAGCGTGACGGTCCGGTCGTCCCCGGCGTCGAAGCGGAGGTGTCCCTTCACCCCACTGGAGGAACCCTCGGTCACCGGCTTGTCGAAGACGCCGTAGACGAAGAGCCGGGTCGCGCCCGTCGACAGTCCGGACTTCACGTCCGAGTAGCCGGTGACGAGGCCGTTCTCCTTGTCGAGGGTGAGCCCGGCCTGGTCGGTCACGTTGTCGAAGAGGACGCTCGCGTCGTCGCCCGGGTAGGTGAAGCGCAGCGCCGCCGCGTGGTCGGTGGGCGCCATCTCCGCCTTGAGCCCGTTCTCGAACCGCACTCCGTAGTAGTACGGCCGCGCGGTCTCGTTCTCGTGCCGGAAGGCCAGCTCGCGCGCCTCACGCCCGCTGTCCGGGGTGCCGGCGGCGGCCGACGGCATCACCTGGAAGGTCTGCCGGTCACCCATCCAGGGGCTGGGCTCATGGCTGGCGCTGAACGCCTGGATCGTCGGCAGGTTGTCGTCGTTGTTCGCACGTGCGTAGTCGTACAGCCAGCTCAGCGAGCTTGCGTTCGTCACCGGCGTCCAGAAGTTGAAGCCGTGCGGCACGGCGGTCGCCGGGAAGTTGTTGCCGCGCGAGAAGCCGCCGCTGGAGAGGGTGCCGCGCGTGGTGAGCGCGTAGTCCGAGGGGTGGGCCTTCGGCTTCTCGGGGGCCACGGTCTTCAGCGCGATGTCGTCCAGCCAGCCCCGGAACTTCGCCGGGCCCTTGGCGGAGTCGTACGCCACGAGTATCCGGTCGACCGTCCTGCCCGCCGCGACCGACCCGATCCGCGAGGCGACGTGGTTCCACTGGTTGACGTAGAGCACCTTGGCCGCGCCCTGCCCGCGCGGGGAGAGCGGGAAGCCGTGCTGGTCGGTGGCGCCGAGGTCACTGAGGTGGGTGCCGTCGGTGAAGGCGAGGTCGACGGAGACGTTCGTGGCGTCGTAGTCGCGGTCGCCGTCCGCCATCGACGGGAAGATCCGGTAGGAGAGGCGGGTGTCGCGGCCGACGGCCACGTTCACGTCGTAGACCTTGTTGTACGAGTACGCCCGCCCGTCCGCGGTGTGCCGGCCGGCGTACCTGAGCGCCCGCTTGCCGGTGAAGCCCGCGCCCGCCTTCGCGGTCGGCGAGCCGCTCGGGCCGCGGTCGACCAGGGAGAGCATGTCCTGCGGGACCGGGCCGTCGCCGCCGCCCGTGGAGAACTGGACGTCGGCGAGCTGGAGGATGTCGGAGGCGCCGTTGTTCTTGGTGACCTCCAGCCGGAAGTGCTGGTACTCGGCCGGTTCCGCGATGTCGTACGTCTTTGTCTGGAACCGTTCGGCGAACGCCTCACCGGAGCGGGTGTCGAGGGTCTTCCAGTCCTTGCCGTCCGTGGAACCCTTCAGGGTCCAGTCGCGGGGATCACGTTCGGCGTAGTCATTGGCCGAAGTGAGTGCATATTTCGCGACTTTCAGTGATTTGTCCAGGTCGAACTCCACCCACCCGGCGGATGCGAAGACCAGCCATTTGCTGCTCGACTCCCCGTCGACGAGGTTCTCCTTCACCTCCCCGCCGCCGGTGTTCTCGCCATTCGCGCGTACGTCCGTGACATGGTCGGTCACATTGCCCGGAATGCCGCTGCTGTAGCCGCCGTCGACACCCGAGGCCCGCTTGGTGCCGTCCGGTTCCGTGTCGACGGTATTGAGCCAGTCGGGTGCCGGGTCGCCCGTCTCGAACGAGGACGCGAACTCCCGGTCGGCCGCCGCAGGCGCCTCGGGCAGGGCGACCGCCGCGCCCTGCGAGCCCACGGCCAAACAAAAGGCGGTCGCCGACACGACCGCCGTACCCCATCTGTGCCGAGCTCTCTGCTGCTTCAACGGGTACCCTCCCTGCGCACGGGACAACGTTGTCAACTTCGCTGCGCAAGGATCAGTTGTGGCTCAAGTGCCAAGTATTGTCAAGGGCGTTGGCTGGGGCGTTCGGGGCTTATGTCGCGGATTTTTCGGGCAAGCGACGCACAGGCCACTCATATTTCCGTGAGGTCTCAACTCGGAAAAGACCATCGGCCAACCTTGCATTCGATCTTGCTCCGCTGGCGGGAAGTGGACTATACCTGTCGGCACTTCACATGATTCCGCACTTCCTGCACGACCCCAGCTTGACCCGATCGCGGTGCCGGGAGGATCCGGTTCACCGCCTGAGTCCTGGAGAAGGCGAGGACTTGAGCATGGGATCCACTTCCGCACGAAACCCTGGGAACAACGGCTCCACCGGTGTGGGGCGCCGCGATCTGATCAAGCGGTCCGCCGCGCTCGGCCTGATCTCCGTCCCCACGATGAGCTTCCTTTCCGCGTGTGCCAGCAGCGGGGGCGGCGGCAACGGCGACAAGGCCAAGGAAGGCAAGAAGACCGAGAAGAACCCGCTCGGCGTCAATGACACCGCGCAGATGGAGTTCGTGCTGTTCGACGGCGGCTTCGGCAAGGAGTACGCCGAGGACGCCGTGAAGATCTACGAAACGAACTTCCCCAAGGTGGACGTGAAGTTCTCCGCCACCCAGAAGATCCAGTCCACCCTCCAGCCCCGCTTCAACCAGGGCACCCCGCCGGACCTCATCGACAACTCCGGCGCCGAGCAGATGGACATGGGCGTCCTCGTCGGCAAGGACCAGCTCGCCGACCTCACGCCCCTGCTGGACTCCCCGTCGTACGACGACCCGAACAAGAAGGTCCGCGACACGCTGCGCCCCGGCATCGTCGAGATGGGCCAGTTCGACGGCGACCCGGTCTGGATCATGTACTACGCCTACACGGTGTACGGCGTCTGGTACTCGCAGAAGGCCCTGGACTCGCTGGACGAGCAGTACCCCGAGACCTGGGACCAGATGCTCGCGGTCTGCGAGAAGGCCAAGAAGAAGGGCATGGCGGGCTGGACCTACGCGGGCAAGTACCCGTACTACCTGCCCTTCTCGCTCTACCCGATGATCGCCAAGGTGGGCGGTGTCGAGGTCCTCGACGCCATCGACAACCTGGAGGCGAACGCCTGGAAGCACCCGGCGGTCAAGGCCTGCTTCGAGGCCTACTACGAGCTCTACAAGAAGGGCTACGTCCTCAAGGGCACCCCGGGTCTGGACCACATCCAGTCGCAGACCGCGTGGGCCCAGGGCAAGGCGCTGTTCATCCCGAACGGCTCCTGGGTGGAGAACGAGTCGGCGAAGGTCATCCCCAAGGACTTCGCCCTCGCCGTCTCCGCGCCGACCGGCATCGACAGCTCCGACAAGCTGCCCTTCGGCACGATCTGGGCCTCCGGCGGTGAGCCGTTCATCGTCCCGGCCAAGGCGAAGAACACCGCCGGCGGTATGGAGCAGCTGCGGATCATGCTGAGCGAGGCGAGTTCCAAGAACTTCACCAGCAAGGTCAAGTCGCTCACCGCGTACAACGGCGGCACCGACGGCATCACCCTCACCCCGGGTCTCAAGTCCGGCGTCGCGGCGCTGGAAAAGGCCGGCCAGAACGTCGTGAACCCGCGGTTGCAGGACTGGTACGTGCAGCTGCAGAAGGAGAAGATCGGTGTGGCCGGTCTCGGCGAGATGATGGCCGGCCGTCTCACCCCGGCCGAGGCCATCAAGAAGATCCAGGGATTCGCCGACGAGGCGGCCAAGGACACGTCGATCAAGCACTACAAGCACCAGTAGGTCCCTTTGAGGACCTGTCACCAGCGGCTGCACCCGCGCGCAGATCGGGGTCGATAGCAATGCAGCACGGCAAGTACCGGTTCATCGTGGGGTTCCTCGCGGTGCCCCTGGGGCTGTACGCGCTCTTCGTCGTCTGGCCGTTCATCCAGTCCATCTACTACTCGTTCACGGACTGGACGGGGCTGAGCCCCGAATTCAAGATGGTCGGCTTCGACAACTACGAGAGAATGCTCGACGACGACATCTTCTGGAAGTCGTTGCAGCACAGCCTGTTGTTCGCGTTGTTGCTGCCGCTGGTGACACTCAGTTTCGCGCTGTTCCTCGCCTTCATGATCAATGTGGGCGGTCGGCGGAGAAAAGGCGGCCCGGCCATCACCGGGGTCCGCGGCTCCTCCTTCTACAAGATCGTCTACTTCTTCCCGCAGGTGCTGTCGATCGCCATCGTCGCGCTGCTGTTCGCCTTCGCGTACAACCCGGACAGCGGCGCGATCAACTCGATCCTGCGCGGAATCGGACTGGACAGCGTCCAGCCGCTCTGGCTCGGCGACCCGAACCTCGCCCTGTGGGCCGTGATGGGGGTGATCGTCTGGTCGACGGTCGGCTTCTTCGTGGTCCTGTTCTCCGCCGGTATGGCCTCCATTCCGGCGGATCTGTACGAGGCCGCGCTGCTCGACGGCGCCGGCCGCGCCAGCACCTTCTTCCGGATCACCCTGCCGCTGCTGTGGGACACCGTGCAGTCCGGCTGGGTCTATATGGGCATCCTCGCCCTCGGCGCCGAGTCGTTCGCGGTCGTACACATCATGACGACCGGGCCCGGCGGTCCCGACTACTCGACCACGGTCATGGTCCTGTACGTGTACCAGAAAGCGTTCCGTGACGGGCAGGCCGCCTACGCCACCACGATCGGCGTGGCCCTGCTCGTCGTCACGCTGGCCTTCGCCGCGGTCGTCATGCGGCTGGGGCGTCGCGAGCGGCTGGAGTTCTGACAGATGAAGACGACCGAGACCACCGCTCCCGTACCGGCCGAGTCCGGTATGCCCGTCACCAAGATCGACGTACCGACGAAATCGCCGAGGAGGGAGAAGAAGGAGGGCGGCGTCCTCAACGTCTTCTCCCACGGAGTACTCGTCATCTGGGCGTTCATGGTCGCCATGCCGCTGCTCTGGGCGGTCATGACGTCCTTCAAGGACGACGCCTCCATCTTCGGTTCGCCCTGGTCACTGCCGGACACCCTGCACTTCTCGAACTGGTCGCGGGCGTGGACCGAGGCCAACATGAGCGACTACTTCCTCAACACCATCCTGGTGGTGGGGGGTTCGCTCATCGGCACCCTGGTGCTCGGCTCGATGGCCGCCTATGTGCTCGCCCGCTTCGACTTCCCGGGCAACCGCTTCATCTACTTCCTCTTCATCGGCGGCATGAGCTTCCCGATCATGCTCGCGCTGGTCCCGCTGTTCTACGTCGTGAACAACATGGGGCTGCTCAACACGATCCACGGCCTGATCCTGGTCTACATCGCGTACTCGCTGCCGTTCACGGTGTTCTTCCTCACGGCGTTCTTCCGCACGCTGCCCACATCGGTGGCCGAGGCGGCCTTCGTCGACGGTGCCTCGCACACCCGCACGTTCTTCCAGATCATGCTTCCGATGGCCAAGCCGGGTCTGATCAGCGTCGGTATCTTCAACTTCCTGGGCCAGTGGAACCAGTACATGCTGCCCACGGTCCTCAACACCGACCCCGACAAGCGGGTCCTCACCCAGGGCCTGGTGCAGCTGGCCGTCAGCCAGGGCTACAAGGGCGACTGGTCGGGGCTCTTCGCCGGTCTGGTGATGGCGATGCTGCCGGTGCTCGCCGCGTACATCGTGTTCCAGCGGCAGGTGGTCGCGGGGCTGACGGCGGGGGCGCTGAAGTAGCCGCCGGGGCGTTGAAGCCATGAAGTAAACGCTGTCTGTTGGCCCCAGCGTGAGGACCGTGTCACTCCGCGTCGACCGTGAGCCACCCACACAGGGGTGGCTCACGTGTGCGTGTACACAATCCCGGATCCGGTTCAACCTCTTGACGGGAGGCAACCCGAACGGCTCAGCTTAGAGTTCACTAGTTGGACACGGACGGGGCCTCATCGAAGCGGTCCCGCGCGCAGGAGGTCGTCGTGGAGACTCCGGGGTCGCAGTCGTCGCTGCACCGAGCCAATCTGGAGCGGGTCGTGCGGGCCGTACGGCTGGCCGGATCTCTCACCCAGGCGGAGATCGCGCGGACGACGGGTCTGTCCGCGGCCACTGTCTCCAATATCGTCCGTGAACTCAAGGACGGCGGAACGGTCGAGGTCACACCCACCTCGGCGGGCGGCCGCCGGGCCCGCAGCGTCTCGCTGAGCGGGGACGCCGGGATCGTCATAGGGGTCGACTTCGGCCATACGCATCTGCGGGTCGCGGTCGGGAACCTCGCCCATCAGGTGCTGGCCGAGGAGTCCGAGCCGCTGGACGTCGACGCGTCCTCGTCGCAGGGCTTCGACCGGGCCGAGGAGCTGGTCAACCGGCTGATCGCGGCGACCGGCGTCGACCGCTCCAAGATCGCCGGGGTGGGCCTCGGTGTGCCCGGCCCGATCGACGTCGAGTCCGGCACCCTCGGCTCCACCGCCATCCTGCCGGGCTGGACCGGCACCAAGCCCGCCGAGGAGATGCGCGGCCGGCTCGGTGTGCCCGTGCACGTGGACAACGACGCCAACCTGGGCGCCCTGGGCGAGCTGGTGTGGGGCAGCGGACGGGGCGTGCGGGACCTGGCGTACATCAAGGTCGCCAGCGGTGTCGGCGCCGGTCTCGTCATCAGCGGCAAGATCTATCGCGGCCCGGGTGGCACAGCCGGAGAAATCGGGCATATTACTCTGGATGAATCCGGCCCGGTCTGCCGCTGCGGAAACCGGGGCTGCCTGGAGACCTTCGCGGCCGCCCGCTATGTGCTCCCGCTCCTCCAGTCCAGTCACGGCACCGACCTCACCATGGAGGGCGTCGTACGGCTGGCCAGGGACGGAGACCCGGGTTGCCGTCGGGTGATCGCCGACGTCGGCCGCCATATCGGCAGTGGAGTCGCCAACCTCTGCAACCTTCTGAACCCGAGCCGAGTGGTCCTGGGCGGTGATCTCGCCGAGGCCGGCGAGCTGGTCCTCGGGCCCATCCGGGAGTCCGTCGGGCGCTACGCCATCCCCAGCGCGGCCCGCCAACTCTCCGTGCTCCCGGGGGCACTTGGCGGTCGTGCGGAGGTGCTCGGGGCCCTTGCGCTCGCACTGAGCGAGATGGGTGATTCGGCGCTTTTGGACGGGAGTGCGGCCGGCGCGCCGCATGCGGCTGCGCCTGCCTTCACTTAGAGAACGGATGGCACCGTTGCCAACCCGTTAAGGATTTACTTCTTGACGTCGCACGTGTGGCCGAGTTGACTTCCAGCCACCTCGGCCGCAACGTCGCGGCCTCGTCAGGGAGGTTTCTGAAGTGAACACGCGTATGCGTCGTGCCGCCGTTGCCGTTGCCGCAGGTGCGATGGCCATCTCGCTGGCTGCCTGTGGCAGCGCCGAGGAAGCCGGCGGCGACAACGACTCCACCGCCAGCGCCGCCAAGGGCGACGACATCAAGGTCGGTCTCCTGCTCCCGGAGAACCAGACCGCTCGCTACGAGAAGTTCGACCGGCCCCTGATCGAGCAGAAGATCAAGGAGCTGACGAACGGCAAGGCGAAGATCGACTACAACAACGCCAAGCAGGACGCCAACCTGCAGGCGCAGCAGGTCGACACCATGATCACCAACAAGGTGGACGTCCTCATCCTGGACGCGGTCGACGCCAAGGCGATCAAGAACTCCGTGCAGAAGGCCGTGGACCAGGGCATCAAGGTCGTCGCCTACGACCGCCTGGCCGAGGGCCCGATCAGCGGCTACACCTCGTTCGACAACGAGGAGGTCGGCAGGACCCAGGGCGAGGCCCTGCTGAAGGCCCTGGGTGACAAGGCCACCAAGGACTCCAAGATCGTCATGATCAACGGCTCGGTCACCGACCCGAACGCCGCCCAGTTCAAGAAGGGCGCCCACTCCGCCCTCGACGGCAAGGTCACCATCGCCAAGGAGTACGACACCAAGGAGTGGAAGCCGGAGAACGCCAACTCCGAGATGGAGGCCGCGATCTCGGCGGTCGGCAAGAACAACATCGCCGGCGTCTACTCCGCCAACGACGGCATGGCCGGCGGTGCCATCACCGCCCTCCAGGCCGCCGGCCTCAAGGTCCCGGTCACCGGCCAGGACGCCGAGCTCGCCGCCGTGCAGCGCATCGTCGCCGGCGACCAGTACATGAGCGTGTTCAAGTCCTACCCGCAGGAAGCCAACGTCGTCGCCGAGATGGCCGTCGCGCTGGCCAAGGGCGAGAAGCTGGACTCCATCGCCAAGGACAAGGTCTCCAGCGGCAGCGCGCAGGACATCCCCGCCGCCCTGATCCCGGTCGTGTCGCTGACCACGGCGAACATCAACGACACGGTCATCAAGGAAGGCTTCTACACGGTCGACGAGATCTGCACGGGCAAGTACAAGGACGCCTGCGCGAAGGCCGGCCTCAAGTAAAGCGGTACCAGCCAAGCAGTACCGGTCCCTTTCCAGGTGCGGGAATTCGTCCTTGAATTCCCGCACGGGACATGACTGCTCGCTCCAGACTCCTCCGGCGCCCCGCGCATAAGACAGCCCCGCAAGCTCGGCGCGGGGCGCCGGACGGAACCCCCCAATCTCTCTGTACAACCCTTCCGCCGGGTCAGGCGGCGAAGGAGATGGTTCACGTGTCCGCTACGCCCGTGCTGGCGTTGCGCGGGGTCTCCAAGCGGTTCGGTGCCGTTCAGGCGCTCACCGACGTAGAGCTTGAGGTCCACGCCGGTGAAGTGGTCGCCCTGGTGGGCGACAACGGCGCCGGAAAGTCCACGCTGGTCAAGACGATCGCCGGCGTGCACCCCATCGATGAGGGCGTCATCGAATGGGAAGGCAAGGCCGTTTCGATCAACCGGCCGCACGACGCCCAGAGCCTGGGCATCGCGACGGTGTACCAGGACCTCGCGCTGTGCGACAACATCGACGTCGTCGGCAACCTCTACCTGGGCCGTGAGGTCCGCAAGTGGGGTGTCCTCGACGAGGTCGAGATGGAGCGCCGCTCACGCGAGCTGCTCCAGACGCTGTCGATCCGCATCCCCAGCGTGCGTATCCCGATCGCCTCGCTCTCCGGCGGTCAGCGCCAGACCGTGGCCATCGCCCGCTCCATGCTCGGCGAGCCCAAGCTGGTCATCCTCGACGAGCCCACCGCCGCCCTCGGCGTCGAGCAGACCGCCCAGGTCCTCGACCTGGTCGAGCGGCTGCGCGAGCGCGGCCACGCGGTCATCCTCATCAGCCACAACATGGCCGATGTGAAGGCCGTCGCCGACAAGGTCGCCGTACTGCGGCTGGGTCAGAACAACGGCGTCTTCGAGGTCAAGACGACCTCGCAGGAGGAGATCATCTCCGCCATCACCGGCGCCACCGACAACGCCGTGACCCGCCGTGCGGCACGCAGCGGGAACGGGGAGGCTTCCAAGTGAGCATCGACAAGACCTCCACGGCGCAGGACGAGCACGAGGTGCTCAACACCGAGGCGGCCGCCGCCGCGGTGACCGCGGTCGACCCCCGCCTGCTGGTGCAGGAGCAGGGGCTGGCCGGCTACATCACCGAGTTCCGGCGCAAGATGAAGGCCGGTGAGCTGGGCTCGCTGCCGGTCATCCTCGGCCTGGTCGTCATCTGCGTCATCTTCCAGAGCCTGAACTCGGCCTTCCTGTCCGCGCAGAACATCAGTGACATCACCGTCACCATGGTCGGCACGGGCATGATCTCCGTCGGCATCGTCTTCGTGCTGCTGCTCGGCGAGATCGACCTGTCCGTCGGCTCGGTCAGCGGCGCGTCCAGCGCCATCGCCGCCGTCCTCGCGGTGAACCAGGGCTGGCCCGAGTGGGCGGCCGTGCTGTTCGCCATCACGGCGGGTGCCGTCATCGGCGCGGCGCACGGCTTCTTCTTCGCGGTACTGGGCGCTCCGGCGTTCGCCGTCACGCTGGCCGGTCTGCTGTTCTGGCTCGGCTTCATGCTCCAGACACTGGGCGAGAACGGCACGATCAACCTCGACAGCGAGGGGCTGATCGGCAAGCTGACGACGTACTTCTTCACGGATGTCGCGGCGGCGTACGGCCTCGCGGCCGTGATGACGGCGGTGTTCTTCCTCACGTCGTTCCTGAGCAACCGCCGGCGTGAGGCGGCGGGCATCCCGTCCCGGCCGCTGAGCGACACCATCATGCGGACCGTGCTGCTCGGCATCGTCTCCTTCGCCGCGGCGATCATGTACAACCAGTACAAGGGTCTGCCGCTGGCCACCGTGATCTTCCTGGTGTTCCTGGTCGGCACGGACTTCCTGCTGCGGCGTACCTCGTACGGCCGCAAGGTCTTCGCGCTCGGTGGCAGCGTGGAGGCTTCGCGTCGTGCCGGTATCAACGTGACCGCGGTGCGGATCTCCGTGTTCGCGATCTCGGGCGGCTTCGCCGCCATCGGTGGTCTGTTCCTGGCCTCGAAGATCGCGTCCGCCAACCAGAGCGCCGGTACCGGTGACCTGCTGATGAACGCCATCGCGGCGGCCGTCATCGGTGGTACGTCGCTGTTCGGCGGACGCGGGCGGACCTGGAACGCGCTGCTCGGTGTGCTGGTGATCGTGTCGATCCAGTACGGGCTCCAGCTGGAGTCGATCGCCGAGCCGGTGAAGTACATGATCACCGCGGGTGTTCTGCTGACGACGGTCGTGATCGACTCGATCACCCGTAAGACGCAGAAGACCGCGGGCCGCGCGTAGCGCGCAGCGGCAGGACGCCGTAGCGCCGTAGGGGCGTGGGTGAGCTGGCGGGTGCCGGTCCGTTGTGGCCGGTCGCGCAGTTCCCCGCGCCCCTTCTCGGCGTTGTAGTACGGGGTGTTACTGGGTAGAGCCGATTGCGTGATGTATGACTCCCGGGCCGGGAACCTTCCGCCTGAGCGGAACATTAGACTCGACAAGCCCGGCAACAGCTCGAACAGCTCTACTGCAAGGAGGCACGGGTGCCGCTGCTGACCCGCATCACGGGACCGCGCGATCTGGACCGGCTCAGCCCTGAGCAGCTGGACCAGCTGGCAGAGGAGATCCGGACCTTCCTCGTCGACGCGGTTTCCAAGACCGGCGGCCACCTCGGCCCCAACCTCGGTGTGGTCGAGCTGACCATCGCCCTGCACCGCGTCTTCGACTCGCCCAAGGACAAGGTGCTCTGGGACACCGGCCACCAGTCCTATGTGCACAAGCTGCTCACCGGCCGGCAGGACTTCAGCAAGCTGAAGAAGAAGGGCGGCCTGTCCGGCTACCCCTCGCAGGCCGAGTCCGAGCACGACGTCATCGAGAACAGCCACGCCTCCACGGTCCTCGGCTGGGCCGACGGGCTCGCGAAGGCCAACGAGCTGCGCAAACGTGACGACCATGTCGTCGCCGTCATCGGTGACGGCGCGCTGACCGGCGGTATGGCCTGGGAGGCGCTGAACAACATCGCCGAGGCCAAGGACCGCCCGCTCGTCATCGTCGTCAACGACAACGAACGGTCGTACGCGCCCACGATCGGCGGTCTCGCCAACCACCTGGCCACGCTGCGGACGACCGACGGGTACGAGCGCTTCCTGGCCCGCACGAAGGAGATCCTCGACCGCACGCCCGTCGTCGGCAAGCCGCTCTACGAGACCCTCCACGGGGCCAAGAAGGGCCTCAAGGACTTCATCACGCCGCAGGGCATGTTCGAGGACCTCGGGCTCAAGTACGTCGGCCCCATCGACGGCCACGACATCGAGGCCCTGGAGTCGGCCCTCGCGCGGGCCAAGCGGTTCGGCGGGCCCGTCATCGTGCACTGCCTCACCGAGAAGGGCCGCGGCTACCAGCCCGCCCTCCAGGACGAGGCCGACCGCTTCCACGGCATCGGCCCCATCCACCCCGACACCGGCCTGCCGATCAAGGCCTCGGGCGCCGACTGGACGTCCGTCTTCGGCGACGAGATGGTCGAGCTCGGCAAGGAGCGCAAGGACATCGTGGCGATCACCGCGGCGATGCTCCAGCCGGTCGGCCTGAAGAAGTTCGCGGACACCTTCCCGGACCGGATCTACGACGTGGGCATCGCCGAGCAGCACGGCGCCGTGAGCGCGGCGGGCCTCGCGACCGGCGGCGTTCACCCCGTCTTCGCCGTCTACGCCACCTTCCTCAACCGCGCCTTCGACCAGGTCCTCATGGACGTCGCGCTGCACAAGTGCGGGGTCACCTTCGTGCTCGACCGGGCCGGCGTCACCGGCACCGACGGCGCCTCCCACAACGGCATGTGGGACATGTCGATCCTCCAGGTCGTGCCCGGCCTCAGGCTCGCCGCCCCGCGCGACGCCGACCAGGTGCGCGCGCAGCTGCGCGAGGCCGTCGAGGTCGAGGACGCGCCGACCGTCGTCCGCTTCTCCAAGGGCGCCGTCGGCCCCGCCGTACCCGCCGTGGGCCGCGTCGGCGGCATGGACGTGCTGCGCGAGCCGGGGACGGACACGCCCGACGTGCTGCTCGTCTCGGTGGGCGCGCTGGCCCCCATGTGCCTGGAGATCGCCTCGCTCCTCGACAAGCAGGGCATCACCACCACCGTCGTCGACCCGCGCTGGGTCAAGCCCGTCGACGAGGCCATGGCGCCGCTCGCCGAGCGCCACCGCGTCGTCGTCACCGTCGAGGACAACAGCCGCGTCGGCGGCGTCGGCTCGGCCGTCGCCCAGGCCCTGCGGGACGCGGGCGTCGACGTTCCGCTGCGTGACTTCGGCATCCCGCCGCGCTTCCTCGACCACGCCTCCCGCGCCGAGGTGCTGGCCGAGATCGGCCTCACCGCCCCCGACATCGCCCGCCAGGTCACCGGGCTCGTGTCCAGGCTGGACGGCCGCTTCGACCGTACGACCGCCGACGTCGACTCGGTGGAGCCCGCCCGGGACTGACCCGCCCGGGACCGGCCCACGGAGGTCCGGCAACAGCGGTACGGCCGGATGGGCCGGTTCCGCCACCCTTGTCGGTGGCGAAACCGGCCCATCTGTGTGAATCCGCCCACGCCGGGGCATGCGTACCACGCCCCCTCTCGATCATGTCGGGGACGACAAGCGTGGGAGGTACGACCGTGAGCAGCACCCTCTTCCGGACGAAGAGAGTCGAGCAGTCCCTCCTCGATACCGAGGAGCCAGAGCACGCGCTCAAGAAATCCTTGTCCGCGCTGGACCTGACCGTCTTCGGTGTCGGTGTCATCATCGGCACCGGCATCTTCGTTCTCACCGGCACCGTCGCGAAGAACAACGCCGGACCGGCGGTGGCCCTGGCATTCGTCACGGCCGGCGTCGCCTGTGCGCTGGCCGCGCTCTGTTACGCCGAGTTCGCGTCCACGGTCCCGGTCGCCGGGTCCGCGTACACGTTCTCGTACGCCTCCCTGGGGGAACTGCCCGCCTGGATCATCGGCTGGGACCTGGTCCTGGAGTTCGCGCTGGGCACGGCGGTGGTGGCCGTCGGCTGGTCCGGCTACATCCAGTCCCTGATGGACAACGCGGGCTGGGAGATGCCCGTGTCCCTGGGCAGCAGAGAGGGCGCCGACGCCTTCGGCTTCGACATCCTCGCCGCCGCCCTGGTCCTCGTCCTCACCTTCATCCTCGTGCTCGGTATGAAGCTGTCCGCGCGGATCACGTCCCTGGTCGTGGCCATCAAGCTGGCCGTCGTCCTGACCGTGATCGTCGCGGGCGCGTTCCTGATCGACGGCGACAACTACGACCCGTTCATCCCCAAGACCCAGACGGTGGAGGCCGCCAGCAATCTCGACGCCCCGCTGATCCAGCTCATGTTCGGCTGGGCGCCCTCCAACTTCGGCGTGATGGGCATCTTCACCGCCGCCTCGGTGGTGTTCTTCGCCTTCATCGGCTTCGACGTGGTGGCGACCGCCGCCGAGGAGACCAAGAACCCGCAGCGCGACATGCCGCGCGGCATCATCGGTTCCCTGCTCATCTGCACCACGCTGTACGTGGCCGTGTCGATCGTCGTCACGGGCATGCAGCACTACACCAAGCTGTCCGTCGACGCCCCGCTGGCCGACGCGTTCAAGGACACCGGGCATCCCTGGTTCGCGGGCTTCATCAGCTTCGGCGCCGCGGTCGGCCTGACGACGGTGTGCATGATCCTGCTGCTCGGCCAGACCCGGGTCTTCTTCGCGATGAGCCGGGACGGACTGCTGCCGCGCTTCTTCTCCCACGTCCACCCGCGGTTCAAGACCCCGCACCGGCCGACCATCCTGCTCGGCGTGATCATCGCGATCCTCGCCGGCTTCACGCCACTGACCGAACTCGCGGCCCTGGTGAACATCGGCACCCTGTTCGCCTTCGTCGTGGTGGCCATCGGCGTGATCATCCTCCGCAGGACCCGCCCCGACCTGCACCGGTCCTTCCGCACCCCATGGGTGCCGGTCCTTCCGATCCTGTCGGTCCTCGCCTCGCTGTGGCTGATGATCAACCTGCCCGCCGAGACCTGGGTCCGGTTCGCCATCTGGATGGTGGTGGGCTTCGTCGTGTACTTCCTCTACGGCCGCTCCCACAGCCGCCTCGCACTGCAGGAGGAGACGACCGTGGGCGACGTGATGAAGCCGCCGCGCGGAGACGCCGAGTAGCCGAGCGGCACGGCTGACGGGTGGCCGACACCCGAGCCTCCGGCCCCGTATGTCCCGCCTCCGCGGGAACCGCGGGGCCGGACAGCGTTCACGATGAGATGCGGGCTGCGGGCTACGGCCGCACCGTACGCGGCCCCGCCACCTCCGCCCCCAACTCCGTCACCCTCCGCCGCAGTTCCCGATCCGCGGTCACCACCAGGCAGGGCCGGTCACCCGCCCGTTCGACGAGCTCGACGATGTGATCGTCCCCGCTCCCGGCGGCGGACTCCACCCGCACCCCCGGCACCGACTCCACCCCACGCGCCGCCCCCTCCACCACGAGCACGATCTCGACGGGCCCCGCACGCCCCGGCACCCCGTCCGCCGCCAGCCGGTCCCGCAACCGCTCCGCGGCCCCCCGCCGGTCCCGCCACCAGCCGTCGGGCACCGACCCGACCACGTTCGCGGCGTCGACGATCACGAGCAGGGGGACGTCCTCAGTCATGCGGCAAGGGTCCCATGGAGGCAAGGGCCCATGGCGCGACGTGCCGGTGGCCGGGCGGCGGGTGCGGAGCCCGGGCAACGTGTGCCGAACCCGGCAACGTGTGCCGAGCCCGGGCGGTCCGGGTATCCGGTGGGGTGACCCTGGAAACGACGACCACCGGAGCCGATGACGTGACCGAACCGTCCGCCGCACACGAAGCCGCCGTCACCGACCGGGCCCGCCTCACCCAAAGCGCCTACCGCAGCGACCGGGACCTGGCCGCCCGGCAGGCGCTCTACCGCTGGCAGACGCCTCGCTACGACCTGCCCGGTCTCGTCGCCGAGCAGCTCAGCGGCGTACGGGGGCGGGTGGTCGATGTCGGGTGCGGCAACGGCACGTTCCTCCAGCGGCTCCGGGAGGACCGGCCCGACCTGGCGCTGCTCGGTCTGGACCTCTCGCCCGGCATCCTCGCGGGCGTCCCCGGCCCGGTCGCCGTGGCGGACGCCATGCGGCTGCCGCTGGCCACGGGGAGTGTCGGCGCGGCGTTGGCGATGCACATGCTCTACCACGTGCCGGAGATTCCCCGGGCGGTCAGGGAGCTGTCCCGCGTGGTCGCCCGTGACGGAGTGGTGGTCGCCTCCACCACCCGTGCCCGGGACAAGGCCGAACTCGAAGACCTGTGGCAGCGGGCAGCGGGCGACGTCCTGGGCACCGGACGCGGCCCGGCCCGTATCCCGCTCGGTGCCCGCTTCACCCTGGAGCAGGCCCCGGCCCTGCTGGGGGAGGAGTTCGGCCGGGTGGAGACGATCGAACTCCCCGGCACCGTCACGGTCCGCGACCCCGGGCCGGTCGTCGCGCACCTGGCCTCCTACCGGGCGTGGGCGGACCAGCACGACGTGCCCTTCGAGGCCACCGTCGAGCGGGCCCGCACGATCCTCGTCGACCACATCGCCCGGTACGGGGCCTTCGAGGTCGGGTGCATGGCCGGCATCCTCGTCTGCCGTCGCTGAGCCCGTGCGGATCAGGCGTCCTCGGCATCCCCGAAGCTCGCGAAGTACGCCGCCGCCATGTCCTCGTCCCCGTGCCCCAGCGCAGCCGCCCGTTCGAAGCGTTCCGCGCTCGCCTCGGCCACGTCCAGGCGGGCGCCGTGCCGCTCACCCGCCTCCACGATGAGCCGGGCGTCCTTCGCCGCCGTGGTCACCGCGAACGCGGCCGGGGACAGCCGGTCGTTCAGCACCAGGCCGGTCTTGGCCCGCAGATACCCCATGTCGAGCGGGCCGCCGTCGATCACCTCGAAGAAGCGCTGCGGGTCCACGTCCAGGGCCTTGGAGAGCGCCAGCACCTCACCGGCCGCGTTGGTCACCGCGAGCACCCAGCTGTTGGCGACCAGCTTCAGCCGGGTCGCGGTGCCCGCCCCGCCGTCCTCGCCGGTCCACACCGTACGGGCGCCGACCGCGTCGAACACCGGCGTCACCATGTCCCGCCCCTCCACCGGCCCGGCCGCCAGCACGGTGAGCTGACCGGCCTCGGCGGGCTGCCGGGTGCCCAGCACGGGGGCGTCGTAGAAGACCAGGCCGTGCTCGCGGGCGAACGCGGCCAGGTCGGCGATGAAGTCGATCCCGGCGGTCGTCGACTGCATCCACACGGCATCGGCACGCAGGCCGGGCGCCGCCTCCTGCATGACGTCCAGCGTCGCGGGACCGTCGTACAGCATGGTCAGGACGACGTCGGCGCCCCGGACCGCCTCGGCGGGGGTGTCGGCGACGAACGCGCCGTCGGCGGTCAGGGGCTCGGCCTTGGCGCGGGTGCGGTTCCAGGCGCGGACGCCGTGTCCGGCTCGCGCCAGATTGCGGGCCATCGCGGCGCCCATGATGCCGGTGCCCAGGACGCTCACGGTGAGCTTGTCGGTCATGACGTCGACTTCCTGTTCTCGAATTCCTGTTCTCGTACGGACGTTGCTGCTGTGGTCCAGCTTGCCCGGGGGCGGGGCCACCCGGTGGTTCACCCCCGAATAGAGTGAACCGGTGAACGGCGACTGGCTCATCCGCGGCCGCGACGGCCGCCTCAGCGTCTATCTGCCGACCGACGACGCCGTGCTGTGCCGGGCGGAACTCGGACCCGGCGGCCCCTGGGAACCCCCGCGCCGGGTCGGCGGCGACCAGCGGCTGCGCCCGGGCTCCGCGGTCGGCCACGGTGCCGACGCCTACGCCCATCTGGCCGCCTGGCGTCCCACCAGGGCGGGCGAGGCGGGCCTGGTCCACTCCACGCACTTCCGGCCGCGGCTCGCCGCCCTGGACTGGATCTCCATCGGCCACCCCGACAAGTCCGGCGACAGCACCGGCACACCCGCCGTCACCGTTGACGCGGTGGGGCGGGCCCATGTCTTCGTCCGCAACAGGGCGGGCGGCGTGAGCATGCGCGGTCAGAAGGAGGCCGGCGGCTGGGGGCCGTGGCGCGACCTCAAGGGGAGCGAGGTGGACGACCGGCCGGCCGCGGTCACGGGGCAGTCCGGGCTGGTCGAGCTGTACGCGACCGTCCCCGGCGCCCTCCTGCACTGGCGGCAGGAGAAGCCGGGCAGCGTCCCGGTCCTGGAGGAGGCGCTGGAGACCCCGGTCCGCGCCGGCACCCTGCACGCCCTGGCCACCTCCGCCGAGCACACCACCCTCTTCTACGCCGACGACTCCGGCGACCTGTGCGCCTGGCGCCCCGGCACCAAGCCGGTCACCCTGCTGACGTCCGCCGGCCCGGGCCCGGTCTCCGCGATCCGCTGCGAACTCGACGGCCACGACTGCACGTTGCTCGCCCAGCGCTCGGCGAGCGGCCGCGTCGCCTTCGCCGCGTATCCGACGGAGCAGGAGTCGGCGGGCGCGTGGTGGACCGAGTCGGGACCGCAGCTCCCGGCGGACGCGGTGGTGGCGATGGCGGTGGACGAGGACGGCCGGGTCGTCGCGGCAACGCTGTCACCGTCGACCGGCCAACTCCTCGTCACCCGCCGCAAGGACGAGCCGGGGCTGGCCCTGGAGGCATGGCGGGAGGTCTGACCGCCCGGCCCGGCCCCGGCGGCCCAGCACACGAAAGGGCCCCTGCCGGAGCAGGGGCCCTCACTCGCGTACGAGTCGTGTTACGCCGGAACCGACGCCACACCCGGCGCCAGGAACTTCTTGCCGTTCACGCGCTCGGAGACACCCTCGCGGTCCAGGTACGGCGTGATGCCGCCCAGGTGGAAGGGCCAGCCGGCGCCCGTGATCAGGCAGAGGTCGATGTCCTGGGCCTCGGCGACGACGCCCTCGTCGAGCATGAGCCCGATCTCCTGGGCGACGGCGTCGAGGACTCGGTCGCGGACCTGCTCCTCGGTCAGGACGGAGTCGCCCTGCTTCAGCAGCGCGGCGACCTCCGGGTCCAGCTCCGGCTTCCCGGAGTCGTAGACGTAGAAGCCGCGCTTGCCCGCCTTGACGACGGCCGCGAGGTTCGGGGAGACCGTGAAGCGGTCCGGGAAGGCCCGGTTGAGGGTCTCCGAGACGTGCAGACCGATCGCGGGACCGACCAGCTCAAGGAGGACGAGAGGAGACATCGGCAGGCCCAGGGGCTCCACCGCCTTCTCCGCCACCTCGACCGGGGTGCCCTCGTCGATGACGTTCTGGATCTCGCCCATGAAGCGGGTGAGGATGCGGTTCACGACGAACGCCGGGGCGTCCTTGGTGAGGACCGCGGTCTTCTTCAGCTTCTTGGCGACGGCGAACGCCGTGGCCAGCGAGGCGTCGTCGGTCTGCTCGCCGCGGACGATCTCCAGCAGCGGCAGGACGGCGACCGGGTTGAAGAAGTGGAAGCCCACGACCCGCTCGGGGTGCTGAAGCTTCGACGCCATCTCCGACACCGACAGCGAGGAGGTGTTCGTGGCGAAGATCGCGTGCGCCGGGGCGACCGCCTCGACCTCGGCGAACACCTGCTGCTTGACGCCGATCTCCTCGAAGACGGCCTCAATGATGAAGTCCGCGTCCGCGAAGCCCTCGGCCTTGTCCAGCACACCGGTGACCAGGGCCTTCAGGCGGTTGGCCTTGTCCTGGTTGATACGGCCCTTGCCGAGCAGCTTCTCGATCTCGGCGTGGACGTAGCCCACACCCTTGTCGACGCGCTCCTGGTCGATGTCCGTGAGGACGACCGGGACCTCCAGGCGGCGCAGGAAGAGCAGCGCCAGCTGCGAGGCCATCAGGCCCGCGCCGACCACGCCGACCTTGGTGACCGGACGCGCCAGGTTCTTGTCAGGCGCACCCGCGGGACGCTTGCCGCGCTTCTGCACCAGGTTGAAGGCGTAGATGCCGGAGCGCAGTTCGCCACCCATGATCAGGTCGGCGAGCGCCTTGTCCTCGGCGTCGTAGCCCTGCTGGAGGTCGCCGTTCTTGGCGGCGGCGATGATGTCGAGGGCGCGGTAGGCGGCCGGAGCGGCGCCGTGCACCTTGGAGTCCGCGATGAAGCGGCCCTTGGCGACGGCCTGGTCCCAGGCCTCACCGCGGTCGATCACCGGACGCTCGACCTCGACGTCGCCCTTCAGCACCTGGGCGGTCCAGATCAGCGACTGCTCCAGGAAGTCGGCGCCCTCGAAGATGGCGTCGGCGATGCCCAGGTCGAAGACCTGCTGGCCCTTGAGCTGCTTGTTCTGGTTGAGGCTGTTCTCGATGATCACCGAGACGGCCTTGTCGGCGCCGATCAGGTTCGGCAGGATCGTGCAGCCGCCCCAGCCCGGGACCAGGCCCAGGAACACCTCGGGGAGCGAGAAGGCGGGCAGCGCCTTCGAGACGGTCCGGTACTTGCAGTGCAGACCGACCTCGACGCCACCGCCCATCGCGGCACCGTTGTAGTAGGCGAAGGTCGGCACGGCGAGGGCCGACAGCCGCTTGAAGACCTCGTGGCCGCCCTTGCCGATGGCCAGCGCGTCCTTGTGCTCCTTCAGCAGCTCGACGCCCTTGAGGTCGGCGCCGACGGCGAAGATGAACGGCTTGCCGGTGATGCCGACGCCGACGATGTCGCCGTCCGCGGCCTCCTTCTCGACCTGGTCGATGGCGGCGTTCAGGTTCGCCAGCGAGGCCGGGCCGAAGGTGGTCGGCTTGGTGTGGTCGAAGCCGTTGTCCAGCGTGATCAGGGCGAAGCGCCCGGCGCCGGACGGCAGGTCGAGGTGACGTACGTGCGCGGACGTGACGACCTCGTCCGGGAACAGCTCGGCCGCGCCCTTCAGGAGTTCGGTGGTGCTCACTTGTTGCCTCCGGCGTCCTTGTGGTTCGGGTTCTCCCAGATCACCGTGGCGCCCATGCCGAAGCCGACACACATGGTGGTGAGGCCGTAGCGGACCTCCGGCTGCTCCTCGAACTGACGGGCCAGCTGCGTCATCAGCCGGACGCCGGAGGAGGCGAGCGGGTGGCCGTAGGCGATGGCGCCGCCGTACTGGTTGACGCGCGCGTCGTCGTCGGCGATGCCGTAGTGCTCCAGGAAGGCGAGCACCTGGACGGCGAAGGCCTCGTTGATCTCGAAGAGGTTGATGTCCTCGATCGACAGACCAGCCTTGGCGAGGGCCTTCTCGGTGGCCGGGATCGGGCCGTAGCCCATGACCTCCGGCTCGACGCCCGCGAAGGCGTACGAGACGAGGCGCATCTTGACCGGCAGGTTGTTCTCGCGGGCGAAGTCCTCGCTCGCGATGATCGAGGCGGTCGCACCGTCGTTCAGACCGGCCGCGTTACCCGCCGTGACGCGGCCGTGGACGCGGAACGGCGTCTTCAGGCCGGACAGGCTCTCCAGCGTCGTACCCGGGCGCATCGGCTCGTCGGCGGTGACCAGGCCCCAGCCCGTCTCGCCCGCCTCGGCGTTGGTCCGGCGCACGGAGACCGGCACCAGGTCCTGCTGGATCTTGCCGTTGGCGTACGCCTTCGCGGCCTTCTCCTGCGAGCGCACCGCGTACTCGTCGGCGCGCTGCTTGGTGATGGTGGGGTAGCGGTCGTGGAGGTTCTCCGCCGTCATGCCCATGAACAGCGCGGACTCGTCGACCAGCTTCTCGCTCACGAACCGCGGGTTGGGGTCCACGCCCTCGCCCATCGGGTGGCGGCCCATGTGCTCGACACCACCGGCGATGACGGCGTCGTAGGCACCGAAGGCGATCGAACCGGCGACGCTCGTCACGGCGGTCAGGGCGCCGGCGCACATCCGGTCGATGGAGTAGCCGGGCACCGACTGGGGGAGGCCGGCCAGGATGCCCGCCGTACGGCCGAGGGTCAGGCCCTGGTCACCGATCTGGGTGGTCGCGGCGATGGCGACCTCGTCGATCTGCTTCGGGTCCAGAGCCGGGTTGCGGCGCAGCAGCTCCCGGATCGCCTTGACGACGAGGTCGTCGGCGCGGGTCTCGTGGTAGATGCCCTTCGGGCCCGCCTTGCCGAACGGGGTGCGGACGCCGTCGACGAAGACGACGTCCCTGACGGTACGAGGCACGATGGCTCTCCTCCAGAGGTGCGGGACGCTGAGCGCTTGCTCATGGCCATGCTACTTATGAGTAACGTAGCTGCCCAGTCCCGGGGGCGGGAGCGGCGAAGGTCACACCGTCGGGGGTGCCGTGGACCCTCTCGGGGCCAGTACCGGGGTGGGTACGGGATGCGATCCGGGCCCCTCACCCATGATCTCGCCGAACAGGGTCCGGGCGACCTCCGCCCCGAACCCGTGCACGTCATGGCTCATCGCGGACAGCGTCGGATGCGTGAGCCGGCACAGCTGCGAATCGTCCCAGGCCAGCAGCGACACGTCGGCCGGCACCCGGAGCCCCATCTCGGCCGCCACCGACAGCCCCGCCACCGCCATGATGTCGTTGTCGTACACGATCGCCGTCGGCCGGTCCGCCGACGGCGCCGTCAGCAGCGACCTCGTCGCCCGCGCCCCCGCGTCCCCGGAGAAGTCGGTCGCGACCTGTGACGCCCCCGCCAGCCCCAGCCCCCGCGCGGCCTCGTCGAAGGCGGCCGTACGGATGGCGGTGTGCCCGAGTGCCGCCGCGCCGCCCACCCGCGCGATCCGCCGATGCCCCAGCGCGGCCAGATACCGCACGGCCTCCGTCACGGCGGTGGCGTCGTCGGTCCACACCGAGGTCAGCCCGCCCGTCAGCGACGGATGTCCGACCGCGACGACCGGCATCCCGAGCCGCTGGACCATCGCCACTCTCGGGTCGTCCGCCCGGAAGTCGACCAGGATCGACCCGCCGATCTGCCGCCCCCGCCACCACGTCCCCTGCAGCCCGACCTCCTCCTCCACGGTCCGTACGAGCCGCAGCAGCAGCGAGCAGGAGTGCTTGGTCAGGACGCTCTCCACACCCGAGATGAACTCCATGTAGAAGGGTTCGAGGCCCAGCTGCCGGGCCGGCCGGCAGATCGCCAGCCCCACCACGTCCACCCGGGACCCGGCCAGTGTCCGCGCCGTGAGGTTCGGCGCCCAGCCCAGCTCCCGCGCGGCTCGGAAGATCCGGTCCCGGGTCGCCTCCGACAGCCCCGGCTTGTGGTTGAAGGCGAGCGACACGGCGCCCTTGGACACACCGGCGCGCGCGGCCACGTCCTTGATGGTGACGCGGGGGGTCGTCATCGGGAGGGCTCCATGCAGTACAGGGCGGACCGGGCGGCCTCGGCGTCAGGAGTCTCCCAGCCGGACACACCGATGGTCACCGCTTCGCCGGGCAGCAGTGTGACGAGCCCCCGGTCGGCCCGGGCGTCCGGGTGCAGCCGGTCGGCCTGCAACAGCAGATCCCGTACCAGGGTGCGGGCCGTCACCACGATCCCACCCGGCACTAGTGCGACGTCGAACTCCGGCCGTGGATACGGTACTTCGCGATCCGGCACGGGAAAGTACACGGTACGCAGCCCGCCCGCGTCGGCCACGAGGAACTCCTTCGGCCCGGCGGGCTCCAGCTCCTTCGGTACGGCGACCAGGGCCACCCGCCGCCCTTCGGCGCCGAACCCGACACCGGCCTCCCCGGCCACGACCCCCTCGACCGACATCCGCCGCAGCCGCACCATCCCCGACCACGCCTGAGCCGCCTGATTGACGACGGCCAACTCCAGCCCCCGCTCCCGTACTCGAAGCGTCAGCAGCCGGTCCGCGTACAGCCGTCGCAGCTCGTGGTAGAGCGGCTTCTCCCGCCCGTCGCCGTCGATCGCCGCCCAGGACGTCACCGGCCAGCAGTCGTTGAGCTGCCACACGACCGTGCCCGCGCACACCGGCCAGTGCGACCGCCAGTGCTCGATCCCGGCCGCGACGGCACGCGCCTGGTTGACCTGGGTGAGGTAGTGCCACCGGTCGAAATCCCACCCGGATTCGTTCCCGGATTCGTTCTCGGAGTCCTTTTCGGAGTCCTTCCCGGGCCGGGCGAAATGCCGCTCCAGCCCCCGCCTCAGCTTCCCGTTCCCGTCGTCCGCCTTCTGGTGGTGCAGCATGCCGGGGGAGTCCGGTGCGAGCTCCTCGCCCGGCAGTGCCCGCCGCAGCGTGGCGTAGGCGGGCGGCGCCTGCCAGCCGAACTCGGCCACGAACCGCGGCACGTGCGCGCGGTACTCGGCGTAGTCCTCCCGGTTCCACACCTCCCAGGAGTGGTGCGTGCCGTGCGCCGGATCGTTCGGATGCCGCTCCCACGACCCGGACCAGGGGCTCCCCGCCGTGTACGGCCGCGTCGGATCCAGCTCGGCCACCACCCGCGGCAGCACGCCCAGGTAGTACCCCTCGCCCCAGGAGTCCCCGGCCAGCCGAGGTTCCCAGCCCCAGTCCCGGAACCCCCACAGGTTCTCGTTGTTGCCGTTCCACAGCACGAGCGAGGGGTGCGGCATCAGCCGTACGACGTTCTCGCGGGCCTCGGCCTCCACCTCGCCGCGCAGCGGCTGCTCCTCCGGGTAGGCCGCGCAGGCGAACGGGAAGTCCTGCCAGACCAGCAGCCCCAGCTCGTCGCAGGCGTCGTAGAAGTCCTCGCTCTCGTAGATCCCGCCGCCCCAGACCCGTACGAGGTCCACGCCCGCGTCGGCCGCCTGCCGCAGCCGTCGGCGGTACCGGTCCCGCGTGACCCGGGACGGGAAGACGTCGTCCGGGATCCAGTTGACGCCCCGCGCGAAGAGCCGCTCGCCGTTCACGACGAGGGTGAACCCGGTGCCGTCGGCGTCGGACCGGCGGTCCAGCTCGACGCTCCGGAAGCCGATCCGGCGCCGCCACACGTCCAGCGGGGCGTCACCGTGCAGCAGCGTCAACTCGACGTCGTACAGCGGCTGTTCGCCGTACCCGCGAGGCCACCACAGCCGTACGTCCGGCACC
The DNA here is from genome assembly GCF_042740355.1 of Streptomyces sp. NPDC059010. Lineage (NCBI taxonomy): Bacteria > Bacillati > Actinomycetota > Actinomycetes > Kitasatosporales > Streptomycetaceae > Streptomyces > Streptomyces sp. NPDC059010. The sequence goes on from NZ_JBHYJA010000003.1 coordinate 188,910, forward strand.
TGGAGCCGTACGACACCGCTCGCCCCGTCGATCTCCGCCCGGGCCCGCACGCCGCCGACCGTCGCCTCCACGGCGAGCGGCACCTCGACCCGGGTCCGCTCGACGTCGACGGCCAACTCGACCGTGCCGGCGCCCTGTTCGACGGTCACCAGTGGCCGTACGCGTGCGATCCGGGCCGTCGACCAGTGCTCAAGACGCACCGGACGCCAGATCCCGGCCGTCACCAGGGTCGGCCCCCAGTCCCAGCCGAAGGAGCAGGCCATCTTGCGGACGTACTGGTAGGGCTCGGCGTAGGCGGCGGGCCGTTCGCCCAGCCTGCCGCGCACGGCCTCGGCCTCGGCGTAGGCGGAGGCGAAACGCACCGAGAGGCGCCCGCTCAGACCCGTCACATCGAAGCGGTACGAGCGGTGCATGTTCCGTACCCGGCCCAGGAGCCGGCCGTCGAGCAGGATCTCGGCGACGGTGTCGAGCCCGTCGAAGACCAGGTCGGTCTGCTCGTGCGCCGCATGGGCGGCCCCCGCCTCCAGGCCGGTCTCGTACGTCCAGTCCCGCCGCCCCACCCACGCCACCTCGGTCTCGGCGCGCCCGAGAAAGGGGTCCGGGATCACGCCCGACGCCAGTAGATCGGTGTGCACACAGCCGGGCACGGTGGCCGGGAGTGCGGCTGCCGCGCCCTCCGGGTGTCGCAGGATCCATCCGTCGGTGAGCGGTGTGGCCTGAAGCATGCGCGCACTCCTAAACCGATTCATCCCAGTGCCGGGAACCAGTTCTGCATCCTTGGCGAGATAGGGACTTTACCGGTTAAGAAAACGTTGTCAGAGTTCCGAACCAGCCAACCCGCAGTGCTCGTCCGTCCCACGAACGGAGCTGACGCACATGAACCGCCGTACAGTCCTCGCCATCGCCACGACCGCCCTGCTGCTCTCGGCGTGCACCGGCACCGGAGGAAGCTCGCAGGGCGCGGAGGCCAAGGCCGCCGACGACCCGTCGAAGGTGAACGGCACCATCACCGTTCTCACCCACCGGACCGACCTCGTGCAGGACGGCACGATGAAGAAGTACGCCGCCGAGTTCAACAAGACGTATCCCGCGGTGAAGGTCGAATTCGACGGCATCACCGACTACGAGGGCGAAGTCAAGATCCGTATGAACACCGAGAACTACGGTGACGTCCTCATGATCCCGGCCGTGATCGAGAAGAAGAACTACCCCAGGTTCTTCGCCTCGCTGGGCACGCAGGCCGAGCGGAGCAAGACATACCGCTTCACCGACTACACCACCGTCGACGGCAAGGTCTACGGCCAGAGCCCGCTCGGCGCGGTCCCGGGATTCATCTACAACAAGAAGGTGTGGCGGGAAGCCGGGGTCACCGACTGGCCCACGACCCCGGCCGCGTTCCTCGACGACCTGAAGGCGATCAGGTCGAAGACCGACGCGATCCCGTACTACACCAACTTCAAGGACATGTGGCCGCTCACCCAGTGGACGGATGTCAACGGCTCCGTCGGCTGCGACGAACAGGCCACCACCAGGCTCGCCGAGGGCGACCCGTGGGCCGCGGGCGCCGACCTGCGCACCGCCGACACGCTGCTGTACGACATCGTGCGCGAGGGCCTGATCGAGAAGGACCCGACGACCACCAACTGGGAGGCGTCCAAGCCCCGTATCGCCAAGGGCGAGATCGCCACGATGTGGCTCGGCTCCTGGGCGGTCATCCAGATGCGGGGCGCGGCGCAGCAGGCCGGCGCCGACCCGGACGACATCGGGTTCATGCCCTTCCCCGCCCAGAAGGACGGCACGTTCTGCGCGGTGGCGAAGCCCGACTACAACCAGGCCGTCAACATCCACTCCGAGCACAAGGAGGCGGCCCGCGCCTGGATCGACTGGTTCACCGACAAGTCCGGCTACGCGGCGGACAACCTGGCCCTGTCGCCGCTCAAGGACGCCCCGCTGCCCGACGTCCTGAAGCCGTACGAGGAGCAGGGCGTCAAGATCCTCGACCTCGACGACAGCAAGGGCGCCGAGGTCAAGTCCATCGACAACCAGTCCGAGGTCGGCATCTACAAGCCCGACTACCGCCAGGACCTGGTCGACCTCGCCCGCGGCGCCACCAAGGGCAGCCTGGACGACTTCCTGAACGGCCTCGCGAAGAAATGGACCGGCACGCAAGACTCCCTGGGGTCCTGATGACGGACACGACCAAGAAGGCCACCCCCTGGCTGTTCCTGCTCGCGCCACTCGCCCTGCTGATCGTCTTCACCTACGCGCCGATCGCCAACATGGTCGCGTACAGCTTCACCGACTGGGACGGCGTGAGCCCTGAGCTGCACTACACGGGCCCCGAGAACTACGCCGAACTCTTCACCCGCTCCGACCTGTTCGAGGTGTTCTGGGTCAGCGGCTACTACCTGGCGGCGTCCGTCGTCCAGATCGTCGCGGCCCTCTACTTCGCCACGATCCTCAGCTTCAACGTCCGCTTCCGGAACTTCTTCAAGGGCGTGCTGTTCTTCCCGTACCTGATCAACGGTGTCGCGATCGGCTTCGTCTTCCTCTACTTCTTCCAGGACGGCGGCACCCTCGACTCGGTGCTGAGCCTGTTCGGCGTGCAGACGGACCGCGCCTGGCTCGGCACCCCGGCCTCGGCGAACACGTCCCTCGCCGCGGTCTCCGTCTGGCGCTACCTGGGCCTGAACTTCGTCCTCTTCCTCGGCGCGATCCAGTCGATCCCCGGGGAGCTGTACGAGGCGGCCGAACTGGACGGCGCGAACCGCTGGCACCAGTTCCGGCACATCATCGCGCCGGGCATCAAACCGGTGCTGTCCCTCACCGTGATCCTGGCGGTCTCCGGCTCGCTGTCGGTCTTCGAGATCCCGTACATCATGACGGGCGGGGCCACCGGCACCGAGACCTTCGTGATCCAGACCGTGAAGCTGGCCTTCCAGTTCAACAAGACGGGGCTCGCCTCGGCGGCCGCGGTCGTGCTGCTGCTGATCGTCCTGGCGGTGACCTGGGTACAGCGACGCCTCGTCCCCGACGACAAGGTGGACCTCGCATGACACGCCGCGCGGTGGCCCGCACGCTGGTGTACCTGTCCCTGGTGGCGGCGACGGTGGTGGTCCTGCTCCCGCTGGCCGCCGTACTGCTGACGTCCCTGAAGTCCGACAAGGAGATGGCGAACGACAGCGGGGCGCTGGCCCTCCCCGACGACCCGCTGAACTTCCACAACTACGCGACGGCGTTCCAGGACGGCCGTATGCTCCCGGCCCTCGCCAACACGGCGATCATCCTGCTCTTCGCCATCGGCGGCACGGTCCTCATCGGCTCGATGACGGCGTACGCCATCGACCGCTTCACCTTCCGCTTCAAGAAGCTGGTCGTGGCCCTGTTCCTGATCGCCGCCCTGGTCCCGGGAGTCACGACCCAGGTGGCGACCTTCCAGATCGTCAACAGCTTCGGCATGTTCGACAGCCTCTGGGCGCCGATCGCCCTCTACATGGGCACGGACATCGTCTCGATCTACATCTTCCTGCAGTTCGTCCGCTCGATCCCGACATCCCTGGACGAGGCGGCCCGCCTGGACGGCGCGAGCGCCTTCACGATCTACCGCCGGATCATCTTCCCCCTGCTGAAGCCGGCGATCGCGACGGTGGTGATCGTCAAGGGCATCACCACCTACAACGACTTCTACATCCCGTTCCTCTACATGCCGTCCGAGGACCTTGGCGTGATCTCGACGTCGCTGTTCCGCTTCAAGGGCCCGTTCGGCGCCCACTGGGAAACGATCTCGGCAGGAGCGGTGCTGGTGATCCTGCCGACCTTGATCGTCTTCCTGCTGCTGCAGCGCTTCATCTACAACGGCTTCACCAAGGGCGCGACCAGGTGAGAGGCCCTTGGGGGCGTGCGGCGACTAGGCGGACAGCGCGGCCACCAGAACCGGCGTGACCTGCTCGACCTGCCAGCCCCGGGCCCCATGACCGGCCAGCGCCTCCGCCACCGACTCGGCGCTCACCACCTTCGGCGGCTCCCAGCACACCCGCCGCACGGTATCCGGAGTGATCAAGTTCTCCTGCGGCATGTTGAGCTGCTCGGCCAGCGCCGAGATCGCGGTCCGAGCCGCGGTCAGCCGAGCCGCGGCGACCGGATCCTTGTCGGCCCAGGCACGCGGCGGCGGAGGCCCGGTGACGGGCTGCCCGGGCGTCGGCAACTGCGACTCGGTCAGGGCCTTCGCACGGTCGACCGCGGCCTGCCACTGCTCCAGCTGCCGCCGCCCCATCCGATGACCGAAACCATTCAGCGCGGCAAGGGCATGCACATTCCCCGGCAGCGCGAGCGCCGCCTCCACGATGGCCGCGTCGGACAGCACCTTGCCCGGCGACACGTCCCGCTTCTGAGCGATACGGTCCCGGGTCTGCCACAGCTCCCGCACCACGCCCAGCTGCCGACGCCGCCGTACCTTGTGCATCCCGGACGTCCGCCGCCAGGGATCCTTGCGCGGCTCGGCAGGCGGCGCGGACGCGATCGCGTCGAACTCCTGCAGCGCCCACTCCAGCTTCCCCTGCCGGTCCAGCTCCTTCTCCAGCGCGTCGCGCAGATCGACGAGGAGCTCGACGTCCAGCGTCGCGTACCGAAGCCACGGCTCGGGCAGCGGGCGGGTCGACCAGTCGACGGCCGAGTGCCCCTTCTCCAGGACGAACCCGAGCACGCCCTCGACCATCGCGCCGAGGCCGACCCTGGGGAACCCGGCGAGGCGCCCGGCCAGCTCGGTGTCGAACAGCCGGGTGGGCACCATGCCTATCTCGCGCAGACAGGGCAGATCCTGGGTGGCGGCGTGCAGCACCCACTCCACACCGGACAGCGCCTCGCCGAGTCCGGACAGGTCGGGACAGGCCACGGGGTCGATCAGCGCGGACCCCGCGCCCGCGCGGCGCAGCTGCACGAGGTAGGCGCGCTGGCCGTAGCGGTAGCCGGACGCCCGTTCGGCGTCGACGGCGACGGGGCCCGAGCCCGCGGAGAAGGCGGCGATCACCTCGGCGAGCGCGGCCTCGTCGGCGATCACGGGCGGAATGCCCTCGCGGGGTTCCAGCAAAGGGATCGGCGCCTCCGTAACAGAAGATCCGCCGTCGTCCGGAGGGGCGCCTCCGGTGGTTCGCAGTGAGCTGTCTGCTGCGGTCTCTTGGGCGTCGGTCACATGTCAAGGGTATCTGTATGCGCGAGCGCCTGACCTGCGCGTTCTGGACACGTTGCCCCTGACCTGCAGAAACACGGCCAGCCGTTTCTCACGCCATACCGATGCTTCTCGGCCATCTCGGCCCTCGACATGCCCTGCGGCCCGCCGCAATCCTCCGAAAGCAGCCCATCACAACCCCGAAGATGATATCCACCGGCCCCATGAACCGCCCGGCGTGCGACGCCGGCGGCCCGCTCAGCTGCGGATGCTTTCGCGAAGACCGGGCCTCCCGGCTAGCCCTCCGGGGTGGGGGTGGCCGGGCGGAGGGTGGAGACGAAGGTCTGGAAGTCCTCAAGGACGTCCTGGAGCTGGCTCGTCCTCGCGGTCAGCGCGATCTCGATCTCGGCGCGTTCGCCGCGCCGCTGCTCGTTCTCCAGCACCAGGATGAACTGGCTCTGCGCGAGCTCCATCGGCTGCCCGTTGACGCTGGCCTGGATGCGCAGGTTCTGCACGATCCCCGGTGCGTCGATGAGGCCCGGCGCGGGCGAGGTGCCGACCTCGGTGCGCTTGACGATCTCGACGGCACCGACGTTCTCGCGCAGCCGCCGCACCGATTCCTCGGCGAGGCCGTGCAGACTCGACGAGGCTTCGAGGGCGTGGCCGGTGACCGTGATGTTCGGCATGAAGCCCTGGCCCCGGGAGGCCATGTGCACGGCGACGAAGGCGGCCTGCGGGGCGCCGACCTCGTCCGGGGGCGCGGACTGCCAGCCCTGCGGGAGCTCGACGTTGAGCGGCACCGGAAGTGTGCCCGGCATGGTGGATCAACTCCTTGCGGTACGGGTTCCGACGGTACGGGAAGCGAGGGGGAATAGGGGGGCGGCGGGGAGCCCCGGGCGGGGCCGCCCCGCGACGGGTCAGTCGAACCAGTCCCCGATCGCGTCGACCGCGTCGCCGGCCGTGTCGGTGATCTTGCCCGGGTCGAGCTCGATCTGGCCGCCCAGCTTGCCGCCGACGCCGAGGGCGACGCCCACGTCGCCGCCGATGACGATCTTGCCGTCCTTTATGCCGGCGTCGAAGTGGGCCTCGGCGCCGGCGCCGGCCCACGCCTCCGCCGTGCCACCGACGCCGACACCGGCGACGGAGGCATGCCCCTCGGCGGTGGCCTTGGCACCGGCGAAGGCCTCGCCGCCGACGTGGGCACCGTCCGTGCCGATGGAGCCCTTGACGCCGGCCTCGGCGCCCACGTACGCCTCGCCCTTGCCGGAGGCCTCGAACACACCGACCCCGTACTTGCCCTCGGCCGTGGCCTGGGCGAGATACGCCTTGCCGGACGCCTGGGCGGTGGCGTTGCCGTCCACGAGGCCCACACCGGCGGAAGCGTCGACGCCGAGGAGGTTGACGCCGGCCTTGCCGGAGACCTCGCCGCCCGCGAACTCACCGCGGCCCCTGGCCTCGGCGCCCCACACCTTGGCGTCGGCGGTGACGGACGGCCCGGCCACGGTGATGCCCGGGCCCTTGCCCTCGCGCAGCGCTTCCCGCTCCGCCTGCGTCATGTTCTTGTGGTCGCCCCAGGCCCCGATGGGCCTTGTCTCGGGTGCCCGTTCCAGCTCGGTGCGCTGAATCTTCTTGGACGTCGCGCCGGTGTCGTCCTGCGTCGCTTCGGCGGCCCAGAAGAGCCAGTCGGGCGCGTTGTCGCCCTCGCCGCCCTGCGCCTTGAACTTCACGGCCGCCGCGTCGCCCTCCGACTCGACATGGGCGCGCGCCGACTCCAGCAGCTGCTCGCCGCCGCTCTCGTCGCCCGCGTCGTACAGCCGGATGGCCTCTTCGGCCTGCCCCTGGGCCCACGAGAGGGCCCTCGCGTAGTCCCGCAGCGCTCCCGCGGCCGCGCTGAGCGAATCCGAGCCGCGGTACCACTTCTGCTTCTGGCCCGAGAAGTCCTCCCAGAAGGCATCGCTGGCCTGTCCGTGCCAGCTGGGAATGCGGACGGAGCCGAGATCGTCCCCGATGCCGTCGAGGGTCTGCGCATGTCCGTCGAGCTTGTCCGCGTCGCCTGTGAGCTTCGACGGGTTTCCCGGGACGAGTGCGCGTGGGTCCCGAGTGGAGCCGAGTTGTGCCGCCATTGCTTCCCCGTCAGTAGCTCGGGCCGGCGACCGCGGGCCCGGTGAAGTGGTTCTGGGACTCCTGCTCGGCGCGCTCGTAGGACGCGGCGTTCTCGTCCAGCTTGGCCGCCGAGTTCTCCCCGTCCTCCTTCATCGGGCTCTTGACGGCCTCCATCCAGGTGGCCATCAGCTGAGCGAACTCGTCGGCCGCGTCGCCGTGGCCGAAGTCGCCGCTTGAGTCCCCGAGTTCGTCGAGCTTCACCTTGTCGCTCCGGCCCACGGAGTCCTTGATCTTCTTGGAAGCCGACCGCAGTTCGGACGGCTCCACGTCGAACTGGCCCATCCGCTCCCCCCTCTACGTTCGAGAGGGCGCGAACGCGCGTCCGCACCCTGATTGTTGAGAACGTAAAGAGGGTCTCCCAAAGGCAAAGACGCGGCGACGCCGGTCCCGGACCTCACATGATTCCTACCGCGAAGCTTCATAGCGCGACCGCATCAGGCGCCTCAGGACGGCGGCGCTACGGCGTCTGCGGAGGCCGGGCGGGCGACAGGGATCCCAAGTGGCCCGCGGCGTCGGCGAGATACTCAAGGGGCTCGTCGAACGTCTCACTGCTCAGCTTGGTCCGCGAACGCGCGGTGATCAGCTGGCCGTCGTGGAGGCGGAGCGGCATCTCCAGGGCGCGAGGGTCGGAGGTGAGGAACTCCGCCAGGCCGTCGAGCACGACGGGCCGGGCGCGCTCCTCGTCGCGGGAGACGATGTGGAAGTCCTTGTCGAGCTGGGGGATCCCCACCTCCATGGCCCTTCCCCGGTAGAAGGTGTCGAACCAGCCGTCGCGGTAGATCCGCAGGTCCGGAACCTCCACGCCCAGGTTCAGGGCCCAGACGGAGTGGACGATGACATGCGTCGTCTCCGAGTCGATGTCCTTGTTGTAATAGCGGTACTCGAAGGCGCGGAAGCCGAATCCGCGGTAAGTGCCGCTGACGACGTTGTCCCCCATGACGTTGCTGGCCTTGTCCGGGAGGGGCTCGGCCCCCTGGTAGGCGTCGACGAGGCTCGGCACGCCCTCCTCGTAGGTCCACCCGCGGCTCTCGGCGAACGACCGCAACTGCGTGTACGCCTCTTCGGACTCACGCTTCTTGCGGGCCTTGCCCCGGCGGTCCCACACGACGAGAGCCACGACGCCACCACACGCCAGCAGGAACAGGACTGCTTCGATTCCACTCATGGGGCCAGCATCCCCCGAGGCCTCTCTGCGGGCCCCCCTCCCTGGTGCTCCATCACAATCCGCACCTCGCGGTCACACATTTCCCCCGCGCCCGCCAGAACGGTCCAGCGGGCGCGGCGGCCCGCTCCGGCTCAGGAGGCGGTCTCGTCCACCTTGATGTCGTACTTGATCGTGCCGCCGTCGACGGAGGTGACCTTGACGGTCACGCCGAAGCTGGTGCCGTCGGTCGCGGTGAGCTTGCAGCGCAGCGAGGTGCCGACCTTGCCGACGAGGTCCTCGGGGCAGGTGACGTCCGGCTTGGGCTGGCCGGTCTGCGCGGCGAGCTTCTCGGCCACCGAGGTCGCCACGTCGTCCTTGGCCAGCTTGGCCTCCGACGAGCAGCCCACCAGCAGCGCGGCGGCGGCTGCGGCGGCGAGGCTCCAAGAGGCCAAGGAGGAGGGGGACTTGGGCATGGCGGGCTCCGTTTCGGGGCGAGAGGATCACGAGGGCCTGAAATTGACGCTCGTCGGTGCGCATGTTTATCAGTCCGTGCCGCCCGCCCGGCCGATCTTCACACCCTCCCGCTCCGGCCCGCGAGCGATCTTCACTTGCGCAGGTCAGGCCGCCGCATGGACAGGGGGGGGGGGGCGGGGGGGCGGGGGTCCGGGGGCGGCGGGGGGGGGGGGGGGGGGCGCTGGAGACAGGGGGGGGGGTCGGCGTGGGGTGGGC
>NZ_JBHYJA010000003.1:198119-203332 GCF_042740355.1 Streptomyces sp. NPDC059010
TATGGGGTTGGGTGGGTGTGTTTTTTTCTAACCCCCCCCCCCCTGCCCCCGCCCCCGCCCCCCTCCGGGGCGGGCCCCCGGCGCCTGAGGGGCGTGAACCGGTCAGGTAAGTGAAGGGTCCGGTTCACGACAGGTAGGGACGTGGGGGAGGGGGATCAGCGGCCGATCCCGTTCACGTCAGTGCATGATCAACGGTTCAATCGGTGGTCAATTGGTGGGGGGGCTCAGTGGATGATGCGGGGTCTCAGTGGATGATGCCCGTCCGCAGGGCCACGGCGACCATGCCGGCGCGGTCACCGGTGCCGAGCTTGCGGGCGATGCGGGCGAGATGGCTCTTGACGGTCAGGGCGGACAGGCCCATCGAGACGCCGATCGCCTTGTTCGACTGGCCCTCCGCCACCAGCCGCAGCACCTCGACCTCACGACCGGAGAGCTCGCGGTAGCCGCCCGGGTGGCTCGGGGCACCCGGGTGGCGACGGTGCATACGGGCGGCGGCAGCGCCGATGGGGGCGGCACCGGGCCGGGTGGGGAGCCCGACGTTGGTGCGGGTGCCGGTGACGACGTAGCCCTTCACACCGCCGGCGAGGGCGTTGCGTACGGCGCCGATGTCGTCGGCGGCGGACAGGGCGAGGCCGTTGGGCCAGCCCGCGGCCCGGGTCTCAGACAGGAGCGTGAGGCCGGAACCGTCGGGCAGGTGGACGTCGGCCACGCAGATATCGCGGGGGTTGCCGATGCGGGGACGAGCCTCCGCGATGGACGAGGCCTCGATGACATCGCGCACACCGAGCGCCCAGAGATGGCGGGTGACGGTGGAGCGGACGCGGGGATCGGCCACGACCACCATGGCGGTCGGCTTGTTCGGGCGGTAGGCGACCAGGCTTGCGGGCTGCTCAAGGAGAACGGACACCAGGCCTCCTGGGGTGCGGGGACGGCTTTCAAGGTCACAGTCGTCTTCGGCACCAAACCCGTGGCCCTTTAGAGAAAGATCACGATTTAGTGAGTAACAATCGGGGCAATTCAGACACGTGGTCGATCGTTCGGTGAGTGAATCGGTTCGATCAAGGACTATTTCCTGACCGAAAGTGGCCGTATCGACAAAGTGACGGTCAAGTCGGTGGTGTCACGTCGCCGGTCGTCAGCGGTCGTCAGCGGTCGTCAGCGGTCGTCAGCGGGACTGCGGGTCGCGGCGCTGCGGCAGGGTCACCACCGAAGCGTCGCCCGGACCCGCCGGGGGCAGGCCCGCGACCTGGGCCAGCAGATCGCACCAGGCCGTCAGATGCGCCGCCGTGTCCGGCACGCCGCCCAGGCCCTCGCGCGGCGTCCAGGAGGCACGGATCTCGATCTGCGAGGCCGCCGGGCGTTCGGACAGGCCCCCGAAGTAGTGGGAGCTCGCCCGGGTGACGGTGCCGCTCGGTTCGCCGTACGACAGCCCGCGCGCCTGGAGCGCACCGGTCAGCCAGGACCAGCACACGTCGGGCAGCAGCGGATCGGCGGCCATCTCCGGCTCCAGTTCCGCGCGCACGAGCGTCACCAGGCGGAAGGTGCCCCGCCAGGCGTCGTGCCCCTCCGGGTCGTGCAGCAGCACCAGCCGGCCGTCGGCCAGGTCCTGGTCGTCGTCGACGACGGTGGCCTCCAGCGCGTACGCGTAGGGGGCGAGCCGCTGGGGTGCCTTGGTCTGCTCGACCTCGATCTGCGGCCGCAGGCGGCTGCCGCGCAGAGCCTCTACCGCGGCACGGAAAGCCGGTGGTGCCGTACTGCGTGAATGCCGGTCCGCCTCCCCGCCGTCCCTTGCCTCATCCGTTCCCCCGGTGCCGTCCGACAGTCTTCCCTGAGCCGCAGCCATGCCGGGAAGATTAAGGGGAACGGGGGCTTCGTGCAGGGAGAGACACCCGGACAACACGGCAACCCCGGCGCCGGGGCTTTCGCCGCCGTGCGAGACTTGCCCCCGTGAGTGCCAACCAGACGCCGCCCTCGGCCACGCCCGACGCAGTCAAGGATTCCGCCTTCCTCAAGGCGTGCAGGCGCGAACCCGTGCCCCACACCCCGGTGTGGTTCATGCGTCAGGCCGGCCGCTCGCTGCCGGAGTACCGCAAGGTGCGCGAGGGCGTCCCGATGCTGGAATCCTGCATGCGGCCCGAGCTGGTCACCGAGATCACGCTCCAGCCGGTGCGCCGGCACAACGTGGACGCGGCGATCTACTTCAGCGACATCGTCGTCCCGCTCAAGGCCATCGGCATCGACCTCGACATCAAGCCCGGCGTCGGCCCGGTCGTCGAGCAGCCCATCCGCACCCGCGCCGACCTGGCCCGGCTGCGTGATCTGACCCCCGAGGACGTCTCGTACGTCACCGAGGCCATCGGTCTGCTCACCGGTGAGCTCGGCCCGACCCCGCTCATCGGCTTCGCCGGGGCGCCTTTCACCCTCGCGAGCTACCTCGTCGAGGGCGGCCCGTCGCGCACGTACGAGAACGCCAAGGCGATGATGTACGGCGACCCGGAGCTCTGGGCCGACCTGCTCGACCGTCTCGCGGACATCACGGCCGCCTTCCTGAAAGTGCAGATCGAGGCCGGCGCCGCCGCGGTGCAGCTCTTCGACTCCTGGGTCGGCTCCCTCGCCCCCGCCGACTACCGGCGTTCGGTGATGCCCGCCTCCGCGAAGGTCTTCGACGCGGTCGCCGGGTACGGCGTGCCGCGCATCCACTTCGGCGTGGGCACCGGTGAGCTGCTGAAGCTGATGGGCGAGGCCGGCGCGGACGTCGTCGGCGTCGACTGGCGCGTCCCGCTCGACGAGGCCGCCCGCCGGGTCGGTCCCGGCAAGGCGCTCCAGGGCAACCTCGACCCGACCATCCTGTTCACCACACCGGAGGCGGTCGAGGCCAAGGCCCGCGAGGTGCTCGATGCCGCGGCCGGCCTGGAGGGGCATGTGTTCAACCTGGGCCACGGGGTCATGCCGTCCACGGACCCGGATGCGCTGACCCGGCTCGTCGAGTACGTCCACACGCAGACCGCGCGCTGAGGGCCGGTCGAAGCCGGAGCGTGCAAGGGGCTGGGCTACGGGCAGGGTCCGCCCGATAAGCCGACTCTCCCCACACCTCGTACAGCCGCAGGAAGAACAGGGCCACTCCGGACCAGCCACGCATGCAGTTCGGCGATCCGGCGGATGTCGTCGTCGAAGGCGACGGTCTGCCAACGGTCCGCCAGGTGGAGGTAGTTGAGGCCGATACCGGCCAGGCCGTCGTACAGTCCGATGCCCCGGGCCTCGCGGGACGGTCGCAGTCGCCCACGTGAACCGTTGAACGTCGCCCACGCCGCGTGCGTATGTCTCGGCAACCGCCCGCGGCACGGGGAAGGCGGGCCGCGGGGACTACGTGAGGAACAGGCGATGAACGACCGAGTTACTCCTCCGGCGATTCACGCGTTGCCCGACGGTGAGGCCGAGCTCACCGTGGTGGTGCGGCTGCCGTGGGAAGACGTGGCCCGGCTGGGGCAGGAGGCGGGGCGGCTCGCCGCGCAGATGCAGCGGCCGGTGACGCTCGATGAGGCCGTCGGTCATCGGCTGCGCTCCGCGAGGTCCGCGGCGCATGCGAAGCCGGCGGGGGAGCAGCCGGCTGCCGCCGCGATGCCGAGTGTGAGCGCGTCCGTGTCGTCGTTGCCGTCTCGGCCGCCTGCTGAGCAGGCTCGGCAGGCCATTGAGAGGATCAACGGATCTGCCTAGTCGCCGTGAGGGCGTGGGTGGTTCGGCGGCTGCGGGTCCGTCGTGGCTTGTCGCGCAGTTCCCCGCGCCCCTTTAGGGCGTTGCCCGCGCCGCCTGTCATGCGGTTCCGGCATTCACCGCCTTGGCCGCCTTTCGGGCTGCCACCAAGACCGGGTCCCACACCGGCGAGAACGGAGGCGCGTAGCCCAGGTCCAGGGACACCATCTGCTCCACCGTCATCCCGGCCGTCAGTGCCACCGCCGCGATGTCCACCCGCTTGCCCGCGCCCTCCTTGCCGACGATCTGTGCGCCCAGGAGCCGGCCGGTGCGGCGTTCCGCGAGGAGTTTGACCGTCATCGTCGCGGCGCCCGGGTAGTAGCCCGCGCGGCTGGTCGACTCGATCGTCGCCGTCACGTACCGCAGGCCTGCCCGGTGCGCGTCCTTCTCGCGCAGGCCCGTGCGGGCGATCTCCAGGTCGCAGACCTTGCTGACGGCCGTGCCGACCACACCGGGGAAGGTGGCGTAACCGCCGGCCGCGTTGGTGCCGATGACCTGGCCGTGTTTGTTGGCGTGGGTGCCGAGGGGGATGTGGCGTTCGCGGCCGGAGACCAGGTCGAGGACCTCCACGCAGTCGCCGCCCGCCCAGATGTTCTCGTGGCCGCGTACGCGCATGGCCAGGTCGGTCAGCAGGCCGCCGTGGTCGCCGAGGGGGAGGCCGGCCGCCCGCGCGAGCGCGGTTTCCGGGCGCACCCCGATGCCCAGGACCACCACGTCCGCCGGGTATTCGGCGTCCTCCGTGGCGACCGCGCGAACGTGGCCGTCCCCGCCGGTGAGGATCTTGGTGACCTCGGTGTCGTTGACCATCGTGATGCCCAGGCCCTCCATGGCCTCGTGCACCAGACGGCCCATGTCCGCGTCGAGCGTGGACATGGGCTCGCTGCCACGGTTGACGACCGTCACCTCGTAGCCGCGGTTGATGAGGGCCTCGGCCATCTCCACGCCGATGTAACCGGCGCCGACCACGACCGCGCGGCGGCCACGCGTGCGTGCCAGCGTGTCGATCAGGGCCTGGCCGTCGTCGAGGGTCTGCACGCCGTGGACGCCGGGGGCGTCGGCACCCGGCATGTCGGGGCGGATCGGGCGGGCGCCGGTCGCGATCACGAGTTTGTCGTACGACGTCCAGGACTCGGCGCCCGAATCGACGTCACGCGCGCGTACCCGGCCCCCGGCCACGTCGATCTCCATGACCTCCGTGCGCATGCGCAGGTCGATGTCCCGCGCCCGGTGCTCCTCGGCCGTACGGGCGATCAACCGGTCGCGGTCGGGCACGTCGCCGCCCACCCAGTACGGGATGCCACAGGCCGAGAAGGAGGTGAAGTGACCGCGTTCGAACGCCACGATCTCCAGTTCCTCGGGGCCCTTCAGGCGCCGCGCCTGGGGGGGGGGCCGCCACGGACCCGACGGGCGCGCCCCCCCCGCACAACCGCGCGCGCCCCCCCGCCCCCCCCCCACACCCACAC
>NZ_JBHYJA010000003.1:203342-207076 GCF_042740355.1 Streptomyces sp. NPDC059010
AACCCCCCACAGGATCTTGCCGGGGCGGGCGCGGGGCGCCGGCCGCCCCCCGCCCCCCCCCCCCGCGCCCCCCCCCCCCCCGCCCCCGATCACGACGAGCCGCTCTCGCGTACCCGACTCACCCGACACAACCGACTCACCCGTCGCGGCCCTCGCAGCACTCATGCTCATGCGAACACGCTACGAGCGCCGGGCATTTCAGTCCTGCCCGCCACCCGGCCCGTCACCCTGCGCACCGCCCTGTCCGCCGCCGTTCCCGTCACCCGCGCGCGTGGGGCGCGGTGCCGGGTAGGGCGTCGGCAGCGGGCCCGGTGTCGTCGCGGACGCCGTGGCCGCGCGGCGCGGCAGCCGGGGCCGCAGGGCCTTCAGCCACAGCAGCACGATCAGCGCCGCCACCGCGGCGAAGGGCAGCACGGCGCCGAACGCCACCGCCAGCCAGCGCAGCATCGTCACGAACGCGTCCCAGCCGCCCGCGAGCGCGTCCAGGAAGCCGGGGTCGTCGTCCTTCGCGGCCTTCTTCACCGGCGTCTCGGACAGGGAGAGGGTGATGGTGGCCAGGCCGGTGCGGTCCTTCAGGGACGTCTGCTGGGCCAGCAGCGCCTCCAGGTCGGCCTGGCGGGTGCTCAGCTCGCCCTCCAGCGTGACCACCTCGCTGAGCTTGGTCGCCCGGTCCATCAGCTCACGGATCCGGGCCACGCTGGCGCGCTGCGACTTGATCCGGCTCTCCACGTCGACGACCTGGTCGGTGACGTCCTGCGCCTTGGCGCTGCGCTCGATCAGCTTGCCCGCGCCCTCCAGTTCCGTGAGGACCTCGGCGTACCGCTCGACGGGGACCCGCAGCACGACGCGGGTGTGCTCATGGCCCTCGTCGTCGCTTGTCGTGGTCTCGTTACCGACGTAGCCGCCCGCGTTCTCGGCGGTGGCGCGGGCCTCGTCCAGGGCCTTCGGTACGTCCTTGACCCGCACGGTCAGCGAGGCCGTGCGGATGATGTGGCTCGCGGTCACCTTGGGCGCCGAGGAGGCCCGGTCGGCGCCGGAGCCGCTGCCCGGGGCGCCCGCCCGCGCGCTCGCCTGCGGCTCCGCCGCCTGGGCGGCCTCGTCCTTCGCGACGCTGCTGTCGCCGCCGCCCGAGTCGTCGGCGGCGCTGCAGCCGGTGAGCGTCAGGGCCGCGGCCAGCAGCAGGCCGGCCAGGGCCTGGACTGGTCGTACCGGTCGTGCGGGTCGTGCGGAGCGTTGTGCGCGCATGTGGGCGTACCCCCGAGGGTCGTCGTGACGACTGATGCTTCTTCGACGCGGGGGTGCGGCGGAACGTTGGCGGAAAACGGTCCCGATGCGGTCACGGTCGGGACTCGTGCAGGACACCGGGGCGCGGACGGTTGTCAGTGGGGTCTGAGAGGCTGTGGACATGCGCGAAGCACAGACTCGTACGGAAACGGGCCAGGTCGTCGTCATCGGAGGCGGCATCGCGGGGCTCGCCGCGGCGCATCGCCTGCTGGACACGGGCCGGCGCGTGACCGTGCTGGAGGCCTCGGACCGGGTCGGCGGCAAGCTGCTGCCCGGCCGGATCGCCGATGTGCGCGCGGACTTCGGCGCCGAGTCGATGCTGGCCCGCCGCCCCGAGGCCGTCGCCCTCGCCCGCGAGGTGGGCCTCGCCGGCCGCCTCCAGCCGCCCGCCACCGCGACCGCCTCGATCTGGACCCGCGGTGCCCTGCGCCCCATGCCCAAGGGGCATGTGATGGGCGTCCCCGGCACCGCGTCCGCCCTCGCCGGAGTGCTGTCCGAGGCCGGCCTGGCCCGCATCGAGCGCGACGCCGACCTGCCCCGCACGGAGATCGGGGACGACGCGGCGGTCGGTGAGTACGTGGCGGCGCGTCTCGGCCGGGAGGTCGTCGACCGCCTGGTCGAGCCCCTGCTCGGCGGTGTCTACGCGGGCGACGCCTACCGCATCTCGATGCGCTCGGCGGTCCCGCAGCTCTACCAGGCCGCGCTGACCCACGACTCCCTCACCGAGGCCGTCCGCGAGATCCAGGCCAGGGCCGCCGCGGGTGGGCAGACCGGGCCGGTGTTCATGGGCATCGAGGGCGGCGTCGGCCGACTCCCCCTCGCGGTCGCGGAGTCGGTGCGCGCGCGGGGCGGCGAGATCGTGACCGGCGCGCCGGTGACCGAGCTGCGCCGTGAGGCGCCGGCCGGATGGCGCGTCGTCGCCGGCGACCGGGTGCTGCACGCCGAGGCGGTCGTGGTCGCCGTACCCGCCCCGGCCGCCGCCGGCCTGCTGCGCGCCGAGGCCCCCGAGGCCGCCACCGAGCTGGCCGGCATCGAGTACGCCTCCATGGCCCTGGTC
This sequence comes from Streptomyces sp. NPDC059010, assembly GCF_042740355.1. Taxonomy (NCBI): domain Bacteria; kingdom Bacillati; phylum Actinomycetota; class Actinomycetes; order Kitasatosporales; family Streptomycetaceae; genus Streptomyces; species Streptomyces sp. NPDC059010. The sequence continues at coordinate 205,684 of NZ_JBHYJA010000003.1, forward strand.
ACCCTCGCTTACCGCCGCACCGGCACCGACCTCCCCCCGGGCAGCGGCTTCCTGGTGCCGCCGGTCGACGGGCGCACCATCAAGGCGTCGACGTTCGCCTCGCAGAAATGGGGCTGGATCGCCGACGAGAACCCGGACGTGGTGGTGCTGCGCACCTCCGTCGGGCGGTACGGCGAGACGGAGATCCTTGAGCGCGACGACGACCACCTCGTCGACGTCTCACGCCAGGACCTCAAGGCGGCGACCGGCCTCGACGCCACCCCCCTGGAGACCCGCGTCACCCGCTGGACCGACGGCCTGCCCCAGTACCCGGTCGGCCACCACGCGCGCGTGGCCCGCGTCCGTGAGCACGTCGCCAAGCTGCCCGGCCTCGCGGTGTGCGGCGCGCAGTACGACGGCGTGGGCATCCCGGCCTGCATCGCGAGCGCGTACGCCGCGGTGGACCAGATCCACGGCGACCTGAGCGCCGTGGAGGAGCTCACCGCCCACCCGGTGCAGAGTCTGCACGGCGGAGCGGGAGAATAGGTGACATGAGTGACGACGCCTCCACCACCGAGTCCGGCAGGATCCCGAACAAGGGCAAGCTGGCCAAGGACCTCAACGATGTCATCCGCTACACCCTCTGGTCCGTCTTCAAGCTGAAGGACGTGCTCCCCGAGGACCGCGCGGGCTACGCCGACGAGGTCCAGGAGCTGTTCGACCAGCTCGCCGCCAAGGACGTGAAGATCCGCGGCACATACGACGTGTCCGGGCTGCGCGCCGACGCCGACGTCATGATCTGGTGGCACGCCGAGACCAGCGACCAGCTGCAGGAGGCGTACAACCTCTTCCGCCGCACCAGGCTGGGCCGCGCGCTCACGCCGGTCTGGTCGAACATGGCGCTGCACCGCCCCGCCGAGTTCAACCGCTCGCACATCCCGGCGTTCCTCGCCGACGAGACGCCGCGCAACTACGTCAGCGTCTACCCCTTCGTGCGCTCCTACGACTGGTACCTGCTGCCCGACGAGGACCGCCGCCGCATGCTCGCCGACCACGGCAAGATGGCCCGCGGCTTCCCGGACGTCCGCGCCAACACGGTCGCCTCGTTCTCGCTGGGCGACTACGAGTGGCTGCTGGCGTTCGAGGCCGACGAGCTGTACCGCATTGTCGACCTCATGCGCCATCTGCGGGCCTCCGAGGCCCGGATGCACGTCCGCGAAGAGGTGCCGTTCTACACGGGGCGTCGCAAGTCCGTGGCCGAGCTGGTCGCCGGGCTCGCCTGAGAGGTCTCCTCGAAGTGCGCCGCACCCCCCCCCCCCCCCCCGGGCGGGGGGGGGGGGGGGGGGGGCGCCCCGCCCGGCGGGGGGGGAGGCGGTGAGTGGGGCGGGCCGCGCGATCTCACAGGGGAAGACTC
>NZ_JBHYJA010000003.1:207086-278584 GCF_042740355.1 Streptomyces sp. NPDC059010
GGGGTGGGTGGGTGTTCTCGCTCGGCGCGGGCGCGTGGGGCGCGCGCTCGCGCCGCGCCCCGCGCCGCCCGGCGGGGCCGCGGGGGGGGCCGCGTCGGTGTACGGCTCCGCCGCGCGGGCGTGACCGGCTAGGGACGGGCCGCCTTCTCATGACGGCGTTCCCGCGGAGCGCTCGGCTTCGGCTCGGGATGCCCCTTGCACTCCGCCTGCCGTGCCGGGAGGCGGCCCTCCAGCAGATAGGCGTCGACATGGCCGTTGACGCAGGCGTTCGGGCCGTACGCGATGCCGTGCGTGCCCGCGTCCCGCTCGGTCACCAGGACCGAACCCGACAGCCGCCGCTGCATCTCCAGCGCCCCCGCGTACGGTGTGGCGGCGTCCCGCTCGGCGGCCAGGATCAGGATCGGTGGTACCTCACCGGGCCCGGTCCGCACATCGAGGGGCTCCTGCCGGGGCGCCTGCCAGTAGGCGCAGGGCAGGTTCATCCACACGTTGTCCCAGGTCTCGAACGGCGCCACCCGCGCGAGCTCGGTGTTGTCCCGGTCCCAGACCGCCCAGTCCGTCGGCCAGGGCGCGTCGTTGCACTCCACGGCCGTGTAGACCGCGCTTGAGTTCTCGTCCTCGGCCGCCGCCTCCGTCATCGGAGAGGCCAGCTCGACCAGCGGCTTCACATCGCCCTTCAGATACGCCGACAGCGCCTGCGCCCGCGCGGGCCAGTAGTCGTCGTAGTACCCGGCCTGCAGAAACGCCTCCTGCAACTGCCCGGGCCCGACCTTCCCGCCGGCCGGCTTCCCGGCCAGCCGCTCCCGCACCTTGTCGTAGCTGCGCAGCACCTTCTCGGCCGTGTCCCCGAGGCCGTAGACCCGGTCGTGCTTGGCCACCCACTCCCGGAAGTCCGCCCACCGTCCCTCGAACGCGGCCGACTGGGTGAGGTTGCTGCGGTACCAGATCTGGTCCGGGTCCGGGTTCACCGCCGAGTCGAACACCATCCGCCGCACATGGGAGGGGAAGAGGGTGGCGTACAGCGCGCCGAAGTAGGTGCCGTACGACGCGCCCATGAACGTCAGCTTCCGCTGGCCCAGCGCGGCGCGCAGGACGTCCAGGTCACGGGCGTTGTTGAGGGAGTTGTAGTGCCGCAGCGCGCTGCCGGTGCGCCGGGCGCAGCCGCGTGCGTAGGCCTTGGCCCGGGCGATGCGCTCCTTCTTGTACGACTCGGTGGGGTGCGTCGGCGCGTCCATGGGCGCCTTGACGTACTGCTTGGGGTCCTGGCAGGACACCGGCGCGGACGGCCCCACGCCGCGCGGGGCGTAGCCGACGAGGTCGTACGCCCCCGCCAGCCGCTTCCACGCGGGCAGGACACCGATCAGCGGGAAGTGCAGGCTGGCGGAGCCCGGCCCGCCCGGGTTGTAGACCAGGGCGCCCTTCGTCGGCACCCGGCGCTTGCTGTTCTGCGGGTCCTTGTGCGTGGCCGGGGCCCGGCTGACGGTGAGCCGGATCTGCTTGCCCCCGGGGTGGGCGTAGTCGAGCGGGACGGAGACCGTGCCGCACTTCACGGTGGCCGGCAGGTCCAGCTTCCGCGGGCAGTTGCCGAAGGCGATGCCGGCCGCCTCGGCGCGCGCGGCGGCCACCGCGGCGCCTTGCTGCTCGTCCGCGCGCTGGGCGGCGACGGCATCGGCGCTGCCGGCCGGGGCGGCGGAGAGGGTGGTCAGGAGCAGAGCCCCGGCGACCGAGTAGAGGGCGGGAGCTCTCATCAAGTATCCCTTCAGTGCACGGCAGCGACAAAAGGGATATTTGGTTCGTCTGTTGATGAAGGCAAGCACCGTATGCCGGTGTCGGCGTCATTGCCCCCGATGCGTCACCGGGGCCCGGAACCGTTACTCGCGCCGCCGGGTCCGAACATGGTGCGCCGCGCGGTGCGCGAAGGCCTGGCGCAGCCCCGAGTGGCCGATCGCGCGCACGCCCCCTACGGCGACGGAGGTGAGGCGGGTAGGTGCGGTGGTCCCCGCCTCCCGAGCGCCGGACCAGGGCACTGAGTGGCTGGTGCCGCGGTGCGCCCCTTTTCAGGATGTGCCGGAATCGTCGGGCGGAGGACCGGTGGCGGCCGGTGGCAGGGTGTACGTCGGTGTCGGAGTCGGGGGCGGGGTCACCGGGACGGCCGGAGCGGGGTCGGCGGTCGGGCCGGGCGGCGTGGGGGCCGGGGTGAGCGGCGGGGTGCTGTCGGCGACCATGTCGCGGGCCAGGGCGTCGTAGTCGACGTACCCGGTGGCCTCCAGGACCGTGATGTGGTCCAGCACCGTGGTGTTGGCGTCGTCGGCGAGCTTGCGGACGAGGGAGTTGCGGGTGCCGGCCCGCACCTGGGCGACGACCGAGAACACCTTGCCGTGTGCCAGCCGCAGGATGTTGGCGAACTGCCGGTCGAACTCCGCGCCCTGGGCCGAGTCCAGGGTCGCCAGCCACCCCTGCTGCTGCTCGGTGGGCTCGTTGGGCAGCGCGAGGCTCAGCTTGGCGGCGACGTCACGCACCCGCTCGTCCAGGAACGTGTGCCCCTGGAGAAGATGGCGTCCCGCGGTCCGTACGGCCTCGGTGGTGCCCTTCTGCTGCGCCTGCTCACCGGCGGGCAGCTCCCACAGGCCGGCCAGCCGGACCTTGGTGATGAACTCGCGGTCCAGTCCGGACAGCGGCCCGTACCCGGTCGAGACGGTCTCGGCGTTGAGTACGTCCAGACCGGTCCCGGACCGGTCGGCGTACGACCAGATCGGGAAGATCATCGCCAGCAGCGTCGCCGTCAGGCCCGTGATGATGAGCCCGGTGCCGCTGAAGATGCCTCGGCCGTTGATGGGTGGTCGCGGTCGCATGGTGCCTCCTGTTGCGGCACCGCACGTTAGTGCGCTTCGGGGGTTGGGTTGGCATATTACTTCGGGGTACTTCGGTGCCTACGCCAACTGCCGTACAGGAGCGAATGGTTGCAACGGGGGTCGATACGGGCGAATAGGGGAGTAAGGGGGCGTGACGTTTCTGGGCGAAGGCGGGTGAAACGGTCGCTGTGACTTCGCTGTGCGGCCGGGATGTTAATCCACGCACACTCGCGGAGGCGGGGCGTCTGTGAGCCGTCTACCTGGGATGGAGACCACCTCGACCTCGACCCCGATGCCCCCGTGGTCCTCGCCGACTCCTGCCGGGCGCGCACAGCTCCCCGTCGATCAGCTTGTTCTGCGCGTGCTCGGTGGACAGGTCGGCCGCGCCGTCACCCGTCGTCGCGAGAACCACGACGCGGCGGCCGTCGGCACTGACGCCGTTGCGGGTGGTGTAGCCGGGGATGTCGCCGGGGTGGCTGTAGTACGAGCCGTCGCACGACAGCGGGATCCGCATCAGGCCGAGGCCGTAGCTCGCGCCGGGCCAGACGTAGTCCAGGGGCGGCGTCCGCACGGTGGTCTTCATCGCCGTCAGCTGAGCCGGGCGGAGCAGCCGCCCGCCCAGGAGGGCCTGGTAGAAGCGGGTCAGGTCGGCCGCCGTACTGATCATGGCGCCTGCCGCGCCCGCCGCGGACGGGTTGAACTCGGTGACGTCGATCGTCGGGCCGGAGCCCTCGAAGTGGGAGTACCCGTGCAGGTGGCGGCCGGGGATGTGCGGCTGGGTCGTCGGGGCGAGGGTGTCGCGCAGGTGCAGCGGCCTGATGATGCGGCGGGTGACCTCCTGCTGCCAGCTGGTGCCGGTGGCCTTCTTGATGATCATTCCGACGACGATGTAACCCGTGTTCGAGTACGACCACTTGGTTCCCGGCGCGAAGTCCGGCCGGTGCCTCATCGCCCGGGCGATGAGCTCCTCGGCGGTCCAGGTCCGGTACCGGTCGGCCTTGAAGCCGGCCACGGTGCCGAGCACCGGGAGGTCCGCCGTGTAGTTGTGCAGCCCGCTGGTGTGCTGGAGCAGCTGACGTACGGTGATCCCGCTGCCGTCGTTGCCGTTGCCGGAGACGACGCCGGGCAGCCAGTCCTCGACGGTGTCGTCCAGCGACAGCCGCCCCTCACCGGCCAGTTGCAGCACCACCGTGGCCACGAACGTCTTGCTGGCGCTGGCGATCCGGAACCGGTCCCCGGGGCGGACGGCCTCGCCGGTGGCGGTGTCGGCGACACCGGCGGTGGCGGAGCGCCGCCGGCCGTGCGACCCGGTCGATCGGGCGAGGGCGCCGACCGTCCCGGTCTCCATCACGGCGGTCACCCGGTCGCGCAGCGCGTCCTCGGGGGACTGCGGGGACCTGGCGGTGGCCGCGGGGATCGTCAGGACGGACACGGCGAGCGCGGCGACCAGGGCAGTGGCGGTGGTGCGCATCATGGCGGGAGCTCCTTGCGGATAGGCGCCCGCGCCGCTGACTGCGGCGCGGACACCTAACCAGGAACGCGGTCACGCCCGCACGATCACGCCAACTGGCCTGTCCGGGTGTCCGGGCGGTGGACGAGTCCTCCCACCGGCTGCCTGCTTCCCGTTCCTGCCTCCCGAGCACCCCCGAGCCTCGCCAGGGTTTGCCGCTGTCGCCCCGAGGGCCTGTCTCTCGGATTCACCGCCGCTCAGCGCCGCAGCAGCACCCGGCGCGTGGCCCGCGCCAGCCGCACACCCGGGCGATGCGACCGCGGCCTCGGCCCGGACCGCTCAAGCCACCACTCCCGCAATTCCGCCCGCACCCGCGCGTCTTCGAGCCGCCCCTCGGACAGCAGATACCCGGCGAAGTCCAGCGCGTCGCGCCGATAGCCGTCGGACATCGGGTGCCCGTGCGTGTACGCGACGAAGGCCCGCCGATATTCCTGCCCGAGGATCACCGGCAACTCCGGCGCGACCTTCGCCACGACGTCCGCCCGCTTCCCGGCGAGCGCCCGGGCCTGCACTCCGAGCCGCACCCGGTCGAACCCCTCCGGCACGGGCGTCCCGGCAACCAGCGCGGACAACAGGGCGGCCTGCGCGAGGGCGAGCCGCTGCCGGGCGGGCTCCACGGGCACGGTGAGGGCCGCCGAACCCTGTTCACCGGCCGCCGCCTGTTCATCGGCTGCCTGCGACTCGTCGGCTGCCGCCAGTCCACCGGTCACCTCCGGCTCAGTGGCTGCCACGTGCTCACTGGCTGCCGCCTGCTCACTTGCCGCCACCTGCTCACGGGCTGCCTCCGGTTCACCCGCCGTCCCCTGCTCACTCGTGGCCTGCCCCGATGCACCCGTGGCCGCTCGCGAGGCAGCTGTCGCCTCCCGCGAGACAGTCGCGGCCTCCCGCAAGTCACCCGCCGGCTCAGGCGGGGCCCCCGCCTCAGCGGCCGTGGCCGCAGCACCCGGGCCCGCTGTCGACGCCGCGTCCGTGCCCGCGAAGGCCCTCTCCCAGGACGCCTCCCGCTCGGCGGCGCCCTTCTCCAGAGCCCCTCGAATCGCCCCCAACTCCCGCTCCAGCTCACCCGGCTCGGGGAAGTTCTCGTCCCGCTCCAGCAGCACCCCCGGCGGGGACACCCGGGAGGCGAGGTCGGTGAGGATGTCGAGGACCGGCTGGGGGACGGGGTGGGCGTGGCTGTCGTGCCAGACGCCGTCGCGTTCGAAGCCGCCCGCGACATGGACGTACGCGATGGCCTCCAGCGGCAGCTCGGCGAGCGCCTTGGCCGGGTCCTCGGCACGGTTGACGTGGTTGGTGTGCAGGTTGGCGACGTCGATGAGGAGCCGTACGCCGGTGCGGTCGGCGAGCTCGTACAGGAACTGCCCCTCGGTCATCTCCTCGCCCGGCCAGGAGATGAGCGCGGCGATGTTCTCCACGGCGAGCGGCACGGGCAGCGCGTCCTGGGCGATACGGACGTTCTCGCACAGCACGTCCAGGGCGTCCCGGGTGCGGGGGACGGGCAGGAGGTGCCCCGCCTCCAGCCGCGGGGACGCGGTCAGCGCACCGCCCGCCCGTACGAACGCGATGTGCTCGGTGACCAGCGGCGACCCCAGCGCCTGAACCCGTTCGGCGAGCGCGGCCAGCCGGTCGGTATCGGGTCGCTCCGCGCCGCCGAGGCCGAGCGAGACACCGTGCGGGACGACGGTCACGCCGCGCTCCCGCAGCCGTAGGAGGGATTCCGGAAGGTGTCCGGGGCAGACGTTCTCGGCGACGGTCTCGACCCAGTCGATGCCCGGCATGCGCTCCACGGCGTCCGCGATCTCCGGACGCCATCCGATCCCCGTGCCCAGTCGCTCCATCGTCGTCCCCTCCTCGGCCTCTTCCGTACCCGCTGTCCCGTCTCCTCGGACGTGCCGGATGTGACGGGGGTATGGCCCCGGCTCCGTGATCCGAACCCCCCGGGGGCGACCTTCAGAGCAACATTTGAGGTTGGCGCCCGCGCCCCGCACCTCCGCCGCGCCCCGCACCTCCACCCGCACCCTGCACCTCACGGCCCACTACTGCCAGGAGGTACGCGCGCCACGCCCCGGATGTTCAGCGCCGAGGGCCCGCCGCAGCGCGCCGTACAACTGTTTCGGCACCCGGGGACGTCTCATACGACACGGACCGACGGACCAGACGAGGCGCTGCCAAGGGGGGACCCCGCTTTGTTACGCGTTCACTTCACCGCCGAGGACCTGGCACGCGTCACGGTCGCCACGGAGCTGGATCCGCTGTGGGAGACGATGCTCGGGGTCCAGCAGCTGGGCCAGGCCGTGCACGGGGTACCCGCGCTGCAGTCCTGGCGGCGGCGGGCCCGGAGCGTCATCGGGCAGGCGGGTGCGGCCGCGGCGGTGCGGATGCTCGGCGCCCTGCTGCCGACCCGCGGCTACTTCCCGGACTTCCTCACCCCGGACGCGGCCGAGCACGGCCTCAAGTCCGGGCTGGACGCGATCCGCGGCACCCCGCCCGGGCGGCTGAGACTCGAACTGGGACAGCTCGCTGGCGGCGCCCGGCCGCAGCGCCGGCCGCCCCCTGTCTGGGTGCGCAATCTCGCCTGCGGGGACAGTGAGGGGATGACCGACCTCACGGACGCCATCCGGGCCGTGCACGAGCGGGTGATCGCCCCCGACTGGACGGAGGCCGAGGCCCGGGTCGAGGGGGACCGCGCCCGCCGCGCCCGGACCCTGCGGGACGCCGGGCTGCACGGTCTGCTCGGTTCGCTGAGCCCGCTGGTGAGGTGGGAGCCGCCGGTGCTGCATGTGGACTACCCGGTGGACCGCGATCTGCGGCTGGCCGGGCGGGGGCTGCGGCTGATCCCGTCGTACTTCTGCCGGCGCGCCCCCATCGCGCTGGCCGACCCCCAGCTGCGCCCGGTCCTCGTCTACCCCGTCGACCACGGCGCCGTCCGGGCCACGCGGGACATCTCCGGGACCACCCCGCAGGCACTGGCCGCGCTGCTGGGCCGCACGCGCGCGCGTACGCTGGCCGCGCTGCACGACGCGGCCACCACCGGCGAACTCGCCCGCCGGCTGCGCGTCTCGCCGGCCTCCGCCAGCCAGCATGTGCATGTCCTGGTGGCCGCCAACCTCGCCCGCAGCCAGCGTGTCGGCAGCCAGGTGCTGCACACGCTGACACCGCTCGGTGCCGCGCTGCTGAGCGGCAGCTGTCCGCCACCGGAACCATGACCTGCGGTTTTCGGCCCCCGCTGAAACGTATGGTCCGTCCGGTGCGCCACCCCTCACGCTGTTGGTGCCGAAGAGCGGGGGGCTTGACCGGCCCCCCGAGCGCGTCCCGGCACACCACTTTCAGGCTTCAGGGGGATCCCATGGCTCTGCAGCGGCTCGTCACCTACGTGTCCTCGGCCGCCATGATCGCGGCGGCCTCACTGTTCGGGCTGAGCGCCAATGCCCAGGCCGCCGATGCCCGAGCCGCCGACGCCCAGGCCGCCCCGAGGGCCGGCTGTTCGTCGATCGGCGGCGGGAAGTACAACTGCCATGTGTGGAAGACGGCTTCCACCTGGTGGTGCACCACCACCGACCAGACCGACAGCTGCGACGGCATCCCGGCCGGAATCCTGCGCCGCGGCACCAGCTACTTCTACTGCCAGATCTGGGGCCACGATTTCAGGTACGGCAGCTATTACAACCACTACTGGGCCCGCACCGACGACGACAGCGGCAACAAGCGCGTCTGGCTCCCCGTCGTCTGGATCAGCGGCGGCGTCAACGACGGCCCCATTCCCGGGCTCCCGTTCTGCTAGGGCATCCCGCCCCGACCGCACCACGTCCCGCACTCGCCCTCTCCAGTGAAGGAACGCCCCCACATGGCAGACGAGTTGGTCCTGCGCGCCCAGAGATTCGTCAACCGGACCTATGGCGACAAGATCGGCATGACCGTGGAGGAGAACGGCCGTACCGGATGGAGCACCATGTACGCCCTGACCAGGGCGCTGCAATGGGAGCTCGGCATCAGCCCGGTCTCGGACTCGTTCGGCCCCACCACCCTGCGCACCCTGACGCAGAGGTTCCCCCGGCTCAACAGCACCACCGTGCCGTCGGCGAACTTCTGCCGCATCATCCAGTCCGCGATGTACTGCAAGGGCTACGACGGCGGCGACATCGACGGCATCTACAACGAGAGCGTCCAGGCCGGCATCACGAAGATGAAGCAGGACATGGGCGTCGACGGCGTCTATTCCGGGTCCGACCTGACCCCGAAGGTCTTCAAGGGCCTGCTGAACATGGACCCCTATGTCGTGGTCAAGTACGGGGACCGGCCCGGCGACGAGGACATCCGCTCGATCCAGCGCTGGCTCAACGGGCGGTACATCCACCGCCAGGACTTCTTCGTGATCCCCTGCGACGGCCACCACTCCCGTGACGTGGCCAAGTCCATGCTGTTCGCCATCCAGTACGAGCTGGGCATGGCCGACGGGGTGGCCAACGGTGTGTTCGGGCCCGGCACCCAGGCGGGCCTCAAGCAGCACACCCTCACCGTCGGCAGCACGGGCACCTGGGTGAACCTGTTCACCGCCGGGATGATCCTCAACCAGCGGCCGCACATCGCGTTCAGCGGCACCTTCACCTCCGAGCTGTCCTCGCAGGTGTTCGAGTACCAGGACTTCCTCCAGCTCTCCCTGAGCGGCGACGGCGACTACTCCACCTGGGCGTCCCTGCTGGTCTCCTACGGCGACCAGTCCCGCTCGGGCTCCGCCTGCGACTGCGTCACCACCATCACCGAGGCCCGGGCCCAGGCCCTGCGGGCCGCAGGCTACTTCCGCGTCGGCCGCTATCTGTGCAACGTCCCGGGCGGCCGGGACAAGATGATCAAGCCCGGTGAGCTCCAGACCATCGCGTCGAACGGCCTGAGCTGCTTCCCGATCTACCAGACCTTCAGCAACGGCGCGTCCTACTTCAACTACAACCAGGGCACCCGCGACGGACTGGACGCGATCGACTGGGCCAAGTACCACGGCTTCAAGGACGGCACCCGCATCTACTTCGCCGTCGACTACGACGCCTACGACCACGAGGTCACCTCCAACATCCTCCCGCACTTCCGGGGCATCCACCGCGCGGTGCAGGAGAACTCCCGCTACCGGACAGGCATCTACGGCCCGCGCAACGTGTGCCGCAGGGTGCGCGAGGCCGGGTACACCGACGCCAGCTTCGTCTCCGACATGTCCAGCGGGTTCTCCGGGAACCTGGGCTTCCCGATGCCCGGTGACTGGGCGTTCGACCAGATCGCCACCGTCACCGTGGGGTCCGGTGCCGGGGCCATCGAGATCGACAAGAACGTCGTGTCGGGCCGCGACCTCGGGCAGAGCAGCTTCGATCCCGGTGCCAGTACCGCCGGGCTGGACGTCGACTTCAACCCGGCGTACCGCGACGCCATGCTCCAGGAGGTGCGCTCGTACCTGGAGTCCATCGGGGTGCCCGAGACCGGCGGCGACGGCTGGACCGACAAGGACTGGGCGACCCTCGGCGGCATCTCCAACACCAAGGCGTTCGAGCTGGTGCTCTCCGCCGACTGGCTGTTCACCTCGCTCGCCCGCCAACTCCGGCTGCGCAAGGCCCTGATCCAGGCTCCGGTGCTGTGGGAGCTGCGCAAGCTCAACCCGCTGGACTTCGCCGCCGACACGGCCGTCAAGACAGGTGTGAAGGACGACTGCAGCACCGGCTGGGGCCAGATCTTCGCCTGGGTGGCGATCGAGGCCAGGAACCACTGCGTCCGGGAGGGCATCATCAACGGCCCGATCCTGGACCGGGGCCGGGACCTGGGATCGGTGTGGACCCAGCTGAACGAGGACGCGATCTACAACATCAAGACGGCGTCCTACCTGACGATCTACAACGCCCACCAGATCAGCCGGCCCCGACCGGCACCGGACACCAGCGAGGCCGACTCCGAGCAGATCCTCGCCCGCTACAACGGCCCCCTCACGGTGGACGGCAAGCCGAACGAGCCCGCCCTGGAGTACGGCCGTCAACTCATGGGCCTGTACCGGGTGCTGGAGAAGTACTACCGGCTCTCCCGCAATCAGTGAAGGGGACGACGACTGTGACAACCGGCATGGCAGGAATGACCCGACGCGATGTCGTCAGGCGCACCACCGCCCTCGGCACCCTGGTTCTGGCGGGCGCCTCCCCGCTGGCTCTGCCCACGGCTGCGTCGGCCGCGCGGAGACCCGGGTCCGACACCGCACCCGGACGGCCGACCTCTCCCAACGGCTGGGAGCTGGAGGAGCGGGCGAACGACGTCTCCACGGTGTGGACGCGCCGGGCGCAGGGCACCCCCTGCGACCTGGACGTACGCCTCGGCGACGTGGAGAGCGTCCTGGTGCATGTCGTGCGGCGCTTCCACTACGAGATCGACGAGCTGCGCGCCGGAGACCTGACCGGCTGGCGCGCACCGTCCCGGGTGCGGCTGGACCGGGCGGAGGGCAACCAGGCCTCCGGTACGGCTGTCGCGATCCGGCCCGGCTCCTACCCGCCCGGCGCGCAGGGAGGGTTCTTCCCGACCCAGCTCCTGGTGGTCCGCGACATCCTCGCCGAGTGCGCCGGCGTCGTACGGTGGGGCGGGGACGACGACCGGCCGTACGAGGCCCTGTTCTCCATCGACGTACCGCCCGGTGACGAGCGGCTGACGACGCTCGTGGCCAGACTGCGTACCTGGGCCGAGGAGCCCGGCAAGGGCCCCGGAACCCCCGTGGCGTGACCTGACCGCCGCCTCACCTCGATCGACGCCCCGAAGCCGATACCAGGCTTCGGGGCGTCTTCCGTCATGTCCCACGCTGACCGAAACCTGACGGAAAACTTTCGCCTCGGTGGTCTATACCAGTGTCGGTAATGCGCCCGCGGCGGCCGCGTGATCGCCCCCGAGCCCTTGGGGAGCCCCTGGGGGCGCGAGCGTGGCAGGTCAGCCGGATTTCCCCCGCAGGCCTTCCCGATCCGCATTGATTTCAGCCATCTGAAAACCGCGCAATGGACATCATTCAATGCGGAATAAATTGGTCCGCTCATGCGGTGAATGGCGTGAATTAAGTGTTGCCGGGAAGTCCCTGCGGCGAATCGGGCTGGTAGTTGATTTTTGCTTGTGGGAGAATATTCACAGGGATGGGTGGTCTCGTCCGAAAGGCTGCGTCTGATCGGCTGCCCGTGCCGCGCGAGAATCAGCCGTCGAGACTGGGGGACAAGTCGGCTCATGAACTTGGTGGAGCGGGAAAAAGAACTTTCGATCATGGAGGGCATGCTCGGCGCGGCCATGACCGGGCACGGCGGCGTGCTGTGGGTGAGTGGTGCGGTGGCGAGCGGGAAGACGGCGCTGCTCCGCGCCTTCGAAGAGCGGGCGACTGCCGCTGGAGCACTGTTGTTGCAGGCCACGGCGTCGGACGCGGAGCGCGACATGCCCCTTGGGGTGATGGGGCAGCTGCTGCTCGGGATGGGGGTGCCGCACGAGGGTGTCGTCGGCGCCGCGCGGTCGCCGGACGGCGCCGCGCTTCCCTCGGTGGTGGTAACGGAACTGTGCGGGATTGTCCTCGAAAAGGCAAAGGAAAAACCCGTGATGCTCATCGTCGATGATGCGCATCACGTAGATCCATATTCGATTGAATGCCTGTTCTATCTGGCTCGCAGGCTGACTGGAAAACGCATTCTCATGATCCTCGCGGAGAGTGGCGGCGGGTTATCCGACAGCACTCGGGTCCAGGTTGATTTTCTCCGTCTTCCGGGCTGTAGAAATATCCGCCTCGGTCCGCTGACCCGGCGCGGTGTCGGCGACATGATCGGTGCGCATGGCGGGGAACGGTGGCGGTCGCGCGCGCTCGTCGCACATCTGCACCGGACCGGTGGCGGCAACCCCCTGCTGACGAAGGCGCTCCTGGAGGACACGGCCGCCTCGCTCGCCGACGGCGACCTGCACGAACTCGACGCGTGCGTGCCGGGCGAGTCCTACGAGCGTGCCGTCACGGCGTGCCTCTACCGCGGCGCCCCCGCGCTGCGCGACATCGCCCGGGCGCTCGCCGCCCTCGGTCCGCAGGCCGCGCCCGCCGAACTGGCCGAAGTCCTCGGCACCGGCCGCGAGTCGGTGCACCGAGGCCTCTCCGCCCTCGGCACCAGCGGGCTGCTCGGCACCGGCTGGTTCCGGCACGAGGCGGGCCGCTGCGCGGTGCTGCGCGGCATGGAGCCCGCGGACCGGGCCCGCCTGGAGGCCCGCGTCGCCACGGTGCTGCACGAGCACGGCAGGTCCGCGACCGTGGTCGCCCGGCATCTGATGCTCGCCGAGCGCGTCGACGACGTATGGGCGCTGCCGACCCTGCTGGAGGCGGCCGACCGGGCGCTGGCCGACGACGACGTCGCCCTGGCGCTGTCCTGTCTGCGTGCCGCCCGTGACCTGTGCACCGACGAGGGGCGGGCCCTGGACATCAGGGCCGCGCTGACCCGGGCCGCCTGGCGGGTCAACCCGGCCATCGGCACCCGCTACCTGCCCGAGCTGACGACCGCCGCCCTCGCGGGCCGCCTCGGGCACCGGCACAGCGCCGAACTGGCCGGCCATCTCCTGTGGTTCGGCCAGGTCGACCAGGCGCTCGCCGTCCTGCACGCCGCCCAGCGCGGCACCGCGGGCACGGGACTGCGCCACCGGCTCGACGACATCCGGCTGTGGATGGCCCGCACATACCCCGGGCTGCCCCGCTCCCGCCGGGCCGAACGGGCCGAACGGGCCGACCCAGGCAGTACGGTGCGTCGGGTGGTCCCCTCTCCACGCAGCGTCCATGACCGGGTGGCCACCCTGGCGCAGGCGGCGTTCGACCCCACCAGAGACGACGTCGTGGTCCGCGCGGAACAGATCCTCCAGGGCACCCGCCTCGACGACCACACGGTCCCCTCGCTGGTCACCACCCTGGACTCGCTCGTGCTCGCCGACCACCTCGACGAGGCGGCGTACTGGTGCGAGACGCTCCTGAAGGAGGCCGCCGAGCGCGGCGCCCCCATGTGGCAGGCCCGGTTCGCGTCCGTCAAGGCCCGGATAGAGGTGCGCCTGGGCGGGCTGACCGCCGCCGAGGAGTCCGCGCGCACGGCGAACGTCCTGGTACCCGCCGAGGGCTGGGGTGTCGCCCTCGCGTCGCTCGTCGCGGTCGCCGTCTACGTGAACACCGCGATGGGCCGGCTCGGCGAGGCGGCCGACCAGCTCAGCGTGCCGGTCACCGAGGCGGCGTTCCAGACCCCCGACGGACTGCTCTACCTGTGGGCGCGCGGCTGCTACTACCTCGCGGTCGGACGCCCCTACGCGGCGCTCGACGACTTCCGTGCCTGCGGCGACACCATGACCGGCTGGGGCCTCGATCTGCCGGCCCTGGTGCCCTGGCGCACCGACGCCGCCCTGGCCCACCTGGCGCTCGGCGACGAACGGCGCGCCCGCGCCCTGGCGGAGGAACAGCTCGCACTGGTCGGCCCCGGCGCCGCATGGACGCGCGGGGTGTCGCTGAGAGTCCTCGCCCGCACCCTCGCCCCGGCGCGCCGCCTGCCGCTGCTGGGGGAGGCCGTCGAGATCCTGCGGGAGACCGGGCACCGGCTCGAACTCGTCCGGGCGACGGGAGAGTTGGCGCGCGCCCACCGCGAACTCGGCGACCCCGGGCAGGCCCGCGCCCTCGCCCGCAGAGCGCGCCAGCTGGCCGGCGAGTGCGGCGTACCGGTTCCTGAGGCGCCGCCTTCCCCCACCGGCACGCCCGCCGTGCAGGACGGCGCGGGCACGCCCCGGACCCGGCAGCACCCCGTCGAACTCAGCGACGCGGAGCTGCGCGTGGCGACGCTCGCCGCCCGGGGACTGACCAACAGGGAGATCGCCGCCAAGCTGTTCATCACGGTGAGCACCGTCGAACAGCACCTCACGCGCGCGTACCGAAAACTGGACGTCCAGCGCCGCACCGACCTGATGGCCAAGATCGCCTCCGCCCCGGACCCCGATCAGGGCCCGAAAGACCGTCACCGCGCGGAGCGCCACCCGGCGTGAGAGGTCCGAGAAGAGGAGTCCTTCGGTCATCGGCGAGGTCACAACTCCCTGCGCGAGGTCACCACTGCCTGCCTGCCTGCCGGGCGGGCGTTACGGTCGGTTCCGCTCCGGTTGTTCTACGGGGCGGGCGGTCACAGCGCGGTCCGAAAGCTCGTCCGGGTCACAGGAGTCGGCGGGGCACGACAGCCGGTGCGCGGGACTCCGGCCGGGGATCGATCTGCCCTGATCCGGGCCTGTGGACGGGCGGTTCGCGCCGGTACGCTGCGATCTGCGCCCGGCGGGTTGTGACCGGTGCGTGACGGGGGATCGGGCAGTCTCGTGCGGCGTGATCAGAGTCTGTTCACAGGCCCTGAGGGGGGCCGCCGGGCCCGGCCGGACGCGAGGAGTGTCGATGAGGGTGCTGGTGGTCGAGGACCACGCCGAACTCGCCCAGTCCGTGGCGCGGGTGCTGCGCCGCGAGGGCATGGCGGTGGACGTCACCTACGACGGCGCGGACGCGCTGGAGCGCACGTCGGTCGTCGACTACGACGTCGTCGTCCTCGACCGGGACCTGCCCGGCGTACACGGCGACGAGGTGTGCAGCCGGCTCGCCGACCAGCCCGTGCACGCCCGGGTGCTGATGCTGACCGCGTCCAGCACCATCGCCGACCGGGTCGAGGGCCTGAGCCTCGGCGCGGACGACTACCTGCCCAAGCCCTTCGCCTACGCCGAACTCGTCGCCCGCATCCGCGCGCTGGGCCGCCGCTCCCAGCCGGCCGTGCCGCCGGTCCTCGTCCACGGCGATCTGCGCCTCGACCCGGCCCGACGGATCGCGACCCGCGCCGCACGGCGTCTCGCGCTCACCCCGAAGGAACTCGCCGTCCTGGAGTACCTGCTCGCGGCCCAGGGGAGGGTGGTGTCGGCGGAGGAACTGCTGGAACGGGTGTGGGACGAGGCCACCGACCCGTTCACCACCACCGTCAAGGCGACCATCAACCGGCTGCGCCCCAAGCTCGGCGAACCGCCGCTGATCGAGACCGTCCCCCGCGGCGGCTACCGGATCTGAGGCACCATGCGACGTCCCAAGCCCACCGCCCCGCCGCTCGCCGGCGCCGCCCGCCTCCTCGCCGCCGCCGTACGCCGGCTGACGCCCCGCCGGGTCAGGATGCGCCTCACCCTGCTGTACGGCGTGCTCTTCGTCGTCTCCGGTGCGGTGCTGCTCGCCATCACCTACCTGCTCGTCACACACGCCTCGTCGAACGTCATCGTCGGCAGGGAGGGCGGCGACGTGTCCCGGCTGACCCGCGGCCCCGACTCCGGCGCCTCCGTCGGCCTGACGGACGGCGCCCCGCCCAACCTGGACGCCGGCATGGGGAACCTGCGGGAACACGCCTACCGCCAGCACCAGGAGGGGCTGGAGAACCTGCTGGTGCAGGCGGCCATCGCGCTCGCCATCATGGCGGTGATCTCGATCGTGCTCGGCTGGCTGGTGGCCGGGCGGGTGCTGCGTCCGCTGCGCACGATGACCGGCACCATCCGCCGTATCTCCGCGCGCAATGTGCACGAGCGCCTCGCCGTGGTCGGGCCCGCCGACGAGCTGAAGGACCTCGCCGACACCGTCGACGGGCTCCTCGGCCGCCTGGAGGTCGCCCTCGACTCCCACCGGCGCTTCGTCGCCAACGCCGCGCACGAGCTGCGCACACCGCTGACCCTGGAGCATGCGCTGGTGGAGGAGTCGCTCATGGACCGCGACGCCACCGTGGAGTCGTACCGCTCGAACATGGAGCGCCTGCTGGCGAGCAGTCAGCAGCAGGCGCGTCTGCTGGAGTCGCTGCTCACCCTGTCCAGCAGTGAGCGCGGCCTCGATCGCCGGGAGGCCGTCGACCTCGCCGACGCAGCCGAGCAGGCGGTCGGCATCCCGCGCCCCGACGCCGAACAGCGCGACCTCGACGTGCGGATCAGGACGGCGCCCGCCCCCGTGACCGGTGATGCCGCACTCGTGCAGCGGCTGGTGGCCAACCTCGTCGACAACGCCGTGGACTACAACGTCCCCGGCGGACATGTGCAGATCACCACGGTCACCAGGGGCCGGCACGCGGTGGTGCGGGTCGCCAACACGGGGCCCGAGGTCCCGCCGGACCAGGTCGAGCGGCTCTTCGAGCCCTTCCAGCGGCTGGGCCGCACCGCCGGCGGGGGCCATCACGGGCTGGGTCTGTCCATCGTCCGCACCATCGCCACCGCCCACGACGCCGTGCTCACCGCCCGCGCACGACCGGGCGGCGGACTGGTCGTCGAAGTCGCCTTCCCGGTACGGAAGGACACCACGGCCCCCGCCCTCGCCCGGGCGTGACGACGACCGGACGGTAATCACCCCGGTAGGGGGCGGACGGGAATGGCCCCGTAGGGGTGGGTAGGGGTGTCCAAGCCCGGAAAGTCGTTGTTAAGGTCGCCTTGCGAACCGGTAAGTGGCAATGGGCACGAGCAGGATTCAGAGACTCGGTGAAACGTTCTGCCACGGATTCGGCGTGGCCTGCGACGGCGGGAATGACGGGTTCCCTCCGTATGTGCGAGGAGCGGGGCCGAGTCGCTAGGGGGAATTGAGTTGGCTATACCTGGCCACCCGCGCATTGATCAGCTCATCGTCGTCGAAGTCGAGATCAGTTCTTTGTCCACGGGCGACTCGCCAAGGCTCTCCGGAGCCGATCAGGCACATGTGGAAGCCCTGGCGGCGGTACAGACACCGCTGCCCCCGATCACCGTGCACCGCCCGACGATGCGGGTCATCGACGGGGTGCACCGAGTACGCGCCGCGCAGTCCCGCGGCCAGAGCAAGATCGCGGCCAGATTCTTCGACGGCGACGCCGCCGACGCCTTCGTGCTGGCCGTGGAGTCCAACATCGCCCACGGACTGCCGCTGACGACGGCGGACCGCAAACGCGCCGCGGGCCGGATCATCAGCACGCATCCGCAGTGGTCGGATCGCATGATCGCCTCCGTCACCGGCATCGCGCCGGGCACGGTGGCCGACATCCGCCGGCGGGCGCAGGACGACGGGGCGCAGCGCACGAGCAGGATCGGCCAGGACGGCCGGGTGCGTCCGGTCAGCGGCGCCGAGGGCCGCAGGCTGGCCAGCGAGATCATCGCCGAGAACCCGAGCCTGTCGCTGCGTCAGGTGGCCCGGGCCGCTTGCATCTCGCCCGAGACCGTCCGCGACGTACGCAACCGCATGATGCGCGGAGAGGACCCGCAGCCGCAGGGCCGAAGGCAGTCGCAGCGAGGGGAGGACGCGAACCGTGCGCCACTCGCGCCCGTCGGCGTGTCCGCGCGCGCCTCGGCCCAGGACCGGGCCGCGCTCGTGGAACGGCTGAAGGCGGACCCGGCGCTGCGGTTCAGCGACACCGGACGCACCCTGCTGCGGCTGCTGAACCTGCACACCCTCGACACGGAGGAGTGGGAGCGGATCGTCGACCGGGTCCCGCCGCACTGCGGCGGCGTCGTCGCCCATCTCGCCAAGGAATGCGCGGAGATGTGGGCGGAGTTCGCGGAGCGGGTACAGCGGAAGGTCGCCGAGACGGCATAGCAACGGCATGGGCGTCCAACTGCCCAATTCGCACGGTCGGACAGTGGAGCCGTGCAGCGTGGCCCTGACGGTAAAACCTTCACGGCCCGGCCCCGACCCTTTTAACCGGCTCTTTCCGGAGAGTTCACGCACCCGGGACACCCCAGTTCCGGGTGCTTGGGCATGCCCTTTTTCTGTTTCCTGCCCAGCCCTTGAATTGCCCACCGGCGGGCCTGGTCGGCGAAAATGCAGAACGGTAGTGTCCCGATACGTGTGAAGCCGATGGAATTACATATCCCAGGAGGTTTCCGTCGCGTGTTAATCAGCCAAGGTCCTGGTGGAATCACCGTCGGAGACCCGAACTCGTCCGACACCGCGCACAAGAGGCAGTCCCTGCGGCCCGGCACGCTGCGCCGCGCACTGACCTATATGCGGCCGCACCGGCGCTCCCTGCTCTTCCTGCTGCTCACCACCGCGGTCGACTCGCTCGCCATCGTGGCGACGCCGCTGCTGCTGAAGGAGATCATCGACGAGGGAATCCTCAAGGACGACCTGGGGCTCGTCATCGCCCTGGCCCTCACCGCGGCCGGACTCGCCGTGGTCGACGCGGTGATGCAGCTCGGGCAGAGCTATTTCTCCGGCCGTATCGGCCAGGGGGTCAGCCACGATCTGCGCGTCCAGACCTTCACCCACGTCCAGCGTCAGCCCATGGCGTTCTTCACCCGCACCCAGACCGGGCTGCTCACCAGCAGGCTCAACGCGGACGTCATGCTGGCCCAGCAGGCCCTGGGGCTGCTGCTGACCTCGGCGACCGGTGTGCTGACCGTCCTGCTGGTCCTCGCCGAGATGTTCTACCTGTCCTGGCTCATCAGCCTGATCGCCGTGGCCCTGCTCCCGCTCTTCGTCGTGCCGGGCATCTACGTCGGCCGGCGCCTCCAGCGCTACTCCAGGGAACAGATGCAGTCCAACGCCGAGTTGGCCGGCGTCGTCCAGGAGCGGTTCAACGTGAGCGGCGCGATGCTCGCCAAGCTGTACGGCCGTCCGAAGGCGGAGGCCGCCGCCTTCTCGGCACGCGCCGGCAAGGTGCGCGACGTCGGTGTGAAGTGGACCGTGTTCAGCCGGCTGTCGTTCATCTCCATGGGCCTGCTCGCCGCGCTCGCGACGGCGCTGGTGTACGGAGCCGGCGGCGCCCTCGTGCTGGACGACGTGTTCCGGATCGGCACCCTGGTCGCCCTCGCGGTACTCCTCGGCCGGCTGTACGGCCCCATCACCCAGTTGTCGGGCATGCAGGCGAACGCCCTGACCGCACTGGTCAGCTTCGACCGCCTCTTCGAACTCCTCGACCTCAAGCCGCTCATCGAGGAGAAGCCCGCCGCCACCCCCCTGCCGTCGCCGGGGACCGGCCCCGCCCCGCGCATCGAGTTCGACCAGGTGTCCTTCCGCTACCCGAGCGCCGGCGAGGTCTCCCTGGCCTCACTGGAAGCCAACACGCAGTCCCCGGGGGACCGTTCGAGGAAGAACCCGCAGGTGCTGCACGAGCTGTCCTTCGAGCTGCCGTCCGGGCAGCTCACCGCACTCGTCGGGCCGTCGGGCGGCGGCAAGACTTCCATGACGCACCTGGTGTCCCGCCTCTACGACCCCACCTCCGGCAGCGTCCGCATGGACGGCCACGACCTGCGCGACGTCACCCTCGACTCACTGCGCGACACCGTCGGCGTGGTCACCCAGGACGCGCACTTCTACCACGACACCATCCGCGCGAACCTGTCGTACGCCCGTCCCGAGGCCACCGAACGCGATCTCATGCAGGCCTGTGACGCGGCCCGGATAGGGGAGTTGATCCGCTCGCTGCCCAGCGGCCTCGACACCGTCGTCGGCGACCGCGGCTACCGTCTGTCGGGCGGCGAGAAGCAACGGCTCGCCCTGGCCAGGCTCATACTCAAGGCCCCGTCCGTCGTCATCCTCGACGAGGCCACCGCCCATCTGGACTCCGAGTCGGAGGCGGCTGTGCAGCGGGCGCTGACCACCGCCCTGCGTGACCGGACCTCCCTGGTCATCGCGCACCGCCTGTCCACGATCCGCGAGGCCGACCAGATCCTCGTCATCGACGGGGGCCGGATTCGCGAACGCGGCACGCACGAGGAGCTCCTGGCGGCCGGGGAACTGTACGCGGAGCTGTACCGCACCCAGTTCGACCGGCCGGCCGCCGACGCCAACGGCGCGGGACCGCAGCCCGGGGTCGAAGGCCCCGAAGGACACAACGGGTTCCACGCGCGGCCACAGGTCATGTCCCTCGGGGACGGCCCGGTCCTGGGCGGCGGTCCGATGCTCGGCACGGGGCCGATGCCCGGTGCGGGGCAGATGGCCGGGGGCGACGGCCTCTCACTCGGCGGCGGCATGCCACCGGGAGGCGGCGAGTACAAGGTGCGCCGCCGCGGTGAGCCGGACGAGCCCTGAGCGCTCCGCGCGAAGTGCCGCGTTGAGTCGTCGATCGTCTGCGGCACCGTCGTGGCTGGTCGCGCCCGCGCGGCGAAGCCGCACTTTGACACAGCCCCACGACCCTTCGGGGCGCCGGCAAACCGCCGGCCGAGCGCCACCGGGCCGACGGGACGCCGTCGGTCCACGCACACCCACCAGACACGCACCGCCGCGCCCGCTGAAGGGAGAGCGATGAGCAGCGAAGCGGATTCCACCCTGCCCCTGTCCGAGAGCCAGGAGGGGATCTGGCTGGCCCAGCGCATCGAGAGCTCGCGCGGCTTCTACACCATCGGCCAGCACGTCGAGATCCTCGGGCCGCTGGACACCGGAGCCTTCGAGAACGCGCTGCGCCTGACTGTCGAAGAGACGGAGATCCTGCATGTGCGGTTCGTGGAGGAACCCGGTGGAGGCGTATCCCAACTCGTCGTCCCGGCAGCGCAGTTCAGCCTGACGGCGGTCGACCTCACCGGTCACGACGACCCGTGGGCCGCGGCCGAGGCATGGATGGGCGCGGAGCTGCACCGGACGGCAAGGTCCGCCGACGGCGGCCTGTTCGCGTACGCCCTGCTCACCCTCGGGCCCGACCGGCACGTGTGGTACCAGCGCTACAACCATCTGCTGATGGACGGCTTCGGCTGCTCGCTGATGGCCCGCCGCGTCGCCGAGCTGTACACGGCGGCCCTCCACGCGGACCCGCCCCGCCCCGCGGGCCACGCGCCGCTGCGGGAGCTGCTGGAGCAGGAGTCGGCCTACCGCGGCTCCGAGGAGTACGTGCGGGACCGCCGCTACTGGCACGACCACTTCGGCGACCGGCCCGAGCTCACCGCCATCCCGGGCCACCGCCCCACCGCTCCCGACGGCGCCGTACTGGCCACGGGCCACCTTCCGCCGCCCTCAGTGCGCGCCCTGCACGAGACCGCGGCCCGCGCCAAGGTGAGCTGGCCCCGGCTGGTCGTCGCCGCCGTCGGGGCGTTCGGCTGCCGGATGACGGGCGCCGACGAGGCCGTACTGAGCCTGCCGGTCGCCGCCCGCCTCACGGGACTTGCGCGGCGCACCCCGTGCACCATGGCGAACGTCCTGCCCTTCCGGCTGCGCGCCACCCCGGCCATGAGCCTCGACGACCTGGCCCGCGCGGCCGGGCCCGAAACCGCCGGTCTGCTCAGGCACCAGCGGTATCGCGGCGAGCGACTGCGCCGCGAACTGTCCTGGCCGGACGGCGGCCGCTGGCACTTCGGCCCCTTCGTCAACATCCTGCCCCTCGGGGCGAACCTCCGCTTCGGCGACTGCCGGGGCATCGTCCGGGACCTGTCGAACCGCCGCGTCGAGGAGCTGAGCGTGGTGGTGAGCGGCTGGTCGGACGACCGGGGCATGGCCGTCTCCCTGGAGGCCAACCCCGCGCAGTACGACCAGGACTGGGTGCGGGGCAGCCACCGCTCCCTGGTGCACTTCCTGGAACGCCTGCTGGCGGACCCGGCCGCGCCGATCGGCAGGATCGACGCCGCCACCGGCGTTCGTCCCGGCACCGCCGCAGGCCCCGCCTCGGTCGCCGCCGCGCCGCCCGAGCCGGCCCGGACACCCCTGCTGCCGGAGCTGATCGCCGGTCAGGCGCTGCGCCGCCCCGACGCGGTGGCGCTCACCGATGGCACCGGCTCTGTGACGTACGGCGAGATGTGGCGGCGGGCCGGGCAGGTCGCCCGGCGTCTGGTGGGCGCGGGCGTGGGCCGTGGCGACCGGGTCGCGGTGGTGCTGGAGCGGTCCGCGGACCTGGTGGTGGCGCTGCTCGGGGTGTGGCGGACCGGGGCCGCCTACGTCCCCGTGGACCCCGGCCATCCGGCCGAGCGGGTGGCGCGGGTCCTCTTCGACTGCGCCCCGTCCGTGGTGGTGTGCGCCGGGACGACGCGTGCGACGGTGCCGGAGAGCGGTGCCCGGGTGGTGATGCTCGACGGCCCGGGCAGGAAGGGGGAGCCGGCCGCCGGTGACGGCGCCGATGCCCCCTGCACCCCGGCCGGTCCGCACGACGTGGCCTACGTGATGTACACCTCGGGCTCGACGGGCGCCCCGAAGGGCGTGGCCGTCCCGCACACCGCCGTGGCCGCGCTGGCCGGCGAGCGCGAGTGGCGGGTGGGCCCCGACGACACGGTGCTGATGCACGCACCGCACGCCTTCGACGCCTCCCTGTACGAGGTGTGGGTCCCGCTCGCCGCGGGCGCCCGGGTGGTCGTCGCCGAACCGGGGCCCGTCGACGCACAGCGCGTGCGCGCACATGTGGCCGCGGGCGTCACCCGGCTGCATCTGACGGCGGGCACCTTCCGGGTCCTCGCGGACCAGGAACCGGACAGCCTCACCGGCCTGCGCGAGGTGCTGACCGGCGGAGACGTGGTGCCCGCCACCTCGGTCGCCCGGGTGCGCGAGGCCTGCCCCGAGGTGACCGTCCGCCATCTGTACGGCCCGACCGAGGCCACCCTCTGCGCGACCTGGCACCTGATCCGGCCGGGCGGGACGACAGCCCCCGTGCTGCCGATGGGGCGCGCCCTGCCCGGGCGGCACACCTTCGTGCTCGACGCCTTCCTGCGGCCCGTGGAGCACGGCCTGGTCGGTGAGTTGTACGTCGCCGGGGCCGGCCTCGCGCTCGGGTACTGGGCGCAACCCGGCCTCTCGGCGGAGCGGTTCGTCGCGTGCCCGTTCGTCCCGGGTGAGCGCATGTACCGGACGGGCGACCTGGTGCGGTGGACGGATGAGGGTGCGCTGCTCTTCGTCGGCCGCGTGGACGCCCAGGTGAAGATCCGTGGGTTCCGGGTGGAGCCGGGCGAGGTGGAGGCGGCCCTCGCCGCGCATCCGTCGGTGGCCCAGGCCGTGGTCACCGTCCGGGAGGACACCCCGGGTGAACGCCGTCTCGTCGGATACGTCGTCCCCGCCGGCCCGGACGGCGTGGAACCCGACGCCGTGCGCGCCCACGTGGCCGGACTGCTGCCCGAACCCATGGTGCCGGCGGCGGTGTGCGCCCTGGACACGCTGCCCGTCACCCGCAACGGCAAGGTCGACCGCGCGGCCCTGCCCGCACCGGACTTCGCGGGCAAGGTCACCGGGCGTGCCCCCCGGACACCGGCCGAGGCGGCGTTGTGCGAGCTGTTCGCAGCCGTACTGCAGCTGAACGAGGTCGGCGCCGACGACAGCTTCTTCAAGCTGGGCGGCGACTCGATCATGGCGATGCAACTGGCCGCGCAGGCACGCCGAGCGGGCGTGCTGTGCACCGCGCAGGACGTGTTCGAGAACGAGACCCCGGCGGCCCTGGCGGCCGTGGCCACATTCACCGAAGCGGCCCGGCCGACCGGCCCCGACGAGACCGGCACCCCAGGCGCCGCGGACACCGAGCCCCTCGTGACGGACCTGACCCCGGACGAACTCGCCCGGCTGGGCGCCGAACACCCCGGACTCGTCGACGTCTGGCCGCTCTCCCCGCTCCAGCAAGGCATGCTCTTCCACGCGACGTTCGACCACGACAGCCCCGACGTGTACGCCAGCCAGCGCGTCCTGGCCCTCGACGGACCCCTGGACGTGGCGCGACTGCGCGCCTCGTGGAAGACCCTCATCGACCGCCACGCCGTACTGCGCGCCTCCTTCGGACGGCGTGCCTCCGGCGAGCAGGTGCTGGTCATCGCGCGGGACGTGCCGCTGCCCTGGCGCGGCGCCGACGTATCGGAGTTGCCGGCCCCCGCGGCCGCAGCCGAGGCCGCACGGCTCGCCGAGGCCGAGAAGGCCGAACGGTTCGGCCTCGCGACGCCCCCGCTGCTGCGGCTGCTCCTGATCCGGCTCGGCGAACACCGTCACCGCCTGGTCATCACCAGCCATCACACCCTCCTCGACGGCTGGTCGATGGCGGTCGTCTTCGGCGAGCTGGCCGAGGTGTACGCCGCCGGCGGCGACGGGCGGACGCTGCCCGCCACGTCCTCCTACCGCGACTACCTGGCCTGGCTGGCCCGGCAGGACCGGGAGTCGGCACACCGCGCGTGGCAGTCGGCGCTCGCGGGGGCCGGGGAGCCCACGCTGGTGGTGCCCGAGGAGGAGGTGCGAGCGCCGGTCGTGCCGCGTCCGGTGCGGTTCGAGTTCGGTGACGAACTCACGTACGCGGTCGGCAGGTTGGCGCGGGACAACGGTGTGACGGTCAACACCGTGGTGCAGGCCGCGTGGGCCCTCGTCCTCGCCCGGCTCGTGGGGCGCACGGACGTCGTCTTCGGTACGACGGTGGCCGGCCGGCATGCCGATCTGCCGGGTATCGAGTCGATCGTCGGGCCGTTCATCAACACCCTGCCCGTGCGCGCCGCCCTGGCGCCGGACCGGCCGGTCGCCGCGCTGCTGACCGAACTGCACAAACGTCACGCCGCCCTGATGCCGCATCAGCACCTGGGCCTGAAGGAGATCCGCGGGACCGCCGGCGACGGTGCGGTCTTCGACACCCTCGTCGTGTTCGAGAACCTGCCCGAGGCGCAGGCCGCGCCCGCCGCCGATGGGCCCGCGCTCAGCATGCGGCCCGTCGGGGAGCCGGAGGACCGCGGCCACTACCCGCTGGCGCTGATCGTCGTACCCGACGAGCGGTTGCGCGGACACCTCGTCGGCCGCCCGGACGTCATCGCGCCCGAACGCGTCGCCGAACTGGTCCGCTGGCTCACCCGGGTCCTGGAGCAGATGACGGCCGACCCGGCGCAGCCGCTGGGGCGGGTGTCCGTGCTCGGCACCGGCGAGCGCGCACTCGCCGTCGCGCGCGCTCGTGCCGCTGCGGAGACCGGCCCGTCCGGCACCCACGACGACGTCCTCGTGCCCGACGCCTTCACACGCCGGTCCGTCGAAGCGGCCACCGACGTGGCCCTGGAGGCGGACGGACGGACCGTCACCTACGCCGAACTGGCCGCCGGGTCGGCCCGCCTCGCCCGGTACCTCATCGGCGAGGGCGTAGGGCCGGAGCGCCGGGTCGCCGTGCTGGCAGACCGCTCCGTCGAGCAGGTCGTGGCGCTGCTGGCCGTGTCACTGGCGGGCGGCGTCCACGTACCGCTCGACCCCGGCCACCCCCCGGCGCGGCTGCGCCTGATGCTCGACGACGTCGCCCCGCCGGTCGTGGTGTGCACGCGCGCGACATGCGACGCCGTACCACCGGAAAACGCCGGCCATGTCGTGGTCGTGGACGATCCCGCCACGGCCCGGCAGATCGCCGGGTACGACGGCGGACCCGTCACCGACCGGGACCGTCGCACGCCGCTGCGGGCCGCGCACGCCGCCTACGCCATCCACACGTCCGGTTCGACCGGAACCCCCAAGGGCGTCCTCGTCCCGCACGGCGCCCTGCGCAACCTCGTCACCGACCACGCGCGGCGCTACGCACTGGACGCGTCCGGCAGGGTCCTGCAACTCGTCTCGCCCAGCTTCGACGTGTCGATGGCGGACATCTGGCCGGTGCTGTGCGCTGGCGGACGCCTCGTGCTCGCCCCGCCCGTACGGCGGCACGCGAGCGGAGAGGACCTCGTCCGCCTGATGCGCGCCGCCGGCGTCACCCACGCGGCGATGACTCCGACGATGCTCGCGCAACTCCCGCCCCGGCACCTGCCCGCACTGCGCGTGCTGATCATCGGCGGCGAGACCGCGCCCGACGACCTGCGTCGCCGCTGGACCGTCAGTGGCCGCGCCGTGCACAGCGAGTACGGCGTCACCGAAGCGGCGGTCACATCGACGGTGAGCCGCCCGCTGCACGCCGAGGACCGCCCCACCACGGGCCGTCCGATCGACCGCACCGCCGCGCATGTGCTGGACGGCTTCCTGCACCCGGTGGGCCCCGACACGGTCGGCGAGCTGTATCTCGCCGGCGCGGGTCTGGCCCGCGGCTACCTGCACCGGCCCGGCCTGACCGCCCAGCGGTTCGTGGCCTGCCCGTTCGCACCCGGCGAGCGCATGTACCGCACCGGCGACCTCGTGCGCCGCACCAGGACCGGAGACCTCGTCTACGAGGGACGCGCCGACGCACAGGTCAAGGTGCGCGGCTTCCGCGTGGAACCCGGTGAGATCGAGGCGGCCCTCGCCGCACACCCCCGGGTCGGCCGCGCGGTGGTGACACTGCGCCGGGACGGCAGGGGCGAACGGCGCCTGGTCGGCTACGTCACCCCGGCCGCGGACGGCGCCGCCACCGCGACGCCCCAACGGCGGCTCCTGGACGGCGAGTCGGTCCGGGAGGCCGTCGCCGGCATCCTGCCCGCGCACATGGTGCCGACGGCGGTCATGGTGCTGGACACCTTGCCGGTCACCCCGAACGGCAAGACCGACCTCCCGGCCCTGCCCGCCCCCGACTTCGCCGAACGCGCCGTGGGACGGGCTCCCGAGGGCGCGGCGGAGGAGCTCCTCTGCACCCTGTTCGCCGAGGTGCTTGGCCTGGAACGGGTCGGCGCCGACGACAACTTCTTCCGCCTCGGCGGCGACTCCATCACCTCCATGCAACTGGTCGGCCGTGCGCGCGGAGCCGGGGTGTCCTTCACCGCGCAGGACGTCTTCGAGCGCCCGACGGCGGCGGACCTCGCACCCGTCGCCCTCCTCGGCACCGGCACGGAGCCCGCCTGGGACATCGGCGTGGGCGAGGTCCCGTGGACCCCGGTGATGCGGGCCCTCGGCGAGCGGGTCACCGGCGGCGCCTTCGCCCAGTGGGTGACCCTCGGCGCACCGGCCCGACTGGGCACCGAGACGCTCACGGCGGGCCTGCGCGCCCTGCTCGACACCCACGACATGCTGCGCGCCCGGACGGAAGGAACCGGCCCGGCGACGCGCCTCGTCGTGCGCGACAGGGGCACGGTGGACCCCGCCGAACTGATCACGGTCACCGACGCGACCCAGGTCCCCGAACCCGACCTGGACGAGGCCGCCGACCGGGCCGCCCGCGAGGCGGCAGGCGGCCTGGATCCGTCGTCCGGCGTGATGGTGCGGGCGGTGTGGCTGGACGCCGGGCCCGCGCGCACCGGCCGACTCGTCCTGGCCCTGCACCACTTGGCCGTCGACGGAGTGTCCTGGCGGATCCTCGTGCCCGATCTGCGGGCGGCCTGCGAGGCCGCCGCGGCCGGCCGCGAACCCGCCCTCGACCCGGTCGGAACGTCGTTCCGACGCTGGGCCAGCCTGCTCGCCGGCCAGGCGAGCGACCCGGAACGCGCCGCCGAACTGGAGGACTGGGGCGCCGTGGTGGCCCACGCGGAACCCCCCTTGGGCAGGCGGAACCTGGACCCGCTCCGGGACACGGCCGCCACCGTGCGCCGCGCGACCTGGACGGTACCCGCACCACAGGCCCGCTCCCTGGTCGGCGAGACGCCCCTCCTCTTCCACTGCGGCGTCCACGAGGTGCTCCTGTCGACCCTGGCGGGCGCGGTCCGCCTGGTCCGCAGACGCCCCGCCGACACGAGCGAGGGCGCGACCGCAAGCCCCGCACAGCACTCCGGAGACGACACCGGCGTAGTCCTCGTCGACGTCGAAGGCCACGGACGCCACTCCCTCGGCGGCGCGGACCTGCTGCGCACCGTGGGCTGGTTCACCAGCGTCCACCCCGTACGCCTCGATCTCGCCCGCGTCGATCTCGCCGACGCCCTGGCCGGCGGCCCCGCCGTCGGCGCACTCCTGAAGACCGTCAAGGAGCAGGCGCGGGCGATACCGGGCGACGGACTCGGCTACGGTCTGCTGCGCCATCTCGGCCCCGAGACCGCCCCCATCCTGGCCGCGCTGCCCAGCCCCCAGGTGGGCTTCAACTACCTGGGTCGCTTCGCCACTGCCCCCAGCACGGGAGCCGTGGCCCCCTGGCAGCTGGCGGGACGGACACCGATCGGCGGCTCGGCCGCCCCCGACCTGCCCGCGGCACACATCGTCGAAGCCGCGGCGGCCGTCCGCGACACCCCCGACGGCCCCGAGCTCACCCTCATGCTCACCTGGCCCACCGCGGTCCTCGCCGATACGACGGCCGACCGGCTCGGCCGCACCTGGCTGGACCTGCTCACCGCCCTGGCCGGCCACACCACCGACCCCACCGCGGGCGGACACACCCCGTCCGACTTCACACTCGTCGACCTCGCACAGGACGAGGTCGAGGAGTTCGAGGCGATCGCCGCCCGACTGACCGGGCCCCCGACGCTGTCGGAGCCACCGAACGGGCTGCACGGCCTCGAAGGACACGCGGGTCTCGCAGAACGCAACCCAGTCGCAGAACGCGACGGCCTCGAAGGACTTGAAGGAGTCGAAGGACTCGAAGGAGGACGGTCACTGTGAAGGCTCCCACCGCCGGTCAGGGATCCCCCGTGCAGGGATCAGCCCTCGCGGAGGTATGGCCGCTGTCACCGCTGCAGGAAGGCCTGTTGTTCCACGCAGACCTCGACGGCGGGGACAGCCCCGACACCTACACCGTGCAGTCCGTCCTGTCCGTCGACGGCCCGCTGGACGCCGCACGGCTGCGGACCTCGTGGCAGGCTCTCCTCGCCCGCCACCCCGCCCTCCGGGCGAGCTTCCACCGGCGCGCCTCCGGCGAAGCCGTGCAGCTCATCATGCGCAAGGTCACCCTGCCCTGGACCGAGGCCGACCTCTCGGACCACACGGACACCGCCGCACACGCCGAACTGGACCGGCTCGTGCGCGCCGAGCGGGCCCGAAGGATCGACCCGGCGGTGGCTCCGCTGCTGCGCCTCCTTCTGGTACGTCTCGGAGCAGGCCGCCACCGCCTCGTCCTGACCAGCCATCACATCCTGCTCGACGGCTGGTCCCTGCCCGTCCTGCTGGGCGAACTCACCACGGTCTACGAGGCGAACGGCGACGTGTCGTCCCTCGCGCCGGTCACGTCGTACCGCGAGCACCTGGCATGGCTGGCTCGTCAGGACAAGGAGGCTGCCCGAGCCGCATGGCGCACCGAGCTCGCCGGCGCCGAGGAGCCCACGCTCGTCGCCACGGCGACGGCAATGCCCCCGTCACCCGACGGTGCCGGTGAGCGGCCCGCGCCGAGGCGCCGGTCCGTCCACCTCTCCCCGGAGACGACCACCGCGCTCACCGACCTGGCACGCACCCACGGCCTCACCCTGAACACCGTCGTCCAGGGCGCCTGGGCGCTGGTGCTGGCCCGCCTGTCCGGCCGCACGGACGTGGTCTTCGGCGCGACCGTCGCGGGCCGCCCCCCGGAACTGCCCGGCGCCGACACCGCGATCGGCCTGTTCATCAACACCGTCCCGGTGCGGGTGAGGCTGGACGGTACGCAGCCGGTGCTGCGGATGCTCGCCGAACTCCAGCAACATCACACGTCCCTGATGCCGCATCAGCATCTCGGCCTCGCGAGCATCCAGAGCGCGGCCGGCCCCGGAGCGACCTTCGACACGCTCCTCGTCTACGAGAACTACCCGCGCACCGACCGGCGGTCGCCCGCCCCCGACACCCTCACCTTCTCCACCGTGGAAGCCCGCCAGGCCACCCACTACCCCCTGTCCATCGGCATCGCCCCCGACGAACGCCTCCGCGTGGACGTGACCTACCACCCCGACCGCATCGACGAGCAACTCGGCGAGGCACTGGGCGGCGTCCTGGCGCGAGTTCTGGAGCAGGTGGTCGGGGAGCCGTCGGTGCCGGTGGGTCGGCTGGGTGTGCTGACCGGTCCCGAGCGGGGTCTGGTGCTGGAGGGCTGGGGGGCTACCGCGGGTGGGGTTCCGGATGGGCTGGTCCCGGAGTTGATCGCGGAGCGGGTGCGGGTGGCGCCGGGTGCGGTTGCGGTGATGGGGGGCGATGACCGGTCGTTGTCGTATGGGGAGTTGTGGGCGGCGTCGGGTCGTGTGGCCTCGTATCTGGTGGGGCGTGCGGGGGTGCGGCGCGGTGATCGGGTCGCGGTGGTGATGGAGCGGTCCGTGGATTTGGTCGTGGCGCTGTTGGGGGTGTGGCGTGCCGGGGCGGCGTACGTGCCGGTGGACGCGGGTTCTCCCGCTGAGCGGGTGTCGCTGGTGTTGGGGGATTGTGCTCCGGCGGCGGTGGTGTGTGCGGAGGCGACGCGTGCGTTGGTGCCGGAGGGTGCTGGTGTGCGGGTTGTGGTGGTGGATGAGCCGGGTGTTGTGGGCGAGTTGGCCGCCTGTGGAGAGCCGTCCGTGGTTCGGGTCGGTCCGGCTGATGTGGCGTATGTGATGTACACGTCGGGGTCGTCGGGGGTGCCGAAGGGTGTGGCGGTGCCGCACGGGAGTGTGGCGGCGTTGGTGGGTGAGCGTGAGTGGTGTGTGGGTGCGGGGGATGCGGTGTTGATGCATGCGCCGCATGCGTTTGATGTGTCGTTGTTCGAGTTGTGGGTGCCGTTGGCTGCGGGCGCCAGGGTGGTGCTTGCCGGGCCGGGTGTGGTGGATGCCGGGCAGGTGCGGGCCTTTGCGGCCGAGGGCGTGAGTTCGGTTCATGTGACGGCGGGGTCGTTCCGGGTGCTGGCGGGGGAGGCGCCGGAGTGTTTTGCGGGGTTGCGTGAGGTGCTGACGGGCGGGGATGTGGTGCCTGCCGCGTCGGTGGCGCGGGTGCGGGAGGCGTGCCCGGAGGTGACGGTCCGGCATTTGTACGGGCCCACCGAGACCACGCTCTGCGCGACCTGGCGGATCTGGCGGCCCGGCGAGGCCGTGGGCTCCGTACTGCCCATCGGGCGTCCGCTGCCGTGCCGGCAGGTGTATGTGCTGGATGCCTTTCTACAGCCGGTGCCGCCGGGTGTGGCCGGTGAGTTGTATGTGGCGGGTGAGGGCCTGGCGCTGGGTTACTGGGCGCAGCCTGGTCTGTCGGCGGAGCGGTTTGTGGCGTGTCCGTTTGTGCCGGGTGAGCGGATGTACCGGACCGGTGACCTGGTGCGGTGGACGGACGAGGGTGCGCTGGTCTTTGTCGGGCGTGCGGATGCGCAGGTGAAGATCCGTGGGTTCCGGGTGGAGCTGGGCGAGGTGGAGGCGGCCCTCGCCGCGCATCCCTCGGTGGCCCAGGCCGTGGTGACGGCTCCGCAGGAGCGGCCGAGTGAGCGGCGTCTGATCGGTTACGTGGTGCCCGATGGGGCGGAGGTGGACGGCCGGCAGGTGCGGGAGTACGTGGCCCGCGTGCTGCCGGAGTACCTGGTGCCGGCCGTCGTGGTGGTGCTGGACGTCTTGCCGGTGACGCGGCACGGGAAGGTGGATCGCGGGGCGTTGCCGGCGCCGGATTTCGCGGGCCGGGTCTCCGGTCGGGAGCCGGGGTCGGAGGCTGAGGTGCTCTTGTGCACGGCGTTCGCCGAGTTGTTGGGGTTGGAGCGGGTCGGGGTCGACGACAGCTTCTTCGAGCTGGGTGGCGACTCGATCATGTCGATGCAGTTGGTGGCGCGGGTTCAGCGTGCGGGTCTGGTGCTGAAGGTGCAGGACGTCTTCGAGCACGAGACGCCGGCCGGGCTTGCGGCGATCGCCGAGGTGGCAGACGGCAGTGGTGTCGTGGCCGACTCGGGTGTGGGTGTGGTGCCGTGGACGCCGGTGATGCGGGCGCTGGGGGAGCATGCCGCTGCTCCGGAGTTCGCGCAGTGGGCGGTGGTGGGAGCGCCGCCGGGGTTGGGGCTGGAGGTGCTGGCGGCCGGTCTGGGTGTCGTGCTGGACACGCATGCGGTGCTGCGGGCGCGAGTGGGCGAGGCGTTCACTTTGGTCGTCGGCGAGTCGGGCTCCGCAGGGGCGGATGCGCTGGTCACCCGGGTGGATGCGCGGGATGCGGCGGCCGGTGATCTGGACGAGGTTGCGGGCCGGGCGGCGCGTGAGGCGGTTCGGCGGCTGGATCCGTCGGCCGGAGTGATGGTGCAGGCGGTGTGGGTGGATGCCGGGCCTGCCCGTGTGGGCCGGTTGGTCCTCGTGGTGCACCACCTGGTGGTGGACGGGGTGTCCTGGCGGATCCTGCTGCCGGACCTCCAGTCCGCATGCGAGGCCGCAGCCGCAGGCCGTACGCCCGAACTCGACCCCGTGGCGACGTCGTTCAAGCAATGGGCCGACCTCCTGACCGACCAGGCCACCTCGGACGGCCGTGTGTCCGAGCTGGAGCACTGGACCGACGAGCTCGTCGACGCTGAACCACCCCTGGGAACAAGCGAGTTCGACCCGCAACGCGACACGGTGTCGAACCTGGTCCACCGGACCTGGGCCGTGCCCCCGGCCCAGGCGGGCACACTCGTCGTCGAGACACCGGCGCTCTTCCACTGTGGTGCGCACGAGGTGCTGCTCGCCGCGCTGGCGGGTGCGGTGGCGGGCCGGTGTCCGGGGTTTGCGGGCGGGGTGCTCGTCGACGTCGAGGGGCACGGCCGCGAACCTGTCGCCGGTACGGATCTGTCGCGCACGGTCGGCTGGTTCACCAGCACCCATCCGGTGCGGCTGGACGTCACCGGCGTGGACCTGGAAGAGGTCCTGGACGGTGGTTCGGCGGCCGGCCTGCTGCTGAAGGCCGTCAAGGAGCAAGTGCGGTCCGTGCCCGGCGGTGACGGTCTGGGCTACGGGCTGCTGCGGCACCTCAACCCGCAGACAGGCGCGGTCCTTTCGGAGCTGCCGGTTCCGCAGATCGGCTTCAACTACCTGGGCCGTTTCACTGCGGGACGGGCGGTCGAGGGCGGGGTGGAGGCCTGGCAGCTGAGCGGGCCGAACGCGATGGGCGGTTCGGCCGCACCGCAGATGCCCGCCCTGCACACCCTGGAGGCCGCCGCCGTCGTACACGACGGTGCCGACGGCCCCGAGCTGAAGCTCACGCTGAGCCGGCCGACGACGCTCCTGGACGAGAAGGCGGTCGAGGAACTGGGCCGGGCATGGCTGGCCCAGCTCGCCGGGCTCGCCGCGCACACGGGCGGCCCCGCCGCGGGCGGTCACACGTCCTCCGACTTCCCGCTGGTCGACCTCGCGCAGGACGAGGTGGACGAACTCGAAGCCGGATTCACCGGCGGCGTCTCCTGACCGGACACCACGCCTTGAGTTCCTTGAGGAGAGAAGCGATGACCCGAACCGCAGTCGAGGACGTGTGGCCCCTGTCTCCGCTTCAGGAGGGGCTGTTGTTCCACGCCGCCTTCGATGACCAGGGACCCGACGTCTACCAGGGGCAGCGGCTGCTCGACCTGACCGGACCGCTGGACGCCGGGCGGCTGCGGACGGCATGGGAGAGGCTCCTGGCCCGGCACCCGGCGCTACGTGCGGGCTTCCGGCGGCGCAAGTCGGGACAGGCCATGCAGGTCATCGCCCGGGACGTCGTGCTGCCGTGGCGGGAGGCCGACCTCTCCGGGCTCCCCGAGGCCGAGGTCGCGGCCGGTCTGGACAAACTGGCCGAGGCCGAGCGGTCGGAGCGGTTCCAGCTCGCGGTGCCGCCGCTGCTGCGGCTGCTGCTGATCAGGCTGGACGAGAGGCGGCACCGTCTGGTGTTCACCAGCCACCACGTCCTCATGGACGGCTGGTCCCTGCCCGTGCTGCTCAGGGAACTGAGGGAGCTGTACGCGGCCGACGGCGACACCGCGGTTCTGCCGGCGCCCGTCTCGTACCGGGACTACCTGGTGTGGATCGGCCGCCAGGACAAGAACGCGGCACGCGACGCCTGGCAGGAGGAACTGGCCGGCGCGGAGGAACCTACACTCGTGGCCACGGCCGCCCCGGGACGGGCACCCGTGGCGCCGGAGATCCTCACCCGCGAGGTGCCCGCACGCCTGGCCGAGGACGTGACGTCCTTCGCCCGTCGGCACGGCCTGACCGTGAACACGGTGGTCCAGGGTGCCTGGGCGCTGGTGCTGGCCAGGCTGTCCGGCCGTACGGATGTTGTCTTCGGCGGCACGGTGGCGGGTCGCCCGGCGGAGCTGCCGGGCGTGGAGTCGATGGTCGGTCTGTTCATCAACACCATGCCTGTGCGGGTGCGTCTCGACGGGGCGCAGCCAGTGGTGCGGATGCTCGCCGAACTCCAGGAGCGACAGAAGAATCTCATCGGCCATCAGCACCTCGGCCTGTCTGAGATCCAGCAACTCACCGGGCCCGGAGCGACCTTCGACACGCTCCTCGTCTACGAGAACTACCCGCGCACCCCGGCCCGGGCATCCACCCAGGACACCTTCGACCTACGGGTCATCGCGGGCGAGGAGACAGCGCACTACCCCTACACGCTCGTCGTGTCCCCGGGTACTCCGATGCGCTGCAAGCTCGACTACCGACCGGACCTGTTCGACCGCGACACCGCCGAGTCGGTGTTCACCAGGTTTTTCGCGGTCCTTGAGCAGGTGGTCGGGGATCCCTCGGTGCTGGTGGGCCGGGTGGGTGTGCTGGGTGCGGTGGAGCGTGCGGCCGTGCTGGACGGGTCGAGCGCGGCGGCGAATGGGATTGCGAAGGGTTCCGTGCCGGAGTTGGTTGCGGAGCGGGTGCGGGTGGCGGCGGGTGCGGTTGCGGTGGTGGAGGGTGATCGGTCGCTGTCGTATGGGGAGTTGTGGGCGGCGTCGGGGCGTGTGGCCTCGTATCTGGTGGCTGCGGGCGTGGGGCGTGGTGATCGGGTCGCGGTGGTGATGGACCGGTCCATGGATCTGGTGGCGGTGCTGTTGGGGGTGTGGCGTGCGGGGGCGGCGTACGTGCCGGTGGATGCCGGTTCTCCCGCTGAGCGGGTGTCGCTGATCCTGGGGGACTGTGCTCCGGCGGTGGTGGTGTGTGCGGAGGCGACGCGTGCGGTGGTGCCCGAGGATGTCGCCGCGCAGGTCGTGGTCGTGGACGAGCCTGCCACGGCGGTCGAGTTGGCGGGGTGTGCCGAAGAATGCCGGGTCCCGGTGGCCGCGGGTGATGTGGCGTATGTGATGTATACGTCGGGGTCGTCGGGGGTGCCGAAGGGTGTGGCCGTGCCGCACGGGAGTGTGGCGGCGCTGGTGGGTGAGCGTGAGTGGCGTGTGGGTGCGGGGGATGCGGTGTTGATGCATGCGCCGCATGCGTTTGATGTGTCGTTGTTTGAGTTGTGGGTGCCGTTGGCTGCGGGCGCCAGGGTGGTGGTCGCCGGGCTGGGTGTGGTGGATGCGGCGCAGGTGCGTGCGTTCGTGGCTGGTGGTGTGTCGTCGGTTCATGTGACGGCGGGGTCGTTCCGGGTGCTGGCGGGGGAGGCGCCGGAGTGTTTTGCGGGGTTGCGTGAGGTGTTGACGGGCGGGGATGTGGTGCCTGCCGGGTCGGTGGCGCGGGTGCGGGAGTCGTGCCCGGAGGTGACGGTGCGGCATTTGTACGGGCCGACCGAAACCACGCTCTGCGCGACGTGGTATCTGATACGCCCCGGGGACCACTCCGGCTCACCGCTGCCGATCGGACGTCCGCTGCCCGCGCGCCGGACCTATGTGCTGGATGCCTTCCTTCAGCCGGTGCCGCCCGGAGTGACTGGTGAGTTGTATGTCGCTGGCTCCGGCCTGGCGCTGGGTTACTGGGCGCAGCCTGGTCTGTCGGCGGAGCGGTTTGTGGCGTGTCCGTTCGTGCCGGGTGAGCGGATGTACCGGACCGGTGACCTGGTGCGGTGGAGCGATGGCGGCGCGCTGGTCTTTGTCGGGCGTGCGGATGCGCAGGTGAAGGTCCGTGGGTTCCGGGTGGAGCTGGGCGAGGTGGAGGCGGCGCTCGCCGCGCATCCCTCGGTGGCCCAGGCCGTGGTCACCGTTCGTGAGGACAACCCCGGAGAACGCCGTCTCGTCGGATACGTCGTGCCCGAGGGGCCGGATGGTGTGGATGCCGACGACGTGCGCATCCACGCAGCCATACGCCTGCCCGACTACATGGTCCCCGCAGCCGTCCTCGCGCTGGACGTCTTGCCGGTGACGCGGCACGGGAAGGTGGATCGCGGGGCGTTGCCGGCGCCGGATTTCGCGGGCCGGGTCTCCGGTCGGGAGCCGGAGTCGGAGGCTGAGGTGCTCTTGTGCACGGCGTTCGCCGAGTTGCTGGGGTTGGAGCGGGTCGGGGCCGACGACAGCTTCTTCGAGCTGGGTGGCGACTCGATCATGTCGATGCAGTTGGTGGCGCGGGTTCAGCGTGCGGGTCTGGTGCTGAAGGTGCAGGACGTCTTCGAGCACGAGACGCCGGCCGGGCTTGCGGCGATCGCCGAGGTGGCAGACGGCAGTGGTGTCGTGGCCGACTCGGGTGTGGGTGTGGTGCCGTGGACGCCGGTGATGCGGGCGCTGGGGGAGTACGCCGCTGCTCCGGAGTTCGCGCAGTGGGCGGTGGTGGGGGCGCCGCCGGGGTTGGGGCTGGAGGTGCTGGCGGCCGGTCTGGGTGTCGTGCTGGACACGCATGCGGTGCTGCGGGCGCGGGTGGGCGAGGCGTTCACTTTGGTCGTCGGCGAGTCGGGCTCCGCAGGGGCGGATGTGCTCGTCACCCGGGTGGATGTGCGGGATGCGGTGGCCGGTGATCTGGACGAGGTTGCGGGTCGTGCGGCGCGTGAGGCGGTTCGGCGGCTGGATCCGTCGGCCGGGGTGATGGTGCAGGCGGTGTGGGTGGATGCCGGGCCTGCCCGTGTGGGCCGGTTGGTCCTCGTGGTGCACCATCTCGTGGTGGACGGGGTGTCCTGGCGGATCCTGCTGCCGGACCTCCAGTCCGCCTGCGAGGCCGCAGCCGCAGGCCGTACGCCCGAACTCGACCCCGTGGCGACGTCGTTCAAGCAGTGGGCCGACCTCCTGACCGACCAGGCCACCTCGGACAGCCGAGTCGCGCAGTCGGACGCCTGGGCAGAGCTGTCGCAGGTCCCCGATGTCGTACTGGGGAAACGGGAGTTGGACCCTGCCGTGGACACGGCCGGGACCATGACGCACCGCTCCTGGACCGTCCCGGCGCGGGATGCGGCCCAGTTGGTCAATGTGATGCCGACGCTCTTCCACTGCGGTGTGCACGAGGTGCTGCTCGCCGCACTGGCCGGTGCGGTGGCGCACTGGCGGCCGCAGACCGCGGCCGGCGTGCTGGTCGACGTCGAGGGGCACGGCCGCGAACCGGTCGCCGGTACGGATCTGTCGCGCACGGTCGGCTGGTTCACCAGCACCCATCCGGTGCGGCTGGACGTCACCGGCGTAGACCTGGAACAGGCCCTGGACGGTGGCCCGGCGGCCGGTGCACTGCTGAAGACCGTCAAGGAGCAGATGCGCTCGATACCCGGCGGTGACGCCCTGGGCCACGGACTCCTGCGACACCTCAACCCACAGACAAGCTCGGTCATGGCGGGGCTGCCGACCCCGCAGATCGGCTTCAACTACTTGGGCCGTTTCACCACGGGCGGCCCGCAGCAGCCCACCGCCGACGGGCCCTGGCAGCTGAGGGGGCAGACCGCGATCGGCGGCTCGGTCGCACCTCGGACGCCCGCCCTGCACTCCCTGGAAGCCGCCGCGGCGGTACAAGACCGTGCCGACGGGCCGGAGTTGGCCATCACCCTCAGCTGGCCGGGCGGTCTGCTCGACGAGGCGGCGGCGCAGGAGCTGGGACAGGCGTGGATACGTGTGCTGAGCTCGCTGGCCGCGCACACGGCCGGCCCCGCCGCGGGCGGTCACACCCCCTCCGACTTTCCCCTCGTCCGCCTCACACCGCACACCGTGGCCGAACTGGAAGCCCGGGTGCCCGACCTGGCCGACATCTGGCCACTGTCACCGCTGCAAGAAGGCATGCTCTTCCACGCCGCCTTCGACGACGAGGGTCCGGACGTCTACCAGACGCAGCGTCTGCTGGCCCTCGACGGCCCACTCGACGCGGCACGCCTGCGGGCGTCGTGGGAGGCGGTACTCGCCCGGCACCCGGTCCTACGGGCCGGCTTCCACGAGCAGGACTCCGGTGAGGCCGTCCAGGTCGTCGCCCGGAACGTGGAGCTGCCGTGGCACGAGGCCGACCTCTCCGCGCTGCCGGAGACCGACGCCCTTGCCGAGGCCAAACGGCTGGCCGGGAGCGACCTCGCCCGACGCTTCGACCTGACCGAACCGCCGCTTCTGCGTCTGCTGCTGGTCCGGCTGGGCGAGAACCGGCACCGGCTCGCCATCACCTGCCACCACATCCTGCTGGACGGCTGGTCGATGCCGATCGTCCTCAACGAGGTGTCCGCCGTCTACGCCGACGGCCGTGACGCCCCCACCCTGAAGCGGGCGGCTTCCTACCGGGACTACCTGGTGTGGATCGGCCGCCAGGACAAGGAGGCCGCGCGCACCGCATGGCGCAAGGAACTGGCCGGAGCGGAAGAGCCGACGTTGGTCGCCCCCACCGCGGCGGGGAGCACGCCGACGACGTCGGACGTGGTCTGGGAGGAACTGTCCCTGGAGCGGACCGCGGAGCTCACCGAATGGGCGCGCTCGCAGGGACTGACGCTGAACACCGTGGTGCAGGGCGCGTGGGCGCTGGTGCTGGCCAGGCTGTCCGGCCGTACGGATGTCGTCTTCGGCGGCACGGTGGCGGGTCGCCCGGCGGAGCTGCCGGGCGTGGAGTCGATGGTGGGCCTGTTCATCAACACGCTCCCCGTACGCGTACGGCTCGACGCCGACCGGCCGCTGGTGGGGATGCTCGCCGAACTCCAGGAACACCAGGCGGCACTGATCGACCATCAGCACCTCGGCCTGCCGGGCATCCAGCAACTTGCCGGTCCCGGCACGACGTTCGACACCATGCTGATGTTCGAGAACTACCCGCGCGGATCCGTCGCGCTCGCCGGATCCGGTCGGTCGGCCGACGACGACGTGACGATCACCCGGCTCCACACCGTGGCGGGCACCCATTACCCGCTGGCGGTGGGCATCGTCCCCACCGACCGGCTCCGCGTGGTGGTGACTTACCGGCCGGGCCTCTTCGACCGGCGACAGGCCGGCCTGATCGCCCGGCGCGTTGCGTGGGTCCTGGAGGAGATGTTGCGGAACCCGCTCGCGCCGGTGGGCCGGGTGGGTGTGCTGGACGCGGTGGAGCGTGCGGCCGTGCTGGACGGGTCGAGCGCGGTGGGGAACGGGGTTGCGAAGGGTTCCGTGCCGGAGTTGGTTGCGGAGCGGGTGCGGGTGGCGGCGGGTGCGGTTGCGGTTGTGGAAGGTGATCGGTCGCTGTCGTATGGGGAGTTGTGGGCGGCGTCGGGTCGTGTGGCCTCGTATCTGGTGGGTGCGGGGGTGGGCCGTGGTGATCGGGTCGCGGTGGTGATGGAGCGGTCCGTGGATCTGGTGACCGTGCTGTTGGGGGTGTGGCGTGCGGGGGCGGCGTACGTTCCCGTGGATGCCGGGTCTCCGGCCGAGCGGGTGTCGCTGGTGTTGGGGGATTGTGCTCCGGCGGTGGTGGTGTGCTCGGAGTCGACCCGGGTGGTCGTTCCGGGGGACGCCGCCGCACGCGTCGTGGTGGTGGACGCCCCCGCCACGGCGGCCGAGTTGGCGGGGTGTGCCGATGAGTGCCGTGTGCCCGTGGCCGCGGGTGATGTGGCGTATGTGATGTATACGTCGGGGTCGTCGGGGGTGCCGAAGGGTGTGGCGGTGCCGCACGGGAGTGTGGCGGCGCTGGTGGGTGAGCGTGAGTGGCGTGTGGGTGCGGGGGATGCGGTGTTGATGCATGCGCCGCATGCGTTTGATGTGTCGTTGTTCGAGTTGTGGGTGCCGTTGGCTGCGGGCGCCAGGGTGGTGCTTGCCGGGCCGGGTGTGGTGGATGCCGGGCAGGTGCGGGCCTTTGCGGCCGAGGGCGTGAGTTCGCTTCATGTGACGGCGGGGTCGTTCCGGGTGCTGGCGGGGGAGGCGCCGGAGTGTTTTGCGGGGTTGCGTGAGGTGTTGACGGGTGGGGACGTGGTGCCTGCCGGGTCGGTGGCGCGGGTGCGGGAGTCGTGCCCGGAGGTGACGGTGCGGCATTTGTACGGGCCGACCGAAACCACGCTCTGCGCGACGTGGTATCTGATACGCCCCGGGGACCACTCCGGCTCACCGCTGCCGATCGGACGTCCGCTGCCCGCGCGCCGGACCTATGTGCTGGATGCCTTCCTTCAGCCGGTGCCGCCAGGTGTGGCCGGTGAGTTGTATGTGGCGGGTGAGGGTCTGGCGCTGGGCTATTGGGGTCAGGCGGGGCTGTCGGCGGAGCGGTTTGTGGCGTGTCCGTTCGTTCCGGGTGAGCGGATGTACCGGACGGGCGACCTGGTGCGGTGGACGGACGAGGGTGCGCTGGTGTTCGTCGGGCGTGCGGATGCGCAGGTGAAGATCCGTGGGTTCCGGGTGGAGCTGGGCGAGGTGGAGGCGGCCCTGGCCGCGCATCCGTCGGTGGCCCAGGCCGTGGTGACGGCTCCGCAGGAGCGGCCGGGTGAGCGGCGCCTGATCGGCTACGTGGTACCCGAGGGCCCGGACGGCGTGGAGGTCGAAGATGTGCGCGCGTATGTCGCCACACGGCTGCCGGACTACATGGTCCCCGCGGCCGTCCTCGCACTCGACGCGCTGCCGGTGACGCGGCACGGGAAGGTGGATCGGGCGGCGTTGCCGGCGCCGGATTTCGCGGGCCGGGTCTCCGGTCGGGAGCCGGGGTCGGAGGCTGAGGTGCTCTTGTGCACGGCGTTCGCCGAGTTGTTGGGGTTGGAGCGGGTCGGGGTCGACGACAGCTTCTTCGAGCTGGGTGGCGACTCGATCATGTCGATGCAGTTGGTGGCACGCGCCCGGCGTGCGGGTCTGGTGCTGAAGGTGCAGGACGTCTTCGAGCACGAGACACCGGCCGGGCTTGCGGCGGTGGCGGCGACGGCGAGCGACGACACTGCCCCGGTCGAGGTCGACTCGGGTGTGGGTGTGGTGCCGTGGACGCCGGTGATGCGGGCGCTGGGGGAGCATGCCGCTGCTCCGGAGTTCGCGCAGTGGGCCGTGGTCGCGGCGCCGCCCGAGTTGGGGCTGGAGGTGCTGGCGGCCGGTCTGGGTGCGGTGCTGGACACGCATGCGGTGCTGCGGGCGCGGGTGGGCGAGGAAGCCACCCTGGTGGTTGGCGGGCCAGGTCCGGCGGACGCGCTGGTCACCCGGGTGGATGCGCGGGATGCGGTGGCCGGTGATCTGGATGAGGTTGCGGGTCGTGCGGTGCGTGAGGCGGTTCGGCGGCTGGATCCGTCGGCCGGGGTGATGGTGCAGGCGGTGTGGGTGGATGCCGGACCTGCCCGTGTGGGCCGGTTGGTCCTCGTGGTGCACCATCTCGTGGTGGACGGGGTGTCCTGGCGGATCCTGCTGCCGGACCTCCAGTCCGCATGCGAGGCCGCAGCCGCAGGCCGTACGCCCGAACTCGACCCCGTGGCAACGTCGTTCCGCGGCTGGGCCGAGCTGCTGACGGAGAGGGCCGCCGACCCCGCACTGACCGGTGGGCTGGATGCCTGGGCCGAGCTGGTTCGCGTCTCCGACTCCCTGTTTGGCAACCGGGAGTTGGACCCTGCACAGGACACCGCCGCCACCATGACGCAGCGGTCCTGGACCTTCCCGCCCCGGGTAGCCGCCCAGCTGGTGAACACGGCACCCTCGCTCTTCCACTGCGGTGTGCACGAGGTGCTGTTGGCGGGGCTGGCGGGTGCGGTGGCGAGCCGGCGTCCGGAGTTCGCGACCGGCGTGCTGGTCGACGTCGAGGGGCACGGCCGCGAACCCGTCGCCGGTACGGATCTGTCGCGCACCGTCGGCTGGTTCACCAGCACCCACCCGGTGCGGCTGGACGTCACCGGCGTGGACCTGGAGGAAGTCCGGGACGGCGGCCCGGCGGCCGGTGTGCTGCTGAAGGCGGTCAAGGAGCAGGTGCGGTCCGTTCCCGGCCGTGACGGTCTGGGCTACGGGCTGCTGCGGTACCTCAACCCGCAGACGAGCCTCGTTCTGTCCGAACTGCCTACCGCGCAGATCGGCTTCAACTACCTGGGCCGATTCGCCACGAGCGGCCGGCAGCAGGCCACCGCCGACGAGCCCTGGCAGCTGAGGGGGCAGACCGCGATCGGCGGCGCGGCCGGCCCGGACATGCCCGCACTGCACACCCTGGAAGCCGCCGCCACCGTCCAGGACACCCCGGACGGTCCGGTCCTGACCGTCACACTCCGCTGGCCGACGACGCTCCTGGACGAGGCGGAGGCGGACGGCCTCGGCCGGATCTGGCGGGACACCCTCGCCGGCCTTGCGATCCACGTCGGCGATCCGGCCGTCGGCGGGTACACCCCCTCCGACTTCCCCCTGCTCGACCTGACACAGCGGAGTCTGGAGGAATTCGAGGCCCGGGTGCCCGGCCTGGTGGACGTCTGGTCCCTGTCGCCGCTCCAGCAGGGGCTGTTGTTCCACGCGGCGTACGACGACCAAAGCCCCGACCTCTACGAAGGGCGGCGGGTCCTGGCCCTGGACGGGCCCCTGGACGTGGACCGGCTGCGGGACTCCTGGCGGGCCGTGCTGCACCGGCATCCGATCCTGCGGGCGAGCTTCCACCAGCAGGACTCCGGCGAGGCGGTCCAGGTGATCGCCCGGGACGTGGAACTGCCGTGGCACGAGGCCGACTTGACGGGAATGGCGG
The DNA here is from genome assembly GCF_042740355.1 of Streptomyces sp. NPDC059010. NCBI lineage: Bacteria > Bacillati > Actinomycetota > Actinomycetes > Kitasatosporales > Streptomycetaceae > Streptomyces > Streptomyces sp. NPDC059010. Next base: position 249,936 of record NZ_JBHYJA010000003.1, read on the forward strand.
AGGCCGAGGCGCGGGCAGGACTCGACCGGCTGATGTCGGACGAGGGCTCGCGGCGCCTCGACGTGACCCGGGCGCCGCTGCTGCGGCTGACCCTCGTGCGGCTCGGCGAGCACCGCCACGTTCAGATCGTCACCAGCCACCACATCGTCACGGACGGCTGGTCCCTGCCGGTGCTCATCGGTGAGGTGTCCGCGCTGTACGAGGCAGGCGGTGACGTGCGGGCACTGCCCCCGGCGACCTCGTACCGGGAGTATCTGGCCTGGCTCGGCACGCAGGACAAGGAGGCGGCGCGGCAGGCCTGGCGGGCCGAGTTCGAGGGAGCGGACGAACCGACGCTCGTGGCACCCGGGGAACAGGGCAGGGTGCCGACGGTTCCGGCCCGGGTGGCCTTCGAGTACACGGAGGAACTCACGGGCGCGGTGGTCGAGTTGGCGCGTGAGCGCGGACTGACCGTGAACACGGTGGTGGAGGGCGCCTGGGCGCTGGTCCTCGCCCGGCTCGCCGGACGGACCGACGTGGTGTTCGGCGCCACGGTCGCGGGGCGGCCCGCGGAGCTGCCGCGCGTGGAGTCGATGGTCGGGCTCTTCATCAACACGGTGCCGGTACGCGTGCGGATCGACGGTGACCGGCCGGTCGCCGAACTCCTCGACGACCTCCAGCGTCGGCAGGTGGCGCTGATGGCACACCAGCACATCGGTGTGCCCGAGATCAGGCAGCTCGCCGGTCCGGGCACGGTCTTCGACGCTCTCTTCGTGTACGAGAACTATCCGCGCCCCCGCCTGGCCGAGCCCGCACCCGACACCCTGACCATCCGCCCCGGGGGCAAACCGGATGACACCGCGCACTACCCGCTCACCCTCGTCGCGGTGCCGGGGGACCGGTTGCACGGCGAACTGATCTACCGGCCCGAGGTGTTCGGGCAGGAGTGGGCAGAGCAGGTGACCGCCTCGCTCTCGCACGTCCTCGAACAGCTGACGGCCGATCCGGAGGTCCCCGTCGCGGGGGTCGGCGTGCTGAGCCCGACCCGGCGCGAGCTGGTGGTGGACACGTGGAGCGGCACGCGCGCGCCGGTCGAGGCCGCCTCACTGCCGGAGCTGTTCCGGCGTCAGGTACGGCGCTCGCCGGACGCGGTGGCGTTGGTGTCGCGTGGCTCCGCGGCGACGACTCCGGCTTCCGCAACAACGGACGCGCCGGACTCCCCGCGCCCCGTGGACGGCCGCCTCGATGCCGACGAGCGGACACTGACGTACACGGAGCTGGAGACGGCCGCCGGGCGCCTGGCCCGCCACCTCACCGACGCCGGTGTGGGACCGGAGGTCCGCGTGGCCGTACTGGTGCCCCGCTCGGAGGCGATGGTCGTGTCCGTGCTCGCCGTGTCCATGGCGGGCGGCGCCTTCGTCCCCGTGGACGCCGGTCACCCGGCGGACCGTGTGGCGTTCCTGCTGCGGGACGCCGACCCGGCGGCCGTGGTGTGCACACGGCAGACCCGGGGCGCGGTGCCGGACGGGTTCCGGGGGCGGATCGTGGTCCTCGATGATTCGGACGTCGCCGCGGACGTGGCCCGCCGAGCCGGAGGCCCCCTCGACGACGGGCGGCGGAGCGCGGCCCCGCGCCCGGGGAACGCCGCGTACGTGATCTACACCTCCGGGTCGACCGGCACCCCGAAGGGCGTCGTGGTCACCCACGCGGGACTCGCCGATCTGGCGCGGGCGCAGATCGAGCGGTTCGCGGTGCGACCGGACGCGCGGATCCTTCAGTTCGCGTCGCTGAGCTTCGATGCGGCCGTCTCCGAACTGTGCATGGCCCTGCTGTCCGGCGCCTCGCTCGTGGTGCCGGACCAGGACGGGCTGCCACCGCACGTGACGCTGGCCGAGGCCGTACGGGCGTGGGGCGCGACCCACGTCACCGTGCCGCCCGGCGTGCTCGCCACCGAGGAGACCCTGCCCGCCTCCCTCAGGACGCTGGTGGTGGCCGGCGAGGCCTGTCCGCCCGCGCTCGTGGACCGGTGGGCCGCAGACCGGCGGATGGTGAACGCATACGGCCCGACCGAGGTGACCGTGTGCGCGGCGATGAGTGAACCGCTCGCCCCCGGCGCCGGCACCGTCCCCATCGGCCGCCCTCCGGCGAACGTACGCGTCTACGTCCTGGACGCCTTCCTCCTGCCGCTGCCCGCGGGCGCGGTAGGCGAACTGTACGTCGCCGGCCCGGGACTGGCCCGCGGTTACGGCGGGCGGCCCGGACCGACCGCCGAGCGCTTCGTCGCCTGCCCGTTCCTGCCCGGCGAACGGATGTACCGCACCGGTGACCTCGCCCGCTGGACTGACACCGGCGAACTGGTCTTCGCGGGCCGCGCGGACGGCCAGGTCAAGGTGCGGGGGCACCGCATCGAGCCCGCGGAGGTGGAGAGCGCCCTGACCGCGCATCCGGCGGTGGCGCAGGCCGCCGTCGTGGCCCGCGAGGACCGTCCGGGCGAACGGCGGCTCGTCGCCTACGTCGTGACACGGGCCGCCGAGCCGGGCGGCACCGGGCGGAGCGCGCCGGACCGTACCGCGCAGAGCACGCCGTGGACCGACGAACTCGCCACCGAGGTACGGGACTTCGCGGCAGCCCGTCTGCCCGAGTACATGCTGCCGACCGCCTTCGTGCCACTCGACGCCCTGCCCCGCACCGCGAACGGCAAGCTCGACCGCGCCGCGCTGCCCGCGCCGGACTTCGCCGGAAGGGCGCGGGGACGCGAGCCGCGTACGCCTGCCGAGACCGTCCTGTGCGAGCTGTTCGCCGATGTCCTCGGCCTGGACCGGGTCGGGGCCGACGACAGCTTCTTCGAGCTGGGCGGCGACTCCATCTCTTCGATGCAGGTGTCCTCCCGGGCCCGGCAGGCCGGACTGGTGGTGACGCCACGTCAGGTCTTCGAGGAGAAGACTCCCGAACGCCTCGCCCTCGTCGCCGACGCGACCGGTCCCACAGGTCCTGACGGCGCGGATGTCGCCGTCGGCGAGGTGCCGTTGACGCCGGTGATGCGGGAACTCGGCGAGCACGCCCTCAGCCCCCGATTCGCGCAGTGGGTGGTCCTCGGGGCACCGCCGGACCTCACCCGCGAGACCCTCGCGGCCGGAACCGGCGCCCTGACGGCCACGCACGACATGCTGCGGGCCCGGGTGACCGAGGACGGACGGCTCATGGTTCCCGAGGCCGAGGCCGAGGCCGAGGCCGTGGACGCGGAGGCGCTCGTCGCCCGGGTCGACGCAAGCGACGCGGCCCCGCACGACCTCGACGCGATCGCGGTCCGCGCGGGCCGCGAGGCCGTCGAGCGGCTCGATCCCGCGGCCGGGGTGATGGTCCAAGCCGTCTGGGTGGACGCCGGACCCGCGCGGAGCGGACGCGTTGTACTCGCCGCCCATCACCTCGCCGTCGACGGGGTGTCCTGGCGGGTGCTCGTGCCCGACCTCGCCCAGGCGTGCCGCGCTGTTGCGGCCGGGCGGGAACCCCTGCTCGACCGGGCGGTCACCTCGTTCCGGCGGTGGGCGACGATGCTGGCCGAGCAGGCCCTCGCACCCGGCCGGACCGCGGAACTGCCCCAGTGGACGCGGCTCCTCGACGTCACCGAACCCCTCGTCGGTGAGCGCGCCCTTGACCCGGCGGTCGACACGGCGGCGACCGTGCGCCACGCGTCCTGGACGGTGCCCGCACCACAAGCGGCCACCCTGACCGCCGCCACCCCCGCGCTGTTCCACTGCGGGGTGCACGAGGTGCTCCTCGCGGGCCTCGCCGCGGCCGTGGCGCACGGCCGGGCGGACGGTGACCGGGTCCTGCTGGTGGACGTCGAGGGCCACGGCCGGGAACCGGTCGACGGAGTGGACCTGTCCCGCACGGTGGGCTGGTTCACCCGTACCCACCCGGTGCGCCTCGATCTGAGCGAGGTCGACCTGGACGACGCCCGCGCCGCGGGCCCGTCGAGCGGAGCCCTGCTGAAGACCGTGAAGGAGCAGGCCCGGACGGTGCCCGGCGACGGGCTCGGCCACGGACTGCTGCGCCACCTCAACCCGGACACCGGACCGGCCCTGGACGCCCTGCCGGCGCCCCAGATCGGCTTCAACTACCTGGGCCGCTTCACCGCGGGCACCCGCCAAGGTGCGCCCACCGACTGGCAGTTGACCGGAGAGATCGGTGGCGGTGCCGACCCCGACATGCCGTCCACGCATGCGCTGGAGGCCGGCGCCGTCGTGGTGGACACTGCTGACGGACCCGAGCTCACCCTGTCCCTCGGCTGGCCCGCCGGCGTGCTCGACGACGCCGCCGCCCGCCGCATCGGGCAGGCCTGGCTGGACACGCTCAGCGCTCTCGCCGCCCACACCGCCGGCCCCGCCGCCGGAGGGCACACCCCTTCCGACTTCCCCCTCCTCGACCTGGCACAGAGCCAGATCGAGGAACTCGAAGCCGGGTTCACCGACGACCGGGCCTAGCCGGCCGATCACACCCTGCCCGCACCCTGCCCACGTCCCGCCCATGCCCCTGCCGAGGAGAGAAGCGATGACCCGATCCCAAGTCGAGGACGTGTGGCCGCTGTCGCCGCTCCAGGAAGGCCTGCTCTTCCACGCCGCCTTCGACGACCAGGGACCCGACGTCTACACCGTGCAATCGGCGCTCGCCGTCGACGGCCCACTGGACGAAACACGGTTACGTGCGTCGTGGACGGCGCTCCTGGACCGGCACGCCGCCCTGCGGGCCTGCTTCCGGCAGGTCAGCGGAGCACAGATGGTCCAGGTCATCGCACGGACCGTGACCCTGCCGTGGCGCACCGAGGACGTCTCGCACCTGCCCCAGGAGCAAGCCCGCGCCGCAGCGGAGCGCCTCGCGGAGCGCGAACGCGCCGAGCGTTTCGACCTGGCGACGGCCCCGCTGCTGCGGGTCCTGCTCGTCCGGCTCGCCGAGCACCGGCACCGCCTGGTGATCACCAGCCACCACATCCTCATGGACGGATGGTCCGCACCCGTACTGATCGGCGAACTCGCCGCCCTGTACGCGGGCGACGGCGACGTCTCGCAGCTGCCCCGCACGACGTCGTACCGGGACTATCTGCTGTGGCTCGGCAAGCAGGACAAGGAAGCCGCCCGTACCGCCTGGCGGGAGGAGCTGGCCGGGGCCGACGAGCCGACCCTGGTCGCGCCGGTCGTCCCCGACCGCCGGCCCGTCTTCCCCGGCCACGTCGACCGCGAGCTGCCGGACGAGGCCGCCCGCGCGCTGACCGAGCTGGCCCGCACCCGCGAACTGACCGTGAACACCGTGGTGCAGGGCGCGTGGGCGCTGGTCCTCGCCCGCCTGGCCGGGCGCACGGATGTGGTGTTCGGTGCCACGGCGGCCGGGCGCCCCGCGGACCTGCCCGGCGTGGAGACGATGGTGGGGCTGCTCATCAACACCCTGCCGGTGCGGGTGCGGCTCGACGGCGACCGGCCGGCCGCCGACCTGCTGCGGGACCTCCAGGAGCGGCAGTCCGCGCTGATGGGCCACCAGCACCTCGGGCTGCTGGAGGTCCAGCAACTCGCCGGACCCGGCGCGACGTTCGACACGCTCGTGATCTACGAGAACTTTCCCCGGCAGCCCGCCGGACGCGCGGGCAAGGCCGCCGCGCCCGACCTCCCGGTCATCCGCCCCGAGGGCCTGGCCCGGGAGGCGGCGCACTACCCGCTGACCCTCGTGGTCGCCCCCGGCGAGAGCACCCGGTTCCGGCTGGAGTACCGGCCCGACCTCTTCGAGAGGTCTGCCGCCGAGGCCGTCCTCGACTCCCTGGTCGGGGTCCTGGAGCAGTTGGCGGCCGACCCGGCCGTGCCGACGGGCCGTGTCCGTGTCACCGAACCGGAGCTTCCCGAGGCGAGTGCCGAGGCCGGCGTGGCACCCTCGCGCACGGTGCCCGGGCTGATCGCCGAGCGGGCCGCGGACGCCCCGGACGCCGTGGCGGTCGTAGCGGACGAACAGACCCTGACTTACGGGGAGTTGTGGGCGTCGGCGGGAAGGCTCGCGGCCTGTCTCGCGGACACGGGCGTGGCGCGCGGTGACCGCGTCGCCGTGCTGCTCGAACGGTCCGCGGACGTGGTGGTGGCCCTGCTGGCCCTGTGGCGGGCCGGGGCCGTGCAGGTGCCGGTGGACTCCGGGAACCCGGCGGAGCGGGTGGCGGCGCTCCTCGCCGACTGCGGGGCCTCGGCGGTGCTGTGCTCCGCCGCGACGCGCGCCGTGGTGCCGGAGAGCGCGAAGGGCGTGGTGGTCCTCGACGACCCGGACGTACGGACGGATGTGCTCGCGCGCCCGGCCGACCCGGCCGCCCTCCCCGTCGCCGCGCACGAGGTGGCGTACGTGATGTACACCTCCGGCTCCACGGGGGAGCCCAAGGGCGTCGCCGTTGCGCACGGCAGCGTGGCCGCGCTGGTCGGTGAGCCAGGCTGGCGCCTCGGCCCGGACGACACGGTGCTGCTGCACGCCCCGCACGCCTTCGACGCCTTCCTGTTCGAGGCGTGGGTGCCGCTGAGCGTGGGCGCCCGCGTGGTCGTCGCCGGGCCGGGTGTCGTCGACGCGCGGGAGGTACGCCGGTACGTGGCCGACGGTGTCACCACGCTGCACCTCACCGCCGGTACCTTCCGGGTGCTCGCCGGTGAGACCCCCGAGTGCTTCGCCGGGCTGCGGGAGGTGCTGACCGGCGGGGACGTGGTGCCCGTCGACGCGGCGGCCCGGGTGCGCGGCAGCTGCCCGGAGGTGGCGGTACGGCATCTGTACGGACCCACGGAGACCACCCTGTGCTTCACCTGGCACGCCTTGCGGCCCGGCGACGAGGATCTGGCCGTACTGCCGATCGGCCGTCCGCTGCCCGGCCGCCGGGCGTATGTGCTCGACCCCTTCCTCCAGCCGGTGCCGCCCGGGGCGACCGGCGAGCTCTACCTGGCGGGCGCGGCCCTGGCCCGCGGCTACTGGAACGCGCCCGGCCGGACCGCGGAACGCTTCGTCGCCTGCCCGTTCCTGCCCGGCGAACGGATGTACCGCACCGGGGACCTGGCCCGCCGGACGGCCGACGGCGAGCTGGAGTTCGCCGGCCGCGTGGACGCCCAGGTGAAGATCCGCGGGTTCCGGGTGGAACTCGGCGAGATCGAGGCCGCCCTGACCGCGCACCCGGCCGTCGCACAGGCCGTGGCCGTCGCCCGCGACGACGGTCCCGGCGGTCGGCGCCTCGTCGGCTACGTGGTCCCGGCCGCCGGAGAGACGGCGGACCCCGACCGGATACGTGAGTACGTCGCCCGGCGCCTGCCCGACTACATGGTTCCGGCCGCCGTCCTGGCCCTGGGCGCGCTGCCGGTGACCCGCAACGGCAAGGTCGACCGCAAGGCGCTGCCCGCCCCGGACTTCGCCGCCCGGGCCACCGGGCGCGGGCCGCGCACGGGGACCGAGGAGAAGCTCTGCCGTCTCTTCGCCGAGGTGCTCGACCTCGAACGCGTGGGCTCCGACGACAACTTCTTCGAACTGGGCGGGGACTCCGGCCTCGCCATGCGGCTCGCCGGCCGGATCCGTGAGGAGTTCGACGCCGAACTGCCCATCCGCCAGTTCTTCGGCTCGCCCACCCCCGCCGGGGTCGCCCGCCTCCTCGCCACCCGGGCCCGCCCCGTCCTCACCGCGGCGGGACCCGACACGGAGGGGGCGGAAGTCCCCGTCACCGCAGGCCAGTTGCAGACCTGGCTGACGGCCGGGATCGACGACGAGACGGGCGTGGACCGCATCCCGGTGGCCCTGCGGCTCACCGGCGAACTCGACAAACAGGCGCTGCGCTCGGCACTGACGGACCTCGCGGCCCGGCACGCCGTCCTGCGCACGGTCTTCCCCGGCACCCGCGGCGCGGACCTGCACCAGCGGATCCTGACCGTCGAGGAGGCCATGCCCACCGACCTCGTGCCCGAGGAGCCGGTCGATGAGCAGGAGCTGGCCGACGTCCTCGCCGATCGCGCCCGCCGCCCCTTCGACCTCGCCCGCCACATCCCCTGGACCCGGCACCTGTTCGCCCTGTCCGGCACCGACCATGTGCTGCTCCTGGTCGTGCACCGGATCGCCGCCGACGAGGACTCCGTGGACGTCCTGCTGCGCGACCTGGCCACCGCCTACGCCGCCCGCCGTGAAGGCCGGGTACCCGAACGGGCCCCGCTGCCCGTGCAGTTCGCCGACCACGCCCGCTGGGAGCGGGAGCTGCTCCAGGGCGAGCAGGCCAGGGAGAGTCTCGCGGGCGACCAGCTCGACTACTGGAAGAACACCCTCGCGGGCATCGACGCCGAACTCGCGCTGCCCGCCGACCGCCCGCGCCCGCAGGTCGCCTCCCATCGGACGGGCGCCGTGCCGCTGCGCCTCGACGCCGACCTGCACGCCCGCCTCGCCGATCTGGCCGAATCCGCCGACGTGACACCGTTCACCGTGGTGCACGGCGCGCTCGTGGCCCTTCTCGCCAGGCTCGGCGCCGGCGACGACATCACCGTCGGCACGCTGATCCCGCGGCGCGACGACCCGGCCCTCGAAGGAGTGGTGGGCCCCTTCGCCGGCCCCCTCGCCCTGCGCGGCGACGCCTCCGGCGACCCGTCCTTCACGGACCTGCTCACCCGGGCCCGGGAGACGTACCAGGAGGCCGCCGCGCACCGCGACGTGCCGTTCGAGCGGCTGGTGGACGTGCTCGGCCTGCCGCCCTCGCTGGCCCGCCACCCGGTCTTCCAGGTCATGCTCGACGTCCGCGACGAGATCGCCGACGCCTGGGACCCCTGGGAGCTCCCCGGGCTGCGCACCACCCGCCTGGAGACGGGCCCACGGGCCGCCGGTACCGACCTCTCGCTCGACCTCGCCGAACGCTATCTGTCCGACGGTGACCTCGGCGGCATCGACGGCCGGATCCGCTACGCCGTCGACCTGTTCGACGAACCCACCGTCACGGCGTTCGCGCACCGGCTCACCCGCGTCCTGGAACAGGCCGCGGCGGACCCGGAGTTGCGGCTGAGCGAACTGGACGTCTTCCTGGACGAGGACGAGCGCCGACGGGCCGTGGACCTCGGCAACGCCACCGCGGTCCCGCTCTCCGACGCCACCGCGGTGGACCTGTTCGCCGCGCAGGCCGCACGCACCCCGGCCGCCGTGGCCGTCCTCGACCAGCGGATCCCCGGCATGTACGAGGCGACCATGACGTACGAGACGCTGGACGCCCTCTCCGACGAGGTGGCCCGGCGTCTCGTGGCGGCAGGTGCGGGACCCGAGCGCGTCGTCGTCGTGGTCATGCCGCCCACCCTCATGCTGGTGATCGCGCTGCTCGGGGTCCTGAAGTCGGGGGCCGCCTGCCGCTTCGCCGACCCCTCCCGGCCCTGGGAGGGCGACGACCGCAACCCGCCCGCCGCCCTGCTGTGCGACGCCGCCGGCCCCGCACCGGCCGACACCGGCGTCCCCGTCGTCCTCCTGGACGACCCGGTGACGGACGGCACGGACCAGAACGGGCCGCCCCCGGACGGCCTGGACTCCGTTGCGGGACAGGAGGGTCGGGGCGAACCCGGCGTGAGCGAACTGCTGCCGCACCCCGACCACCCGGCCCTGGTGCTCGACAGCACCACACACCCGGGCGCCTCGGCGCTCGTCTCCCACCGCGCACTGGCCGGCCAACTGGCGCACCGTGCACGCACCGACCAGACCGAGGAACCGCTACGGCTGGACAGCCGGGCCCCGGCCGCGGACCTCGTGACCCCCCTGCTCGCCACGCTGTGCTCGGGAGGCCAGGTGACCCTGGGCACGGCAGAGCCGACACCGCTGGGCGCCGGACACGGCGCCGCGGAGACGGGTGGCCGATGGCTGGAGTACGACAGCGGCACCGACACGACCGGCGAACAGCCCCCGGCGGGACGCCAGATGGCCAACACCCGCGCGTACCTGCTGGACGACTTCCTGCGACCGGTGCCCCCGGGCGCCCTCGGCGACCTGTACCTGGCGGGCGCCTCCCTCGCCCGCGGCTACCTCGGCCGCCCCGGCACCACCGGCGAGCGGTTCGTGGCCTGCCCGTTCGGCCCGGCGGGCCAGCGCATGTTCCGCACCGGGCAGCGCGCGCGACGGGACGCGACAGGCGGGCTCACCGTGCGGGCCGGCACCGACCCCGCCACACGACGCGGACGTGCGGGCCGCCGTACCGGCACGGGAGGCGGCGACCTCAACGTACTGCTGCCGCTGCGCCCCGAGGGCAGCCGCCCGCCCCTGTTCTGCGTCCACCCCGGCATGGGTCTGAGCTGGGGATACGCCGCTGTGCTCCCGTATCTTCCGGCGGACGTGCCGGTGTACGGAATCCAGGCGCGCGGCCTGGCCCGCCCCGGGTCACTGCCCGGCAGCATCGAGGAGATGGCCGCCGACTACGCGGACGAGATCCGAGCCGCGCAGCCCTCCGGCCCCTACCACCTGCTCGGCTGGTCCATCGGCGGCACCCTCGCCCAGGCCGTGGCGGCCCGCCTTGAGGAACTCGGCGAACAGGTGGCGCTGCTCGCGCTGCTCGACGCCTACCCCAGCAGCTCCGCCCAGTCCCGGATGCGCGGCGAGGAGGGCGGACCGGGGGACGGCTACGCCGTGCTGCGGCAGGACGAGGGCGGCATCGCCGACCTGTACCGCTCCACCGGCCTGAGCGAGCAGTCCCTGGCCAACCTGGAGAAGGTCCTGCGCAACATGGCCGGCTTCACGCCCCACCACACCCCACGGACCTTCGGCGGCGACCTGCTGCTGTTCGTCGCCACCGAGGACCGCCCCGCCGATCTGCCGACGACGGACGCGGTCGCCGCCTGGCAGCCCTACGTGGGCGGACGGATCGAGTCGCACGAGATCGCCGTCAGCCACTACGACATGCTCCAGCCCGGACCCCTGGCGCAGATCATGCGCATCGTCACGGAAAAACTCTCCACGGAAGAAACCCGGAAGGACTGAGGAAATGACCAATCCCTTCGACAACGAGAACGGAACGTTCGTCGTTCTCGTCAACGACGAGGCCCAGTACTCGCTCTGGCCGAACTTCGCGGAAATACCCGAGGGCTGGACCGTCGCGCACGGCGAGGCCACCCGTCAGGAATGCCTTGAATTCATCGAGGAGAACTGGACCGACATGCGGCCCAAGAGCCTGGTCGAGGAAATGAGCCGGGCCGAGACCGCGGCGCCCTAGCGCGGAGCGCCGATGGACACCGAATCCATCGCGGCCATCGCCATCGGCGACGTCGCCGTCATCGTCGTCGCCTCGCGGCTCCTCGGCGGACTGGCCCGGCGGTGCGGTCAGCCCGAGGTCATCGGGCAGATCATCGCCGGGATCGCGCTGGGGCCCACCCTGCTCGGGCGGCTGCCCGGCAACCCGACGGACCGTCTCTTTCCGGCCGAGGTACTGCCGTTCCTCACGGTGCTCTCCCAGGTCGCCGTCGTGCTCTTCATGTTCGTCGTGGGCTACGAGATGGACCCACGGCAGCTGCGCCGGGGCGGCAGAGCCTCGACGACGGTGGCGCTGTGCGCGTTCCTGGTCCCGGCGGGCATCGGGGCCGGGCTGGCGGGAGGCCTCCCGGGGATCTTCGCCGCGGTCCGGCCGGACGGCGGGGAGGGCGCGGCCGGCCGGCCGTTCTGGATGTTCATGGCGGTCGCCCTGTCCGTCACCGCGCTGCCCGTGCTCGCCGCCATCGTCCGGGAACGCGGACTGGCGGGCACCCCGGCGGGCAGCGTGGCCACCGCCGCAGCCGGGCTCATGGATGTGGTGGCCTGGCTGCTGCTGGCCGTCGCGCTGGTCGGCACCGGCCATGCGACCGGGCCCGCCTGGCCGATGACGCTGGTGCTGAGCGCGGCGTTCGTGGTGGCGCTGTTCCTCGTCGTGCGCCCGCTGCTGGCGCGGTGGCTGGAACGGTCCGGCGCGCTGCGGGCCAACCAGCGCACGCTCGCCCTGGCGCTCGCCCTCGGCAGCGGCTGGGCCACCGCGGAACTCGGCCTGCACGCCGTGTTCGGCGGCCTGCTCGCCGGTATCGCGATGCCCCGCAGGAACGGCGTGCCGGACGCCGACGTGCTCAGGCCCATGGAGGAGAGCGCCGGCCTGCTGCTGCCGCTGTTCTTCGTGACGACGGGCCTGTCCTTCGACATCGGTTCCGTCGACGGTGACGGGGTCGGCCTGCTGGCCCTCGTCCTCGCCGTGGCCATCTTCGGCAAGCTCCTGCCCGCCTACGGCGCGGCACGCATCAGCGGCATGGACGGGCACGAGTCGGCGCTCGTCGCCGTGCTCGTGAACACCCGCGGCCTGACGGAACTGATCGTCCTCAACGTCGCCCTGGACGCCGGGATCATCGGCGAGGAACTCTTCACCATCCTCGTGCTGATGGCGCTGGTGACGACGTTCCTGACGGGGCCGCTGATTTCGCTCGTCGAGCGGTCCCAAGGGAAATGGACACGCTTGACGGTCGAACGCGGTAATTACGAGACTCATTCAAGAAGTCGGAATTCCACGGCCGGGAGGGGCGATTCCCCGGTGCGTGAAAACGCGAACAATCCCGAGGGGGGATGACCTTGCCGGAATCCGAGGAATTCGACGTCGTGGTCGTCGGCGGAGGACCCGCCGGCTCGACCCTGGCCGCACTCGTGGCGATGCAGGGACACCGAGTGCTGGTCCTGGAGAAGGAGTTCTTCCCCCGCCACCAGATCGGCGAGTCCCTGCTGCCGTCCACCGTGCACGGCGTGTGCCGGATGACCGGGGTCGCGGAGGAGCTTGCCAAGGCGGGCTTCCCGCGCAAGCGCGGCGGCACCTTCCGCTGGGGCGCCAACCCGGAACCGTGGACCTTCTCCTTCTCCGTGTCCCCGCGCATGTCCGGGCCCACGTCCTACGCGTACCAGGTGGAGCGGTCCCGCTTCGACGAGATCCTGCTGAACAACGCCCGCCGGGTGGGCGCCGACGTACGCGAGGGCTGCGCCGTCGTCGACGTCGTCGCCGACGACGAACGGGTACGCGGCGTGCGCTACACCGACGCCGACGGCGCCGAACGCCGGGCCCTCGCCTCGTTCGTCGTGGACGCCTCCGGCAACAAGAGCCGCGTGTACCAGCGGGTGGGCGGCACACGCGAGTACTCGGAGTTCTTCCGCAGCCTCGCCCTGTACGGCTACTTCGAGGGCGGCAAGCGGCTGCCCGAACCCAACTCCGGGAACATCCTGTCCGTCGCGTTCCCGAGCGGCTGGTTCTGGTACATCCCGCTCAGCGACACCCTGACCAGTGTCGGCGCGGTCGTACGGCGCGAGATGGCGGAGAAGATCCAAGGGGACCGGGACAAGGCGCTGATGGCGCTGGTCGACGAATGCCCCCTGATCGGCGAGTACCTCGCAAACGCCCGGCGCGTGACGAGCGGCCCCTACGGCGAACTCCGGGTCCGCAAGGACTACTCGTACCACCACACCACGTTCTCCCGCCCCGGCATGGTGCTGGTCGGCGACGCCGCCTGCTTCGTCGACCCGGTGTTCTCCTCCGGCGTCCACCTCGCGACGTACAGCGCGCTCCTCGCGGCCCGCTCCATCAACAGCGTCCTCGCCTCACTGGTCGACGAGCCCCGGGCGATGCGGGAGTTCGAGGCCCGCTACCGGCGTGAGTACGGCGTCTTCTACGAGTTCCTGCTCTCCTTCTACGAGATGCACCACGACGAGGACTCCTACTTCTGGCAGGCCAAGAAGGTCACCCGCACCGACCGGCCCGAGCTCCAGTCCTTCGTCGAGCTGATCGGCGGGGTCTCCTCGGGCGACCAGGTCCTCACCGACGCCGACGTAGTCGCCAAGCGGCTCGCGGCGGGCTCCGCGGAGTTCGCCGACGCGGTCGGCACGCTCGCCGGCGACGCCGACGACAGCATGGTGCCGCTGATGAAGTCGTCGGTCGTGCGCGAGGTGATGCAGGAGGGCGGCCAGGTCCAGATGCGCGCGCTCCTCGGCGCCGACGCCGAACCGGAGGCACCCCTGTTCCGCGGGGGCCTGGTGCCGTCCGCGGACGGCATGTTCTGGCAGGAGACGAGCCGGGCCGCGCGCACCGCCGACGGCGCGGGCGAGTGAGGGGGATACGCGCATGGCGCGACCGACCGACCTCTCGATGCACAACCGGCGCGACCGTCTCGCCCCCCTGCCCGAACTCACCCGGCTGGGCGCCACGGCACCGCTGACCCGCACCGACCTCACCGACGACCCGTCGGCCGGCACCGGCTGGCTCGTCACCGGGCAGGACGAGGTACGTGCCGTCCTGGGCGACACGGAACGGTTCAGCACCCAACCGCCCAGTGACAGCGGGCGGCCCGCGCAGGTGGGCAACCTCGTGCAGTACGACCCGCCCGACCACACCCGGCTGCGGCAGCTGCTCGCACCCGAGTTCACCGTCCGGCGGATGCGGGGCCTCGAACCCGCCGTCGACCGGATCGTCGAGGACTGTCTGGACTCCCTGGAGAAGGCCGGCCGGCCCGCCGACTTCATGCGCCACGTCGCCTGGTCCGTGCCGGGCATGGTGATGTGCGAGCTGTTCGGCGTACCGCGCGACGACCGGGACGAGCTGGCCCGGCTGCTCAAGGTGGGCCGCCCCGCGTTCCGGGGCCGGCGCGCCCAGGTGACCGCGGGCGGCGCCTACCTGGCGTACATGGGCCGGCTCGTGGCGCGCAAACGCCGCGAACCCGGCGACGACCTCCTCGGCAGGGTGGTGCGCGAGCACGGCGCGGAGGTCAGCGACGAGGAGCTCCTCGGACTCGGCGCGTTCGTCATGGGCTCGGGCGTCGAGAACGTGGCGGCGATGCTGGGCCTCGGCGTCCTCAGCCTCCTGGAACACCCGGCACAACTCGAACTGCTCCGCGCCCGACCGGAGTTGACCGACCGCGCGGTGGAGGAGCTCATCCGCTACCTCTCCGTGATCCCGACCGCCAGCCCCCGGATCGCACGCGAGGACGTCACCCTCGGCGGCCAGGTGATCAAGGCCGGTGACCGGGTGGCCTGTTCACTGATCGCCGCCAACCGCGGCACCCCGGAGGGCACCTCGGACGGCCTCGACATCACCCGGGACGCCACCACCCACGTGGCGCTCGGCCACGGCATCCACTACTGCATCGGCGCGTCCCTCGTCCGCATGGAACTGCGCAGCGCCTACCCGGCGGTGCTGCGCCGCTTCCCCGAGCTGCGACTGGCCGCCCCCGAGGCGGAGATCCAGTTCCGGCCGCAGGCCCCGTACGGCGTGGAAACACTGCCCGTCACCTGGTAGCCCGTCACCTGGCAGGAGGAGCCATGTCCCAGGCAGCCACGCCCGGCGCGGACACACCGGCCGCGTCCCGGGCGACCGGCCGCGGCGCCGCCGAACCCCAGCTCGTCTACGCACGCCGCGACCGGTACGCCCCGGCGGCCGACCTGCGCGACCTCGCCGACCGCGGCCCCGTCACCCGGGTCGAGGTCGGGCCGGGCACCGACGGGAAGTCCGTCTGGCTGGTCACCGGCTACGTCGAGGTCCGTCAGGTCCTCGGTGACCACGTGCGGTTCTCCACCCGCCGCCGCTTCGGGTCGAGGACCGCGACCGGCCGCGACGCCGGGGTCCGGCCCGACCCGATGGTGGGCCAGCTCATGGACTACGACCCACCCGAGCACACCCGGCTACGGCACCTCCTCACCCCCGAGTTCACCCTCCGCCGGATCCGCAGGCTCCGGCCGCGCATCGACACGATCGTCGATGAACGCCTCGACGCCCTCGCGGCGGCGGGCCCGCCCGCCGACCTGGTGCCGGCGTTCGCGCTGCCCGTGCCCGGCGCCGTGCTCTGCGAACTGATCGGGGTGCCCCGCGACGACCACGACGAGTTCCTGCGCCGCGCCCACGGCTTCCTCGCCGCCGGCCGGGGACGCGGCCGACGGGCAGCGGTGGGGGAACTCCTGTCCCGGTACATCGCCGCGATGGTGGAACGGCAGCGCCGCGACCCGGACGACGGCTTCCTCGGCATGCTGGTGCGCGAGCACAGCGACGAGATCACCGACAAGGAACTGCGGGGCGTGTGCGTCCTGCTGGTGCTGGCGAGCCTCGACAACCTCTCCGGCATGCTGGGCCTCGGCACCCTGCTGCTCCTCGAACACCCCGGCCAGCTGGCGGCCGTCCGCGACGACCCCGGCGCCGTGGACCGCGCGGTCGACGAACTGCTCCGCCATCTCACGGTGCCGCACGCGCCGACTCCCCGGATCGCCCTCACGGACGTCACCGTCGGAGGACAACTCATCAAGGAGGGCGAGTACGTCCTGTGCTCGCTGCCGATGGCCAATCGGGACCCCGCCCTGCTGGACGAGCCCGACCGCTTCGACATCACCCGGGAGTCCACCTCCCACGTCTCCTTCGGACACGGCATCCACCACTGCCTGGGCGCGCCCCTCGCCCGCATGCTGCTGGGCGTCTGCTATCCGGCCCTGTTCGGGCGCTTCCCGGGGCTGCGGCTCGCCGAGCCCGCGGCCACGGTCCCGTTCCGGGTGCACGCGCTCGCCCACGGCGTGGACCGGCTGCCGGTCACCTGGTGAGAGGAGCTGAGCGAGATGAGGGACATGAGCGAGACGGGGACCCGGACGGCGGGACCGCGCGTCGAGGTCGACCGCAACCGGTGCGTGGCCTCGGGGCAGTGCCTGGCCCATCTGCCAGCCGTCTTCGACCAGTCGGACCGGGACGGCAGGGTCCTGCTCGTCGACCCGGCACCCCGGGCCGGCCTGGTCCCGGCGGTGCGGGCCGCCGCGGACCGCTGCCCGTCCGGCGCGATCACCCTGCACGAGCCCGGCCGGCCGGGCCACGACCTGGAGGAGGAGTGATGGAGCGACATGCGGTGGATGCCGAGGAGGCGACCGTGGGGGCCACGGCGGCCGTACGAGACGTCGTGGCGCCCCTGTGGTGCGAGGCCCTACAGGTGCCCGAAGTGGCCGACGAGGACGACTTCTTCGCACTCGGCGGCCATTCGCTGGCGGCCCTGCACGTGATGACCACGATCGAGCAGACCTACCAGGTGGAACTGGGCGGTGTGCGCGACATCTGGGAGAACCCGACCCTCGGTGAGTTCGTCGCGGCGGTCGCGGCGCTCGTCACCGGCCCCGCCGAGTAGGCCCGGCCGTGCGGGCGGAAGGCGCGCAAGACATGGGGGGCGACTGTAGCCCGGCACTGCTGCCGGCGCTGCGGGAGGGCCGGGCCCGCATCGACGTGGCCGGGCAGCGCCTCGAAGGAGACGAACTGACGGGCGCAGTCGGCGCGCTCGCCCGGTCCGTGGCCGGCGCCCGCAGGGTCGCGGTCGTGGCCCACCCGAGCATCGCCACCGTCGTCGCCGTCGCCGGCGTCCTGACCGCCGGGGCCACCGCGGTCCCGCTGCACCCGGCGGCCGGTGCACACGAACGCGCCCACGTCCTGCGCGACGCCCGCGTCGACCTCGTCCTGGACGAACCCGACCTCACCGCCCGCGCCGCACCGCCCCCCGAACCACCCACCGACGGGACACCCGCGCTCGTCCTCTACACCTCCGGCTCCACGGGACCACCCAAGGGCGTCGTCGTCCCGCGCCGCGCGATCGCCGCGAGCCTCGACGCGCTCGCCGCCCTGTGGCAGTGGACCCCGGACGACGTACTCGCCCACGCCCTGCCGCTGTCCCATGTGCACGGCCTCGTCTTCGGCTCCCTCGGCCCCCTGCGCATCGGCTCCCCGCTGGTGCACACGGGCCGCTATCTCACCCCCGTACCGCACGCCACGGTCTACTTCGGCGTGCCTGCCCTGTGGGGCTCCATGGGCGCGGCCGACCTGGGGGAACTGAGCCCGGCGCGGCTGCTGGTGTCCGGAGCGGACCGGCTGCGGCGCGCGGTCGCCGAGCGCGTACTGAGGCTTTCCGGCCACCGCATCCTCAACCGGTACGCCATGACGGAGACCCTCGCCATCGCCTCACCCCGCGCGGCGGACCTGCACACCGAGCTGCCGACCGGGGCGGTGGGGCACCCGGTCCCGGGGATGCAGGTGCGGCTCGACGACACGGACGGGCCGGGCGGCGGTGAGGTCCAGGTGCGCGGCAGCGGGCTGTTCTCCGGCTATCTGGGGCGCGGCCCCGCCGTCGACGCCGACGGCTGGTTCGGCACCGGAGACCTCGGCGAGTGGCTGCCGGACGGAACGCTGAGGCTGCTCGGCCGCAAGGACACCGATCTGATCAAGAGTGGCGGCTACCGGATCGGCGCGGGCGAGGTCGAGGACGCGCTCCTCGCCCACCCGGCCGTCGTGGAGGCGGCCGTCATCGGCGTGCCCGACGACCGGCTCGGGCAGCGCGTCGCCGCGTGGATCGTGGCGGACGGCCCCGACCGCGCCGGCCTCATCTCCTTCCTCGCCGCCCGACTCGCCCCGTACAAGCTGCCGCAGGAGATCCACGTGGTGGACGCCCTGCCGCGCACCGCTCTGGGCAAGGTGCACAAAAGCTTGCTCGCGAAGGAATCCCGATCCCGATAAGTCCCGGACCACGTAAGGGAGTTGGCAGGCCATGCCGCAGTCCTTCACACCGCAGCCCGTCCCGCCGCCCGCCACGCACCGTCCGCTGGAGCTGCCGGTGCGCGAGCCCAAGCCCCGCACCCGCGGGCGGACGATGGTCATCGACCCGGGGGCACCGCTCCGCTGGTTCGAGGACGTCGTGGAGAGCGCCGGAGATCTCGTCGACCTGGTCAAGTTCGGCTGGGGGACGGCGCTCGTCACCAGCGGCATCAAACAGAAGACGGAGGTGCTGCGGCAGCACGGCATCTCCTACATGTTCGGCGGCACCCTCTTCGAGAAGTACGTGCTGCGCGGCCGGTTCGACGACTACCGCGGGCTGTGTCTGGAGCACGGCTGCGACCGGGTGGAGGTGTCCGACGGCACCATCGACCTCGCCCCGGCGGACAAGAGCCGGTACATCACCCGGCTCGCCGCGGACTTCGAGGTGATCTCCGAGGTGGGGTTCAAGGACCCCCACCGCTCCGAACTGTTCGCGCCCAGCCAGTGGATCGCCGGGATCCGACGCGATCTGGACGCGGGGGCAGGCTCGGTGATCCTGGAGGCGCGAGAGAGCGGCACCAGCGGTATCTGCCGGGCCGACGGGGAGCTGAGGTTCGGGCTCGTCGAGGATGTGCTCGACGCCGGGCTGCCCACCGATCTGCTCATCTTCGAGGCGCCCACGAAAAAACTCCAGACCTATTTCGTGAAACGGGTCGGCAGCGACGTCAATCTCGGCAACATCGCTCTCACCGATGTCATCGCCGTGGAAACACTACGGCTCGGTCTGCGCGCCGACACGCTGCTGGACGCCGAAGGGACCGGAGAATTCGGGGTGAACCCGTGAGGAATTCCGCGGACGCATTTCACATCGCCGTACCGGCCAACGACCTGGACGCCGCCGCACGGTTCTACAATCGGCTGCTCGGCTGTCCGATCGCCCGCCGCTATGCCGACCGCGTCACCTTCGACTTCTTCGGCGACCAACTCGTCTGCCATTACTCACCGGACGAACCCGTCGCGGCCCGGCCACAGCTGTACCCACGGCACTTCGGGGTGACGTTCCGCTCGCCCGCCGACTTCGACGCACTGCTGCGCCTGGTCGAGCTGAGGAAGGTGCCGGTCTTCCAGGAGGTGCGGTCCCGGTTCCAGGGAACCGTGGAGGAACACCGCACGCTGGTCCTGATCGACCCGACCGGCAACCTTCTGGAGTTCAAGCACTACACCGACCCGCGGATGATGTACTGACTCACGGCAGCCGTACGGCCCGCAGCTCCCGCGCCCCGGCCGGCGAGGCACAGCCCGCCAGCCCCAGCGCGTCGCGCAACTCCTCCGCCAGCAGTTCCAGCACCCGCCGCACCCCGGCCTGCCCGCCCGCGGCGAGCCCCCACACCGGCGGCCGGCCCACCAGCACCCCCGAGGCACCCAGGGCCAGCGCCTTGAGCACGTCCGTGCCGCTGCGGACCCCGCCGTCCACCAGCACTTCGCACGACTTCCCGACCGCCTCGGCCACCGCGGGCAGCGCCTCGACGACGGGCAGCGCGCCGTCGAGCTGGCGCCCGCCGTGGTTGGACACCACCACGGCGTCGACACCGAGCCGGGCCGCCCGTACCGCGTCCTGAGGCGCGAGGATCCCCTTCACGACGAGCGGCAGCCGCGTCGCCGACCGCAGCGTCTCCACGTCCGCCCAGGTCAGCCCGGGGGAGAACGCCGCCGCCGTGTGCGCGGCCACCGCGGAACCGTCCGTGGCGGTCAGATGGGCCGCCGACGGGGCCCCGGAGTCCAGATGCGCGGCCCGCACATGGCCGGGCAGGGCGAACCCGTTGCGCACATCGCGCGGGCGGCGCCCCATCCACGGCACGTCCACCGTGAGCACCAGCGCCTCGCAGCCCGCGTCCTCGGCGCGACGGGCCAGGTCCAGGGAACGCCCGCGCTCGCGCAGCCAGTACAGCTGGAACCACACCCGCCCGCCGGCCGCCGTCACCTCCTCCACGGGCACGCTGCTCAGCGTGGCGACCGTGAAAGGCACACCCGCGTCCCGTGCGGCCCGGCCGGCGGCCAGCTCCCCGTCCGGGTGCACCAGACGCTGGTAGGCGACCGGCGCGACCACCACCGGCATCCGCGCCGGCCGTCCGAGCAGCGACGTCTGCGTGGTGCACCCGGAGACGTCCCGCAGCACCCGCGAGGTGACGAAGACCCGGTCGAACGCAGCCCGGTTGGCCGCGAGGGTCAGCTCGCGGCCACTGCCTCCGGCGACGAAGTCCCACACCTCAGGGGGCAGTACGGCCGCCGCGGCCCGCTCGACGTCGTCCAGGTCCCGCAATTCCCCCGGCCCGGGCGGTGCGTCGAGCGCGCGGGACGTCCCCGGAGCCGGTGCCGCCGCGCCCCCGTCAGCGCTCGTCGGCACGCCGCCCCGCCCGCTCCAGCTCCACGGCCTCGTACAGGGCCTTGATGTTGGAGCTGCCGAACGTCCGCGCTCCCTTGCGTTCGATGACCTCGTGGAAGAGGGTGCGGCGCGGGTGCGTGGAGGCGGTGAACACCTGGAAGAGCTGGCCGCCGTGGTCCTCGTCGACCAGCAGGTTCGTCGACCGCAGGTCATCAAGGGTGTGCGCCTTGAGGCCGATCCGCTCGCCCAGCAGGTCGTAGTACGTCCCCGGAGTGCTGAGGAACTTCACGCCGCGCGCCGACAGCGCACGCACCGAGCGGACCGCGTCGTCGCTGGAGAACGCCAGGTGCTGGACGCCCGGCCCGTGATGGCTCTTCAGGAACTCGTCGATCTGCCCCGGCTGTGCCTCCGGGTCGGGCTCGATGAGCGTCAGGGTGACCGCCTCGGACACGGCGCTCTGCACGACCTTGGACTCCATCGCCTGGGCGCCGACGACGATGCGCTCCTGGTAGATCTCCCGGAAGCCGAGGGCGCGTTGGTAGAACCTGGCTGTCGTGTCGAGCTCGCCCGCATCGAGGCACACCGCGAGGTGGTCGACGTCCAGGAGCCCCACCTTGCCGCCGGTGGTCTCCCGGGCGCCGGGGACCGGCACGAACCCGTCCGGCAGCCCCGGGCCCGCACCGGGGGCCCGTTCCACGAGCGTGTGCACCACGTCGCCGAACCCCGAGACGACGGCCGTGACGCGCGGTCCGTCGCCCTCGTGCCGGGTGGGCCGGCGCACGGGTTCCGCACCGCCCGCCAACGCGGCGGCGAAGGCCGCGGGCACGTCGGCGGTGCGCAGGGCGATGTCGGCGACGCCGTCGCCGTGCGTGGCGACGTACGCGGACGCGGGATGCCGTGCCGAGTCCGCCTCGGTGAGCACCAGGGTCGTCCGCCCCTGGCGCAGGGCGATACCGCGGTGCCCGGCGAAGTCTCCGGTGCCGACGACCGTGAAGGCATAGCCCTCGACCCAGGCGGACACCGCCCGGTCGAGGTCGTCGACATACAACTCGACGTAATCGATGGTGAGATCGGTCAGTAAATCCGTCATGAGAGTCCTCGTGTGCTCAGAGGGTGCGGATTCAAATGCCTCGGACCGCCGCCCGAATACGCCACGCGGACTTGGCTGTTCCATTTCCGTGGGCGCCTTTACCGTAGGACGGCGAGGTCGAATACTTCTGATGCGGCCCCGATCGTACGGAGGTCGGCGGAATACCGCAGCTGTCAAAGATGAAGGACTCAGGTGATGGAAATCCTGAATTCCGAGATCATTCGAGCCGAGTTGTCCGCGGCCACCCTGCACGCCTCGCTCGGCGACGCGTCGATGGCATCCATGACCCTGCTCAACGAGATCGCCGGCACCTACCCGGACGCGATCTCCTTCGCGGCGGGCCGCCCCTACGAGGGCTTCTACGACGTGTCGCTGGTCCACGAATACCTGCGCACCTTCTGCCGGTACCTGCGCACCGAACGGGGCATGAGCGAGCCGGAGGTCGCCCGCACGCTCTTCCAGTACGGCGACACCAAGGGGATCATCTGCGACCTCGTGGCGCGCAGTCTCGCCGCGGACGAGGGCATCGAGGCCGACCCGGCGTCCGTGGTCGTCACCGTCGGCTGCCAGGAGGCGATGTTCCTGGTGCTGCGCGCGCTGCGGGCGAGCGACCGGGACATGCTGCTCGCGCCGAGCCCGACCTACGTCGGCCTGACAGGCGCCGCGCTCCTCGCCGACCTGCCCGTCCTGCCCGTGCGCACCGGCCCGTCCGGCATCGACCTCGACGACCTCGCGGACCGGCTGCGTGAGGCGCGTGCCGGGGGCCACCGCGTCCGCGCCTGCTATGTCACGCCCGACTTCGCCAACCCGGTCGGGGTGAGCATGTCGCTCCCCGACCGTCGCCGGCTCCTCGAACTCGCCGCCGCCGAAGACCTGTTGCTCCTGGAGGACAACGCCTACGGATTACTGAACAGCGCAGCCGAGCGGCCGCCCACCCTGAAGTCGCTCGACCGGCACGAACGCGTCGTCTACCTGGGGTCGTTCGCCAAGACCGGCATGCCGGGCGCCCGCGTCGGCTACGTCGTGGCCGGGCAGCGCGTGAGCGGAGGATCTGGCGGCGGCACACTGCTCGCCGACGAGCTGTCGAAGATCAAGAGCATGCTCACGGTCAACACGGCGCCCATCGCCCAGGCCGTCGTCGGCGGCAAACTGCTCGCCCACGACCACAGCATGGCCCGGGCCAACCGCCGGGAGGCGGAGGTCTACGGCCGCAACCTGCGGCAGGTGCTCGACGGCCTCGACCGGCGCCTCGGCGGGCGCACCGACGTCTTCTGGAACGCACCCACGGGCGGCTTCTTCGTCGTGCTCACCGTCCCGTTCACCGTCGACGACGAACTCCTCGCCCACGCGGCCCGGCGGCACGGCGTGCTCTTCACTCCCATGCACCACTTCTACGGCTCCACCGCCGGCCACCGGCAACTGCGCCTGTCCATCAGCACGTTGACGCCCGACCGGATCGAGGAGGGGCTGGATCGGCTGGCCGCGCTGATCGGCGAGCGGCTGTCCGAGGAAGAGGACGCGGGGGAGACCCTCCCGAGTGGTGCGCCGTGACCCTCCACACCCTGGCAGTCGTCGGCACCGGCCTCATCGGCACCTCCGTGGCACTCGCGGCGAGCAGGCACCGGGTGACCGTCTATCTCTCCGACCGGGACGAGTCCGCCCTGCACACCGCGGCCGCCCGCGGCGCCGGCCGGCCCGAACCCCCGCCCCACCCCGTCGACCTGGCGGTCCTCGCGGTGCCGCCCAGCCAGATCGCCCCGGTCCTGGCGCGGGAGCAGGCCCGGGGCCTCGCCCGCAGCTACACCGACGTGGCGAGCGTGAAGGCACGCCCCGAACGGGAGATCCTCGCCACCGCCCCCGATCCGTCCTCCTACGTCGGCGGCCACCCCATGGCCGGCCGTGAGCGGTCGGGCCCCCTCGCGGCCCGCGCCGAGCTGTTCCGGGACCGCCCGTGGGTGCTCACCCCCACGCGGTTCACCACCAAGCCCGCCTTCGAGCGAGCCGTCGGGCTGATCGCGCTGTGCGGCGGGATACCCCGGGTGATGCGGGCCCGTGCGCACGACGACGCGGTCGCCCTGACCTCCCACGCGCCGCACCTGCTGGCCAGTCTGATGGCGGCGCGGCTGCGGGACGGCCCGGTGCCGGCGTCCCGCCTCGCCGGTCAGGGAC
This sequence comes from Streptomyces sp. NPDC059010, assembly GCF_042740355.1. Taxonomy (NCBI): domain Bacteria; kingdom Bacillati; phylum Actinomycetota; class Actinomycetes; order Kitasatosporales; family Streptomycetaceae; genus Streptomyces; species Streptomyces sp. NPDC059010. The sequence goes on from NZ_JBHYJA010000003.1 coordinate 274,083, forward strand.
TGCGCGACGTGACCCGGATCGCCCGCGGCGACTCGCGGCTGTGGGGCGACATCGTGGAGTCCAACGCCGGTGCGGTCGCCGACGTACTCACCCGACTCCAGGAGGAGTTGGCCGGCGTGGTGGCAGCCCTGTACGACCTCGCCGAACCGGACGGCTGCGGGGGTCCCGGGCCGGAGACCCGCGGCAAGAGCAGGCACACCCTGGTGGACCTGCTGGAGCGGGGCATCGCGGGGGTGGGGGAACTGTCCGAGGACCGGGCCGAGGGCCACGACCGCTGACGGCGACGGCGCGGGGCGGCCGTCCTCTGGCATGTGCGCGGCAGATGCGCAAGGAGCCTGTATCCGAGGCGTCTGTTGTGTCCGCGCTGTGACCGCCGCCCCCGTAGAACTTGGCCCATGCCCACTACTCACAAGCGAACCGTTTCCACCCTTCTCGCGGTGTCCGCGCTGCTCACCGGCGCGTTCCTCACGGGTTGCTCCGACGACGGATCGTCGTCCGACGAGGCCAAGGCGCCCGCCGGAGCCGAAGCCTCACCCACCAGCCCCGAGGACCAGGCCCTGGCCTTCTCCAAGTGCATGCGGGACAACGGCGTGGCCGCCTTCCCCGATCCGGAGCCCGGCGGCGGTCTGGCGCTCAGCCCGGACAGCGGTATCGACCCCAACTCGGCCGAGTTCCAGCAGGCGTTGCAGGCCTGCCGGGACAAGATGCCCCAGGGCCAGGTCGGCGGCGGTCCCGGCGGCGGCGGGGAACTCGACTCCACGAAGGTCGCCGCCTGGGCGAAGTGCATGCGGGAGAACGGCCTGCCGGAGCTTCCCGACCCGGAGATCAACGGCGGCAGCATGAGCATCGACTTCGCGGCCAGCGGCATCAATCCCGGCGGCGAGGAGTGGAGGAAGGCGCGGGTAGCCTGCCAGGACAAGTGGCCCGGCGGTGCTCTCACCGGCTCCGGCGGTGGCCAGTGACCGCACCCGACGAGACCCGCGAGCGGGAACACGAGGCGGACACCGAAGCGCCGGTGCCGCAGCCGCCGGGTGACGACACCTCCGGCCCGCCGGGCGCCGCGGGCAACGGCGGTGCCCCGGACCCCTCCGTGGAGTTGGAACTGCGCAAGCCGGGCGAGGTGGCGCCGCCGGGTACCGGGGACCTGGAGACGAGGACCCCGACCGCACCGGACGTCGCCACCCGACCGGGGACGGACCTCGACACCGCCACAACGCAATCCGCGCCCGCAGGGGCGGACGGTGATGACGCGCCGGCCCCGGTGGTCTCCCGCCGGCGCCACCCCTGGCGCACCGCGGGGCTCATCGCCCTCGCGATCGCGGTCGTCGCCGGAGCCGGGGCCGCGAGCGCCGGGGTCCTGGGCGGCGACGGCTCCGGCACGGACGTGAGCGCGCCCGACGCCCCGCCCAGCACCACCGAGGTGAAGCGCACCACGCTCACCCGCAGCGAGACCGTGGACGGCACCCTTGGCCACGGCGATGTGACGGCCGTACAGGCACCGTCCGGTCCGCAGGGCGGCGGGGTCGTCACATGGGTGCCTTCCGACGGCGACGTCATCAAACGGGGCGATGCCGTCTACCGGGTCGCGGAGCAGAAGGTGCCCCTCCTGTACGGCTCGCTGCCCCTCTTTCGGCAGATGCAGGACGGCACCGAGGGCGCCGACGTGCGGATGCTGGAGAAGAACCTCGCCGCGCTCGGCTACACGGGCTTCACCGTCGACGACGAGTACACCTCCGACACCGCCGACGCCGTACGCGAATGGCAGGACGACCTGGGCCGCGAGGAGACCGGCACCGTACGGCCCGGCGACGCCGTGATCGCCGACGGCGCCCGGCGCGTCGCGGACGTGAAGGCGGTGCCCGGGGCGCCGCTCAGCGGTGCCGTGCTGACCTGGACCGGCACCGAACGTGTCGTCAGCGTCGACCTCGAAGCGCAGTACGAGGACCTGGTCCGCAAGGGCACCAAGGCCACCGTCACCCTGCCCGACGACAGCACCGTGCAGGCCGAGGTCACCGACATCGGCACCCCGAGCACCGGCCAGGACGGCGCCCCGTCCGGCGGAGGTTCGGGCGACGGCGGCTCCGGCGACTCCGACAAGGCCACGCTGCCCGTCGAGCTGAAGGTGGCCGACCAGAAGAAGCTGGGCAGCTACCAGGCCGCCGCCGTCGACGTCTCCCTGAAGGCGGAGACCCGCGAGAACGTCCTCGTGGTGCCCATCAACGCCCTGGTGGCACGGCAGGGCGGAGGCTACGCCGTGGACGTCGTCGGATCCGACGGCGAGGTGCGGCGCGCACCGGTCGAGGTCGGCATGTTCGCCGACAGCATGGTCGAGATCTCCGGCAAGGGCATCAAGGACGGCACGGTCGTGGGGGTGCCCAAGTGACCGTGACAGCGGGCCCGGTGGTCGAACTCACCGGGGTCTCCAAGGCGTACGGTGACGTCCGCGCCCTGAAGGACGCCGACCTCGTCGTCCACCGCGGTGAACTGCTCGCCGTCGTGGGCCCGTCCGGCTCCGGCAAATCCACGATGCTCAACATCATGGGCACCCTGGACAGACCCACCACCGGCACCGTCCGCATCGACGGGCACGACGTGGCCCGCCTGACCGACCGGGAACTGTCCGCCCTGCGCGCCCAGGCCATCGGGTTCGTGTTCCAGCAGTTCCATCTCGCCCACGGTGTACCGGCCCTGGACTCCGTCTCCGACGGGCTCCTCTACAGCGGCCGCACCCGCGCCGAGCGCCGCCGGCTGGCCGAACGCGCCCTGCGCAGGGTGGGGTTGGGCCACCGACTGCACCACCAGCCGCACCAGCTCTCCGGCGGCGAGAAACAGCGCGTGGCCATCGCCCGCGCGGTGCTCGGCGATCCACCGCTGCTGCTCGCCGACGAACCCACCGGCGCGCTCGACTCACGCTCCGGCGCCGTGGTGATCGACCTGCTCCATGAACTGCACCGGGCGGGCACCACCGTCGTCGTGATCACCCACGACCGGGACATCGCCGCCACACTCCCGCGCGAGGTGCGCATCAAGGACGGCGGCATCGAGTACGACACCGCGCGCGGGCACACCGGCGAAACCCCCGGCGCACCCGCGACCGGGGCCCTTCAGGAGGCCACGCGATGAGCCTGACGACGCAGCGCCCGCCGCAGGCCGGGCCGGACTCCGCCGCACGCCCCCGCCCGAAGCCCGCCCGGCTCGGCCCCGCCGACGTACTGCGGGTCGGCGGCTCCGGACTGCGGTCGAGGCCGCTGAGGGTGTTCCTGTCGGCACTCGGCATCGCGATCGGCATCGCCGCCATGGTCGGCGTGGTCGGCATCTCCACATCGAGCACGGAGGACCTCGACCGGCGGCTCGCGGCGCTGGGCACCAATCTGCTCACGGTCACCGCGGGCCAGTCGTTCACCGGCGCCGCCGCCCATCTGCCGGACGAGTCCGTCGACATGATCGGGAACATCGACGGGGTCACCGCGGTGTCCGCCGTCGGCAGGACCGACGCCAAGGTCTACCGCAACGACCACGTCCCCAAGCAGGAGACCGGCGGGCTCACGGTGTCCGCGGCCCGCACGGACCTGCCGCGCAGCGCTGGAGTGGAGATCGTCGACGGCCGCTGGCTGAATGCCGCCAACGCCCGGTACCCCGCCGTCGTCCTCGGCCCCAAGGCCGCCGAACAACTCGGCGTCTTCCGGGTCGGCACCGACACCAGGGTGTGGATCGGCGACCAGTGGTTCACCGTCGTCGGCCTGCTCGCGCCCAACGACCTGGTGCCCGAGCTGGACTCCGCCGCGCTGGTCGGCTGGCCGGTCGCGGAGGCGGAGCTGGACTTCGACGGCTACCCGACGACCGTCTACACCCGCACCGAGGAATCGGCCGTGACCGACGTCCAGTCCGTCCTCGGCCCCACCGCCAACCCCGAGAACCCCAGCGAGGCCAACGTGTCACGGCCCTCGGACGCCCTGGAGGCCAAGCAGGCCACCGACGACACGCTGAGCGGTCTGCTCCTCGGACTCGGCGCGGTCGCCCTGCTCGTCGGCGGGGTTGGCGTGGCCAACACGATGGTCATCTCCGTGCTGGAGCGCCGCTCCGAGATCGGCCTGCGCCGTTCCCTCGGCGCCACGCGCGGGCAGATCCGCACCCAGTTCCTGTGCGAGGCCCTGCTGTTGTCCGCGCTCGGCGGCCTGGGCGGCGTACTCCTCGGCATCGCCGTCACCTCCGGCTACGCCGCCTACCAGGGCTGGCCGTCCGTGGTGCCGACGTGGGCGATGGCGGGCGGCGTCGGGGCGACCCTCGTCATCGGCGGCCTGGCCGGCTTCTACCCCGCCGTACGCGCCGCCCGGCTGCCGCCCACGGAGGCACTGGCCACCACCTGACCCCGTGACCCCCATGCCGCGGGGGGCCCGCCCCCCCCCCCCCCCCCCCCCGGGGCGGGGGCCCCCCCCGCCCCGGGGGGCCGCCCCCCCCCCCGCCGGGCGCGCGGGCCCCCCCCGGGGGCCGGCGCCCCGCCG
>NZ_JBHYJA010000003.1:278594-317154 GCF_042740355.1 Streptomyces sp. NPDC059010
CCGCGCCCCCCCGGGCGGCCAGGCCCCCCAGCGCCCCCGCCCCCCCCCGGCGGGGGGCCCCCCCCCCCACCCCCCCCCGGGCGGGGGCGGGCCCCCCGCTTCGCCATGTCCGCGCACCCGGACGGGCCGCGCTCGCGTTCCCCCTGGACAGCGGCCTGCTCCCGTACGCTCGCCGCATGACAGAGCAATCAGCGCAGCCCGGCGACGAGGCCCTGTTCCAGCTGCTCGGTCAGCAACGGATCGGCACGCTGGTGACCCTCAAGCGTGACGGCCGCCCCCAGATGTCGAACGTCGGTTACGCCTACGACCCCGAGGCGCGCCTCATCCGGCTCATGGTCACCTACAACCGTGCCAAGACCCGCAACCTGCGCCGCGATCCACGCGCCAGCTTCCTCGTCACCAGCCCCAACGGCTACGCGTACATGATCGCCGAGGGCGTGGCGGAGCTGACGCCCGTCACGACGGACCCGCACGACGCGGTCGCCGACGAACTCGCCGTCGTCTTCCGGGGGTTCCAGGGCGAACACCCCGACTGGGAGGGCTTCCGCAGGGCCATGGTCGCCGAACGGCGCCTGGTCGTCAGGCTCCCCGTGGACCGCGTCTACGGCGCGGCAGGCCGCCGCCTGAGCAGCCCCCGCACCGGCTCGGCCCCGGCCGGCCGTCTGTAAGGGCTCGGTGGCGGCTCAGCGGAACATCAACGTCCGCCGTACCCGAGGCGGCAGCGACCCCACCCGCTGATGCCCCTCCACCACGAGCGTCGGCCCGGGCGCGATCTCCGTGAACCCGGCGTCCCGCACCAACGGCAGCCCGGCGCCGATCAGTTCACGCCAGCGCCCGGGCTCCGCAGTCCGCACGGCCAGCGGAAACCCCGCCTCGCGCCAGGCGTCCCGCTCCTCGTCCGACAGCTCCCACCAGGCGAGCTGCGCCGCGTGCCCCGCCTGCGCCATCGTCTTGCCGGCCGACATGGCGAGCTCGGGATTCACCCAGAGCACCGGCGCCGACGGATCGGCGTCCCCGGGCGGCTCCGGATCATCCAGTTCGGTCCCCGACACCTGGAGCTTCGCCAGCTCCTTGGGCCACCCGTCCAACGGCACCGGCGGAAACACCCGCACCTCGGCCGCCCCGCCGGTGACGGTGATCCCCGCCAGCCCTTCGGCCCGCCGCCACTCGGCCCCCCGGGCCCGCCGCACGACCTTGCGAATCCGAGCGTCCTCCCAGTCCCGCATGGCCTGCGCCCACTCCCCGTCCCCGACGGACCGCTCGTCGCTGAGCATCACCAGCACGGCCCGGGCGGCGGTCTCCAGAGCGTCGGTGCGGGCCGGAGGAGCGGCTTTCTCGATGCGCACGACGAGCGGCAGCACGTACTGCTGAGCTTGATCACGAGCACTGGGCTCGGACCGGAACGGGCTGTCGTGCACGGGAGTGGGATCACTGTTCACGCCCTCCAGTGTGCCAACTCAGGGGCGCGGGGCTGTACCGATATGCGGCTCCGCCGCGTGGGCGCGACCAGCCCCCACCGGCCCGCAGCCGCCCATACGACAAGATGTCCCCATGCATCGCGATCTTCGTCTGGACAACGTGGGCCGCCGCTACGGCCTGCGCGGCCCATGGGTCTTACGCGGCGTCCACCTCACCGTGCCCCCCGCCACCCTCATCCGCATAGAAGGCACGAACGGCACCGGCAAATCCACCCTCCTCCGCCTCCTGGCCCGCATAGACACCCCCTCCGAAGGCCGCGTCAGCGGAGCGCCCCGCACCGCATACGTCCCCGAACGCTTCCCCACCGCCCTCCCCTTCACCGCCCTCGGCTACCTCACCCACCTCGGCACGGTCCACGGCCTGTCCCGCCCGGCGGCCACCCGAGCCGCCCTGGAGTGGCTCGACCGCTTCGGCGCCGCCCCGTACGCCCGTACGCCGATGGCCCAGCTGTCGAAGGGCAGCAGCCAGAAGGTCGCCGTCGCCCAGGCCCTGCTCGCCGAACCGGAGCTGCTCGTCCTGGACGAGGCTTGGACCGGCCTGGACGCGGACGCCCGCGCCGAGCTGGAGCGCGCCGTCGCCGAACGCACCGCCGCCGGCACCGCCGTGGTCTTCGTCGACCACGACCCGCGTCGCCTGGCCGGGGCACCCGACGCGACGTACACCGTGCACGACGGCGCGCTCAATCTCCGTACCGGCGACGGAAGTTCACCACCCACCGGTCCGCACGCGACGGTCGTCGTCCAGGGCCCGAGCGGCGCGAGCCTCCCCGCCGAGGTGACCCGCACAGCGACGGCGACGCACGAGCCGGCCCCCGGCACCCACCACCTCACCGTCCCCGCCTCCCACTCGGACGTCCTGCTGCGCGCCCTGCTGACCGCTCACCCGCCCTGGCACGTGGTGAGCGTGAGCCAAGAGACGACAACAACCACCGCTCCCGACCCCTCCGCCCCTTCCGAAGCCGAAAGTCGCCGATGACGTCGATGAGAGCCCTCCTCCGCTACCAGGCCGCCCTCCTGGCCCGCTCGCAGCGCTGGCTGCCGCCGTTCATCCTGTACGCCGCGTTCCTCGGCATCGGCGTGCAGGGCGGCCAGCCCATCCTCGACTCGCTGGGCTACACGGCCGCGGCCCTGCTGCCCGTCGCCGCCTGGCTGGTGCGGATCTGCGTCACCAACGAGCCGCCCGCCGCCCGCAGCTGCGTCTCCGCGGCGGTCGGCCCCGGCCGGGCGCACCTCGCCGCGGTGCTGGTGGCCCTGGCGGCCGCCGCGGCCCTGGGCATGCTCGCGACGATCGCCGTAACCCTGATCAGCGCCCCGGCGAGCGCGGATCACGAGATGCGGGTGCCGCGGCTTCCGGCGGGCGCGGCCGGGCTGCTCGCCACGCTGGCCTGCGCCCTGCTCGGTACGGCCGTCGGCGCGCTCACCGCCTGGCCGGTGCTGCGCTCGACCGGTCGCGCCGTCCCGACGATGCTGCTCGCGGCGCTGCTGTCGGTGGTGGTGACCGGATCCCCGGCGCAGGCGGCGGTCAGCGGCCTGGTCACGGGCTCCCGCTCGGGCACGGTCCCGATGCCCGTACTGCCCCTGGCGGCAGCGGTTCTCCTCACGGCGGCGGCAACCGCCGTGGCCTGCGCGCTCACGTCCCGCAGATCACCCTGAACAGGCCGTGCGCTGCGCCTCCTGCCTCCCCCACTCTCGAATGCGCTCAAGCGGGGGGACCCCCATGCAGACCGGGCAGAGCGTGATCCCCTTGTACGACTCCGGGTACTCCGTGGGCTCCTGGCACAGCACGCAGTCCGCGTACGGCGGCCCGTCGGCCTTGGGCGGCCTGGTCGCGTCGATCAGGCAGTAGTCGGTGGTGGGCTGCTCCTCGCTCATGACGTCCAGCGTACGAGCCTCAGCCCCGCCCGCCCGCGGCCCCGATCAGCTCGGACACCTTCACGAACCGGAAGCCCTTGTCGCGCAGCGCGGGCACGATCCGTCTGATCACCCGCTCGGTCGTCGGAGCGGCACTGAGCGTGCAGTGCAGGACGACCACGGACCCGGCCCGCACCCCGTCCAGCACCCCCTGCGCGACCGCGCGGGCATTCGTCGCGAACGCGTCCCCGCTGACCACGTCCCACTGCACGGCCGTGACCCCGACCGGAGCCAGTGCCTTCAGAGCGCGCCGGTCGTAGCAGCCGCCGGGAAACCGGAAGTACGGCATCACATCCCGCACCCCCACCTTCTGGAACGCGGTGTACGCCCGCTCGACATCCCCCCGCATCCGCTTCTCGTCGAGGGTCGGCAGGTCGTAGCAGTCGTCGGTGAAGGCGTAGTGGCTGTACGAGTGGTTGCCGACCTCGAACTGCGGGTCCCGCCCGATGGCCCGTGCCTGCCCGGGATACTCCTCGGCCCACCGCCCCGTCATGAACACGGTCGCCGGCACCTTCAACTCCCGCAGCGCCCCGATCAGCCCCGGATTGTCGAACCGTTCCCCCCGCTTCGCCCGCACCCCCTGACCGGCGGTCATATCGGCGTCGAAGGTGAGCGCCACGGCCCTGTCCCCGCTCCGCGAACCGTGCTCGAAGACGGGGGTCAGCCCCTGGGGCCCGGGCGCGAGCGTCGGCGGCCTGGCACCGGGCGACACGGAGGAGAGGGGCGAGGCGGCGGACGCGGAGGGCGCCGGGAGCGGAGCACGGGTGCTGCCGGTCTCCTCGGGCCCCGCACAGGCGGCGAGCGTGCCGAGCGACGCGACCAGGGCACAGGCTGCGGTGACGTTTCGTACTTGAGTGATCACCACATGAAGTTATGGGTGCCACCTGGCCATTCCCGCACGTCGGCGGGTGTGCCGGGCCGGTGTCACCCGCCCGGCGGGGCCGGATCTCTCAGTCGCGGCGGGTGCAGGTGCCCGTCGGTGCGGTGGCCGGTGGGCGGCACTGGAGGTCGAAGTCGGCGGCCTTCTTGCTCAGGTAGCGGCCGATGCAGGTGTTCACCGTCGTACGGTCGCGCTCGGCGCAGAACTTCAGTGCGGCGCGTCCGGTGGGGAAGGGGCCGAGGGCGTAGTACACCCAGAAGCCGCGGCGCAGGGAGGCGTAGTCGTCGCTGCGCAGGACGGCCGCCTCGGGCATGGTGCGGCGGATGGCGGCGAGCCGCTGGTCACGGTTGGCGGTGCCCGCGGCGACCGGCTCGGAGTGGAGCTGGGCGATCCAGCGACCGGCCCGCACCGCGGGGGACGGACTGGCGGACGTCCCCCGGGTGCGGGTCGGGGAGGGGGACGGCCGCTGTTTCGTCGGGTTCGTCGGGGTGGGGCTGGTTGCCGCGGTCGTCGGGGTCGTGGTGTCGCCCGCCGTGTCGTCGCCGTCGGTACCGCCGGGGCGCAGGGCGAGGGCGACGCCCGCCGCCGTGGCGATGACCAGCGCCGCCGCGAGGGCCAGCACGAGGGCCGTACGGCGTCGGGGCGCGGCCACCTGCTGCGGAACCGTCGGACGCGGGGTGTCCAGCCGGGTGGGGACCGGAGCCGGAGCCGGTACCGGGTGCTCTGTGGCCGCGGTCAGTGTCAGCCGGGTCCAGTGCGGTGTCGTCCCCGCCTCCACCGCCGCCAGCATCGCGTCCAGCCGGGCGGCGTCCGGGCGGGCCGCCGGGTCCCGCACCAGCAGCGCGTCGAGCACCGGCGTCAGCGAGCCCGAGCGGGTGGGCGGCGGCAGCGGGTCGTCGAGTACGGCGGCCAGGGTGGCCAGGGTGGTGGGGCGGCGCAGCGGGCTGACGCCCTCCACACAGACGTACAGGACCACGCCCAGCGACCAGAGATCGGCGGCCGGGTTGTCGTCGCCGTGGCCCCGGATCCGCTCCGGGGCCATGTACTCGGGCGAACCGACGAGCTCGCCCGTGGCCGTGAGGCCCGTCGTGCCCTGCAGGGCGGCGATGCCGAAGTCGGTCAGGACCGCGTGGCCGTCGGGGCTCAGCAGGATGTTGGCGGGCTTGACGTCCCGGTGCTGGATGCCCGCAGCGTGGGCGGCCCGCAGCGCGGCGAGTACCTGGCGGCCGAGCCGGGCCGCCTCGACCGGCGTCAACGGGCCGTCGTCGAGCCGCTGCTGGAGCGAGACGCCCGGCACCAGCTCCATCACGATCCAGGGATGCGGGTCGGCGTCCACGATCTGATGGACCGTCACCACATGCGGATGGCTGAGCCGGGCCAGCGCCCGCGCCTCCCGCATCACCCGCTCGCGCATCACGCCGACCGTGTCCGCGTCGGACCGCACCGCCTTGAGTGCCACCTCGCGGTGGAGCACCGTGTCGCGCGCCCGCCACACGGTGCCCATTCCTCCGCTGCCGAGCCGTTCCACCAGCTCGAAACGGCCATCGACGAGATCCCCCGGTGCGTTCATTCCGCACAGGTTAGAGGACGCCGCGGAGGGTCGGCTTCCGCAGGGGAGCCCGTGATCGGGCCGTCACTTGCGCCAGGGTCCGGTCACCGCGAACGTGGTGCCCGGTGTGTAACAGTTGACGTACATCGTCCCGCCGTCGGGCGAGAAGGTGACCCCGGCGAACTCGCCCCACTCCGGTGCCTGTGGAGTGCCGCCCGCCGCGGTAGCGGCTGATGTGATGGCCTGGGCGTTGCGCGCCATCGCGTACACCTCGCCGTGCCGGGTCACGCCGAAGACGTGCTGGGCGCCGTTGCCGTCCTCGCACACCATGAGGCCGCCGCTGGGCGCGAGGCAGATGTTGTCCGGGGACTCGCCCGGCAGCTGCACATCCGTGTCCGGCCCGAAGACGATCACCAGGGTGAGGCGGCGCGCTTCGGGGTCGTAGCGCCAGATCTGGCCGTAGTGGTCGGCGGCCGAGCCCTCGGCGCTGTGGGCGAAGGAGGAGACGAAGTAGACGCCCCGACCGCCCCAGTAGCAGCCCTCCAGCTTCTGTGCGTGCGTGATGCCCCGCGGGCCGAAGTCCTGGAGCCGGACGGGGGTCTGGACGGCCAGCGGGTCCGGTACGTCGACCCACTCGATGTTCTCGAAGGTCGCGCCCGGCTCCTGGATCGAGGACAGGTCGGGTACGCCCGGCACCCGCATCGCCTGGAGCCGGCCGCCCGCGCGCAGGGAACCGAGGCCGCCGAGCGGGGCGTGCGGCAGGAAGCGGTAGAAGAGGCCGAACGGCTTGAGGAAGGCGTCCTCCGTCTCGTAGACGATGCCGCGCCGCGGGTCCACCGCGATCGCCTCGTGCTGGAAGCGGCCCATCGTGGTCAGCGGGACCGCGCCGGAGCGGTACGGGTTCGCCGGGTCGACCTCGAAGATGAAGCCGTGGTCCCGGGTGTAGCCGTTGGTGCCCGCCTTGTCCTCGGTCTCCTCGCAGGTCAGCCAGGTGCCCCAGGGCGTGGGCCCGCCCGCGCAGTTGACGGCCGTACCGGCGATGGCGACGCGCTCCGACAGGACGTGGCCCCGCCGGTCGAGGGTCAGGGCCGTACAGCCGCCCTTGCCCGCCGGGTCGTAGGTGAGGCCGGCGACCGTGGGGACGGGGATCTTCGCGGTGGGGCGGTTCTCGTGGTTGCGGACCAGGTGGACGCGGCCGCCGCCGCCGGGCAGGGCGGTCATGCCGTCGTGGTTGGAGGGAACCGGGCCCTCGCCGGAGCGGAGCGGGTCGCCCTCACGGGACAGGACCCGGTAGCGGAAACCTTCCGGCAGGTCGAGCAGACCGTTCGGGTCGGGGACGAGGGGGCCGTATCCGGTGTGGCCCAGGTTCTGTGCGGCGGCGGTGCCCGCGAAGAGTTCGGTGAGGTTTCCGGCGAAGGCGATCGACACGCCCAACGCGCCGGTTCTGGCGAGGAGTTGACGACGCGTCGTACGACCGGTGCTCGTGTGCTCGGACATGGGCAACCCTTCCTGCTGGCGGACAGGAACTGTGACCCCGCCGTGTCTATCACCTGGTGCCGTTCGCGGGAACCACGCGCGTAGCGTGTGTCACTTCCCGCTCCCGCACCGCATGTGTCACTTCTCGGTGGCGTCCTCGATGATGTCGTCCACCGTCCGCTCGACGTCCCGTTCGGCCGGCGGTTCGACGGCCGGTGGTTCGACGGCCGGCCCGTCGCCCCGCTCGTCGCCCGGCTCGTCGCTCCGCTCGGCGGAGGCGTCCAGGGCGGGACTCGTATCGCGCTGCGCCGGGCGCTTCCCGTCGTGCCCGCGGGGCTCCTCCCTGCCCCCTTCCAGGAAGCGGAGCAGCTCCACCGGGATGGGCAGGACCAGCGTGGAGTTCTTCTCCGCCGCCACCGCCATCACCGTCTGGAGGAGGCGCAGCTGGAGTGCGGAGGGGGCGTCGGCCATCTGGTGGGCGGCCTCGGCCAGCTTTCGGGAGGCCTGGAGTTCGGCGTCCGCGTTGATGATCCGGGCCCGCCGCTCGCGGTCCGCCTCGGCCTGCCGGGCCATGGAGCGCTTCATCGACTCCGGCAGCGACACATCCTTGATCTCGACGCGGTCCACCTGGACGCCCCAGCCGATGGCCGGACTGTCGATCATCAGCTCCAGGCCCTGGTTGAGCTTCTCGCGGTTGGACAGCAGGTCGTCCAGATCGCTCTTGCCGATGATCGAGCGCAGCGACGTCTGTGCCATCTGCGAGACCGCGTACTTGTAGTCCTCGACCTTGACGAGCGCGTTCGCGGGGTCGACCACCTTGAAGTACACGACCGCGTCCACGCGCACGGTCACGTTGTCCCGGGTGATGCCCTCCTGGGCCGGCACCGGCATCGTGACGATCTGCATGTTGATCTTGTGCAGCCGGTCCACGATCGGAACGATCAACGTGAACCCGGGCGCCCGTACCTCTCCCGCCAGCCGCCCGAGACGCAGGACGACCCCGCGCTCGTACTGCTTGACGACCCGCGCCGCGGCCGCGACGTACACCAGGCCCGCGGCGGCAACTCCCGCGGCCGCGCCCAGCAGCTCCTCGACCATGACGGCCTCCTCGCGAAGAGGTCCGTTCCGAATGCTCCTGTAACGATATGCCCGGTGCCTGGTCCGGGGCCATGGACGGCCCCGGACCAGGGTCATGCCTCAGCGCGAGCCGGCGGCGGGAGTCGTACGCCGGTCAGGGCGCCGTGACCCGCACCGGTTCCGTACCGGCCGAGCTGTGCCGCTCGGCCCAGTTCTCCAGGGCCGTACGGCAGGCGTGGTCGAGGTGGTGCAGCCCGGACAGGTCCAGCTCCACCGGACGGTCCTGCGGCAGCGACTCCAGGCTGTCGAGGATCTTCGGCAGCCGCAGGAAGGTCGCGTTGCCCGACAGGTGCGCCTGGATGGGTCCGGCGCCCTTGTCGACGATCTCCAGCTTCAGGTGCGAGGCCTCCCAGGCGGTCTTGGCGACCGACAGGGCCAGACCGATGAGCACGCCCTCGAACATGTTGACCGCGACTATGGAGACGGCGGTGGCCACGAGGATCAGCGCCTCGCCCCGGTGGCCGCGCCACAGCGAGACGATGCCGCGGAAGGGGATCAGCTTGAAGCCCGAGTGGACCAGGATGCCGGCCAGCGCGGGGATCGGGATCAGCGCCAGCGTGGCGGGCAGCAGCGCCGCGAACAGCAGCAGCCACACACCGTGCATGACACGGGACGCCTTGGTCCTGGCGCCCGCCTGGACGTTGGCGGAGCTGCGCACGATGACCGCGGTCATCGGCAGCGCGCCGAGCGCACCGCAGACGGCGTTGCCCGCGCCCTGCGCCATCAGCTCCTTGTCGTACTCGGTGCGCGGCCCGTCGTGCAGCCGGTCCACGGCCGCGGCGCTGAACAGCGACTCGGCCGACGCGATGAGCGTGAAGGCGATGACCGTGCCGATCACACCGACGCTCGCGAGTTCGCCGAAGGCGCTCAGGGACGGCGGCTGGATGGCGCCCAGCAGGCCCTTGACCTCGACGGTGGCGACCGGCAGCGAGAAGACGACCGAGACCAGCGTCGCCAGACCGACCGCGGCGAGCGGACCGGGGATGGTGCGCAGCCGGCGCGGCATCCGCTTCCACAGCACCAGGACGGCGATGGTGCCCGCGCCCAGTCCGATCGAGGCCAGCGCCCCGGTGTTCCCGACGGCCTCGACGAGAGCGCCGGGCAGCCCGGCTATCTTCTCCAGCCCCGAGGCGGGGGCGCGGGGGCCCCCGCCCCCCGGGGCCACCCCCCACGTCGGGGGGCCCCCGGCGGCGGCCCGCGTGGGCCCCCGCGCCCAACCCTCCCGCCCGGGGGGCGGGCCCCACGCGGCCCGGCCACCGGTGACGCACAGGTGCGCTTACGGCGCCATCTCGTAGGCGCCGGACAGCGCCTCGACCCGCTGCCAGACCCGCTCCGTGCGTGCTTCGTCGACGACCGGCCGTCGGACCGAACCCAGCGCCCACTCCTGCTGCTGTTCGGTCGCCGAGTCCTTGCCGTGCAGTTCGACGGCGTGCGCGGAGAAGTCCCGCACGAGGACGGCGAAGAGTTCGTCGAGCACGTCCTCGTCGAGTCCGGTCAGGGCGGCCTGCTCCAGGACGAGCTGTCCGTGCACGACGAGGGCGAAGAGCTGGCCGACCGCGAGGACGAGGTCGAGGTCCCGGCTCTGCTCCGCGTCGGGAGCGGCCGTGGCGACGAACTCGCAGAGCGCGTCGGCCTGTTCGCGGAAGCGGGTCACGTTGGGCAGGTGCGCGTACGCATCGAAGGCGGGCCGCCAGTCGTGGAAGCGCACCGAGCCGAGGCCGCGGGCCGGTCCCTGCCGGAACAGGAAGTCGTCGTCGGCCACGTCGAGGCGGGTCGGCACGGCGGGGTAGTCGACCGGGTCGAGGAGGTGGCTGCGCATGAACTTCAGGATCAGCGCCAGGTTGACGTGGACCGTGCCCTCCAGCTTCGGCAGACCGCGGATCTCCACGGCCGCCTGGCTGAAGTAGTTGTCCTTCTCGAAGCCCTTGGCCGCGACGACGTCCCACATCAGGTCGATGACCTTCTCGCCCTCCGTGGTCACCTTCATCTTCGTCATCGGGTTGAAGAGGAGGTAGCGGCGGTCGTCCGGGCCGGCGGAGCGGAAGTAGTCGACAGCGCGGTCGCTGAAGTACTTCATGCCGACGAGCCTGACGTAAGCGTCGGTCAACTCGCGCCGCACATGCGGAAATCCGGTGACGGGGCGGCCGTAGAGGATGCGGTTGTGGGCGTGGGTGACGGCCTCGTACATCGCGTGCTCGCAGATGCCGATCGAGGCGGTGCACAGGTTGAACTTGCCGACGTTGACGGTGTTGAGGGCGGCGTCGAAGGCCGCGCGGCCGGTGTGCAGGACGTCCTCGGCCGCTACGGGATAGTCCTCCAGGCGGAACTCGCTGACGAACTTGGACGAGTCGACGACGTTCTTGACCAGGTGGTAGGCCGGATGACGGCTGTCGGCGGCGAAGAACACGTAGCCGTCGGGGCCCTCGACGTCGGTACGGCGGCCGAAGACGGAGACGAGTCCTGCGGCGTTGCCGTTGCCGATGTAGTACTTGGAGCCGCTGGCCCGGAAGCCACCGTTGCCGTCGGGCTCCAGCAGCATGTCGGTGGAGTAGATGTCGGCGCCGTGGGCCTTCTCGGACAGGCCGAACGCGAACACCTCGCCCTGGGTGAGCAGTTCCGCGGCGCGGGAGCGGGCGGCTGCGTTGTCGCTCTGCCACACCGGGCCGAGGCCGAGGATCGTGACCTGCCAGGCGTACCAGTAGTCCAGGCCGTAGAAGCCCAGGATCTCGTTGAGCGCGGCGATCCGGGCGGTGTCCCACCGCTTGTCCGGCTCCCCCTCCCCCGCGGCGGACGACGGCGTCAGGAAGGTGGCGAACAGGTTCTCCTTCGCTGCGAAGGCGAGGAAGTCGCCGAGCCACGCGCGGGTCCGGTAGTCCTCGATCAGCCGCTCCTTACCGCGCTCCTCGAACCAGTCGACGGTGGCGCGCAGCAAGCGGCGCGTTTCGGGGTCGAAGTGCGCGGGGTCGTAGGTGCGCGGGTTGAACAGCAGCTGGTCAGCCATGGTGATGACGCCTTTCGGCTGGTGGAGGGGTGGGAATGGGGGGGCCGACGGCTGGACCGGCCGGATCGGCTGGCCCGGCCGGTTCTGGGGTCGGCCGGTTCGGGGGTCGGCGGAGGGTACGGCGGCGATCAGCGGTCCGGACCGAACCGGGCCAGCGTGGCAAGCACGTCGTCCAGCCAGTCGATCATCATCCGCTCGTACGCGATCCCGCCGCGCAGCACGACGTGCTGGAGTTCGCGCTCCGCGTCGAGCGGCGCCCCGGAACCGGCCGCGCTCGCCTCGGGCCCCGTGAAGTCCCGCGCCTCTCCTGCGAGATAGTGCGCCACCCGGTCCCGGTGCACCTGCCGGTGCCGCTCCACCTCACGGATCAGGGCGGCCGGGTCGTCGAAGGCGGCGCCCCGGATCTTCACGGCCAAGTCGTGGCGGACGCTCTCCGGCTCGATCGGATCGTGCAACCAGGAGGACAGCGCGGCCCGGCCGAGGTCGGCGACGCTGTACTCCTTCTTGTCCGGGCGGCCCTGCTGCGGGACATCCGTGGCGTCGACCCAGCCGTCGTTCTCCATGCGCTTGAGCACGCGATAGATCTGCTGGTGGGTCGCGGTCCAGAAGTAGCCGATGGACCGCTCGAAGCGCCGGGCCAGCTCATAGCCGGATCCCGGCTGCTCCAAGAGCGACACCAAAATCGCGTGTTCGAGCGCCATGACGCCGATCCTTCTATGCAACTCGTTGCATAGCAACCTCGCCCGCTCCGATGCGACGCGGCTCACCTTCGGACGGCCCTCGCACCAGCGACGTGTGTCTGTCGTCATCACTCGCGGCGCAGGACCTTCGACCCGTGCCGAGGGCAGATCATGGGGGCGAAGTGGAGATCGAAGGCGTGGGCGTCGAGGCCGAGATGGTGGTGGTCGACGGCGCGCTGGACGCGGTAGTGGACGGTGTTGCGGTGCATCATCAGCTGGTCCGCGGTGGCGGACTGGCTGCGATGGGTGGAGAGGAGGACGCGGAGCGTCTCGCGGAGGAGTTCGCGGCGGCGGTCGTCCTCGGCGAGCTCGCCGAGGGTGATGGAGTCACCTGAGGCTGAATCCACCCAGATGGGTGGCTACGGCCCTCAGCCACGTTCGCCCAAGTCCAGCTGTGGCAACTGATCGAACACCTCGTCGGCGAGGGCGGTGAGCTGGTTGCTCTCAAGCGGGCCGGTATCGGGGTGGTCTCGTATGACGGCTCTGGCGTAGCGCAGGATCCTGACGCTGTCCCGCATGAGCGGCAGGCTGCTCCTGCGCAGGAGGGGCAGTGCGAACCGGCGAATGCTGCGCTGTCGACTGGTCTGGTGAATCCAGAGCGGTGCGTTGTGAACGGCATCCCGTATTACCTCGTCGTCCCGCCGGTAGTGCCGCCACAGGACGTCGAACAGGCGGTCAGCCAATTCCTGTGCGTAGGGCGCGTGCCTGCTCCATTCGTCTGCGGCACGGCTGAGGGCTTCGCGGGCCTCGGTCGGGCGGTGCAGCCAGAGCAGTGTCAAGGCGAGGCCGAGGTGTGCCCACTCATAGTCAGGTTCCAGGGCAGCCGCACGTTCCAGATCGGGCAGGGCCTGTGCCGGCTTGCCGACGGCCCAGGACAGCCAGCCGCGGGCGGCGCTCGGCCATGCTTCGTTGGGCGCCATGGCCACGGCCCGATTTAGATCATCGAGGGCTGCGTCGGCGTGGCCCAATCGGCCCGTAGCCCAGCCCCGCCACGTGAGGGCCCAGACGTTCTCCGGCTCAGCGTCTAGTGCCCGGTCAAGAGCGGCTACGCCGTCCGTGAGCCTGCCCAGACGACACAGCACAAAGCCATGATTGGCGTGCACATAGGCTGTGTCGTCGTCAAGGTCAAGCGCTCGCTCTATTGCTTCCAGAGCCTCCACTGCGCGGTCGGCGTGGTACAGGCACGTGGCTCGCTCCACCCGGGCCCATGCCGATGCGGGATACTGCTCGATAGCGTGGTCGAAGTCGGCCAGGGCCCGGGCAGGGTGTCCCTTGCGCCGCAGAAGTCGTCCTCGGTGCAAGCGCGCCCCGAGATGTTCGCCCGCGGTCTCGACCGCATGGTCGAAGTCCTGGAGCGCAGCTTCGTCATCGCCCAGTGTTTCGTATGTCAGCCCTCGGAAGACGAGTGCCTGGACGTGGTCAGGTGCGACGGCAAGAACCTGGTGGAAGTCGTTCAGGGCGTCGTGATGCCGTCGCATCAGTCGGTAGACGTAGCCGCGACGTGTCAGCGTGTCGGCGTTGTCCGGCTGGAGCTGCAGCAGGCGATCGACATCCGCCAGGCACAACTCCAGTCGGTTGGCGAGTTGGTGGAGCCAGGCTCGTTCGGTGAGCGCGGTGATCCGATGCCCTTCGTCCAGGCGACTGTCGTCCAGCAGCACGGAAAGGAAATCGGTGCAGTCCCTTGCGTCGTCGCCCACGGTGGCGACCAGCGATCCGCCGAGCCTTGCGAGTCGAGCGGCAGCGGAGTTCTCGCCGGCTTGGACGATCGCGTCGGCCAGTCGCCGTGCCATGACCGTGCCCACTTCCGCGGCCCGCACGGCCGCACCCAACGCAGTGGCCAGGGCGCTTTCCTGATACGCGCATAGGAGATGGTAGGTCTCCTCCACCGCGCAGTCCTGCCAGTTCGGATCCCACCAGCCGTCCCGCTCGTCCATCCGCAGGACCTCGCGCCAGTTGCGCCATGCGCCTGCCAGGTCATGATGGCGCTGCCGCCAGCGTTGGGGTGAGCGGCTGCGTTCCAGCCGTAGCATCGCGGTGCGCACCACGTCGTGGAATCGGACCTGCCCCGCGTCATCTTGGACGAAGGGCAGTGTGCGCAGCCATGGGTACTGCTCGCGGCTGTCGGACTCACCGAGCAGGACGTCCATCACGTCCTGATTGACCACACGGGGCAAAGCGCAGGCCAGGGCCGCCGCATGACGCTCCGGCGGCTCCCACCTCAAGAACCGGTCGACGGCATCGCCTGCGTGATCAGTCACCGCGGTGATGTCGGCCGGTCGGCTCTCGGCCAACATGGCCACCAGTACGGGGAGGCACCCGGTCATCTCAAGAATCGCCTCCACCACGGGCTGTGTCGTTATGCCCTTGGCGGCCAGCAGCAGGCGTGCTTCTTCGTCAGTGAACGGGTGTAACGGCAGATAGGCGATGGCATCCAGGTAGGGCGCCCAGGTTCCAGGATGCAGGCGGCGCTGTCCCGCGACGGTCAGCACCAGGTTCGCCGGTAAATCCCCGTAGCGCCCGCTCACCAGGTCGAGCAGCCACTTGCCGAGGAACACCTCGGTGCGCTCGTAAGTGTCAAAGAACAAGGCCAGCCAGGGGGTATCCCCGGAGAGCCGGTGCAGGAGATCCACGAACGGTCCGCTGAGAGCCGCCGCAGGAGCGAGCGGCATACTGTCGGCAGTGCGGGCCCGCTCCGCCAGCGCCGCTCCCACCCGACTCGCGGCTTGACTCACCTCCTGCGCGGTCACGGCGCTGGCCAGCGGCCCGACGACGGGCAGGCTTTGCGCCACCGCCAGTCCGACCCCGGCCGTGATCCGCCCCGTTGCGGAGAGGCCTTCCTCAGCAAGGTCCGGTACGTTCTGGGCTTCTCGCAGTTGCTGACGGTGCGCTGCGAGTGCCTTGTCGAAGGCCTTCGATGCGCTCTTCGGCGCCAACTGGCCAACCAGCGACTCCAGGGTGGCGGCCAAGCTGTCTGACGTCTCGTCCGCTCGCGCGGTCAGTGCTCCCGCCTCTTCCTTCGCCACGCGCTGGAACTGCTCCGTCAGCAGCGTCTTCCCTACGCCTGCGTCACCGTAAATGCTGAACAGGAACCGTCGTTGCTCTTCAGCAGCCTGGAAGTTCCTGCGGAAATCGCCGAGTTCACTCTGGCGACCCACAAAGCCGGCCCGCCGTCGGCGCCGGATCAGCTCCTGCATGCTCGGTGCCTGAGCCACCGCGCCACCCCCCCTGCTGCTGGACACTTCCCGAGGCAGCAGACCAGGGCGCAGCAACCCCCGCCTCCCGCGACCGCGGACCACGGGAGCCGTGATGGCCGCTAACGCCCCCGTCGACTCCTTCCGGCACGCCGTGCGCGCGCAACTCGCCTCCACGCCTTCGCGTACCCGCAGCCCCTTGTCCACAGAATCCGGCTTCTGGCACTGGGTCCGCGCCGCCCTCGCCTTCCGTCCCATCCACACTCAGACCAGCTGTCTTGCCGACACCGACAGCAATGCTCTGCCGCCCGCGGCGGCCGCAGATCCGACGAGCCCCGAGGAAGAGAACGGGGACTCCTCACTCCCGCCGGGCCCGGCGGGACAGGCGCAGCTCGGCGACATGGAGGCCATCGCGCGGCTCGGAAGTCGCTTCGTGGACACGGTGTACAGCTATGTGTACTTCCGGGTCGGCGCCGCCCCGACCGCCGAAGTACTCACCACGGAAACGTTCTTGAGGGCCCATCGCCGTCTCGGCTGCTTCGTCTGGCAGGAACACGAGTTCCGCGCCTGGCTGTTCACCATCGCCCGCAATCTCGTCGCGGAGCACATCAGGTCGAGCCGCTTCCGTCTCGAAGTGACCATCAGCGAGATGCTCGGCGCCGATCGAGGTGCCCACTCCCCCGAACAATCCCTCACGGAGTCCCTGTGGGACGCCGCGCTGCTCGACGCCGTACGCCGCCTCAACCCGCAGCAGCAGGAGTGCGCGACCTTGCGCTTCCTTCAGGACCTCTCGGTCGCCGAGACCGCCCGCGTGATGGGCAAGAACGAGGGAGCCATCAAGACCCTCCAGTACCGGGCCGTCCGCACGCTGGCCCGACTGCTCCCCGACGACCCGACGGGACCGTCAGCCCTGCGGACATCTGGCCCTCCTGCCCGAAGCACACCGGAACCGCCAGGCGAGCCACCACATGGTGATCCCACCCCAGGTGACCCATGGCCTTCCGGGGCATACGCCCCGGGCGCCACCGGGTACGGATCCCTGGGGCAATCGTCTGTCGCGACAGCGATCCAGCGCCGGGCAAATGCGTTCGCGCAAGCCTTGGCCGAGGTAGACGAGACCACTGAGGTCGAAGTGACCACAACCCCAGCGCCAGCCAGCGCTTCGGAGACCAATCGGCTCCTTCATATTGCGTTTCGCATTGGAGAGATCGGTGGGAGGTTCCGTTCTCCCTCGGTGTTCCAGACACCGTTGCTCAATCAGCTCCGCAGCGCTCGCGAATGACCAGGCGTGCCCGAGCAGCTCTCGCTGGCGAGGCAGTGCAGGGCGCCCGTCGCTAAGGGGAGCATGCAGCCTGGAAGATCGCATGACGAGCCCGGAAGGCGATTGTTGGCCGCATTTGGGTCTGTCAGCGGCTGCGCGTGAGGAGCAGGCTACGGGCCCAGGTGACCGCCGGGAGTTGATTTCCGTGGACTATGACGATCGGACCTACCATGGCATTCGCCAGGGCCCGGAGAGCTCGGCCGCGCGCGGGCCCTGGCGAAGAACATCAGCCCGCTCGCATTCGCGTCGAAGGCGTCGAGCCCGGCCCACCGAACGAGGGCACTTACGAGTGCGGCGCACGCTATTGCCGCTGCAGGGCCACGAGTTCGGCTGGGCTACGACGGCCAGGGCACAAGCAGGACAGCCATTGCGTTGCTGGCTGATGCCCTTGACCTCGATAGCGGCGGCTCGGGCATCGACTTCGAGCGGGATACCGGCCAGCCCGAGAACCAGGTTCTGGGGCGGCTCTGTGAGGACTTCTGCACGGATGTGCTCTCACAGCTGTGCGACGAGTGGCGGCATCGGCCCGGCGTGATCCTGCGCTGGCGCCGCGCCTGGTACCCGCATTACGGGATGGACCAGTTGCCGCCGATCCTCAGGCATCTTCCCCCGATACGTCCAGCAGGCCGGCGACACGGCAGCAGCTCCTGCCTCACCTCGCAGTGACCACTGAGCGCGTGACACCGCCAAGGCCGGACCGGCAAACGGAGCGCCGGGCACAGCGGAGTACGGCTGGGCCCGCTCCCCTCGGGCACAGCCGTCCCTGCCTCGACCACGAGTACCGGCGCGCGGGAGTGTGCCGGGGCTCATGGGAGCCGACGGCCGGTACCCGCGACAGGGCCACGGGCCACCTGCTTCATGAGCCGTGTGCCCCGCCGCGGGTGCAGCACACAGCTTGAATCGGGAACGGCCACTGGCCTGTCTGGCTTTCGCCCCCTCACGTGAGCGGCGGTGCAGGAGCGCGGCCAACGCTCGCTCGCGTCAAGCTCGGCGGTGTCACCGTGATCAGGGGTGGGCCGTGGTCCTATGACGAGATCAGCCTGGACGAGAACGGCAAGAGCGGTGATCTCCGGTCGCTGGTGCGCGGCCACCAGGAGCGGTGTCAACCGCCCATCGACGTACAGACAACTCATAATGCACTCGCTATTGTCCAGTGATAAACGGACTTTGACGCTGCATCAGCCTCGAAAGGGGACACGTGATGCATGAATTGTTCCCCATCGCCTCGGGTCTCGCCCTTGGCGCGATACTCGCACTCGTCCGCCCCGGCCTCAGGATCCTCATCGGCATTGCGGGGGCCGTGCTGTTCGGGGTTCTTGCCACCGTTGTCAGCGGCGAGTATCTGATCAGCTGGGAGTTCCTGATCATCGACGTACCGCTGGTGGCGGTCAGCGCGGCGGCCGGACTGGTCGCCGTGCGAGCCGCTCGGCACGCTGCGGCCCGCACTCGGCCACACGGCTGAACCGGGACGAAGGAGTTCGGCCATGCTGACCGTGCCCACTGTCTCGCTCGTCCACGAACGCTCCTCGCAGCAGCGCTTCCTCGTGGTGGGCGACACCAAGTTCCCGCTGTTCTCAGAGGACTTCGACAGGCTCGGCCTGCGCGCCGAGAAAGTGCGTGAGTGCGAGGACGGCACGCTCTCCCGCTACGTCGAACGCCCGCTGCGCGCCGACCCTTCCATACGCCCGTCCGACGTGTTCTTCGGCTGTCCAGAGGACTTCACATCGATCACCGGCCGGTGGCACTGGAACTGCCAGCGGCTCGCCAACCGGGTGCACCCGGACGTCCTGGTCGCGGGCTGGCTGTGGCGCCCGGACGCAGGCACCCCGCCGCAGCCGTTCCGCAACGAAGCCCCGCACGGCATCGAGGACATCCACTACGAAGTGCGCTACGACAGCGTCTTCCTGGACCGGATGTACGGGCCCGGCGGCCTGAGTTCGGCCCTCGCCGGAGCCTCGTACCCGGGCAACCCGGCGGACCAGCCCAGCCTGCCATTCCCTGCCGGTCCCCCGCTGACCGGGGGGCGGCCCACCACCGTGACGCTCAACTCCTGGATTCTGCCGGGCAACTCGCCAGGCATCCACGGCGAGTTGAACAGCTGGCACGTAAACAACACAGGCGGCCTGTTCTCCCGGCACTTCGTGGGCCGGGGGCCCGCACCGCAAGGCTGGGTCAACCCCTTCGACAGCGACACGGGAGCCTACTTCCCCTTCCACCCGTACCATCCGGACGGCCGCACCCCCCTTGCCACCGGGGACTACGTACTGCTCCGCGGTCCGCTGTGGGAGGACCAGTGGCACGGTGAACCGAAGGACGTACTCGATCCCTGGGACACGCCACCCACCCGGCACCACGCCTGGCTGGAGATGCACCCCATCGACTGGGTGGTGAAGATCCGCGAACCCGGTCCCAACCTCCGCACCTCCACGCTCCGCACCGCTCTCTGCACCCCGGGCACCTCAGGCGACCAGCTCGACTGGGGGGACGCGATCCGGCCGGACTTCCCGCGCTCCACCCCTACGCGGCGGATCGAGGTGCGCAACGTGCGCCAGCTGGACGACGCACGCAACGGCATGATCAACCCGAGCAGCGTTCGCACCCTGACCACCCAGGTGCACCCAGACCATGTCGACGTCGCCGTCTCGGTGGCTCCCACCGGCAGCGCCCAGGGACGGTACAAGGGCTGCTGGATCGTCGAGTGGCGTGAGATCGACAATCGCGACCGGCTCTGGGTAGATGATCAACTACCGGCAGGAGCCCAGGAGTTCGCCGACAGCGACGCATGGCAGTGGACGACGGATCCGAAGCCCTTTCACGGCGCCTTGCTGCACCGCTCGTCCCGCGCGGACGGCATGCACCAGCACTACTTCCTCGGCGCCACCCAGACCCTCCAAGTCGCCGATGACGACGTCCTGTTTGCCTGCGTACTCCTCGATCCGGACGCACCGCCCGACGAGGTGATGCTGCAGTGGCGGACCACGGACTGGCTGCACCGGGCCTTCTGGGGTGTGGACCGCCTACCCTGGGGCACCCCCGGCACCGCAGACCGCCGCTTCCTCGGCGCGCTGCCCCCGTCGGGCGAGTGGGTACGGCTCGAAGTCCCCGCCCAGGCCGTGGGGTTGGGCAGCAAGGAAGTCAACGGCATGGCCTTCACTCTGTGGGGCGGGACCGCGTCCTGGGACTACGCAGGGGCGTGGAGCCCGGTCCCGCAGTCGAAGATCCTTCGAGCCAAGGTCAGCCCCGCCACCGTGGTGGAAGGGCGGCGCACGGTGAAGGTCCTCGCCCACGACACCGGCGACGCCGCACCGGTAGCAGGCCGGGTACTGCTCGACGGCGACGACATCGCCGCCACCAACACCTCCTTCACCCAGACCTACGACCCGGACATCTACGTCTTCACCGTCCGCTGCCCCGGCTACCCCGAGGCGAGCGCCGAACTCCGCGTACGCGAGCAGCCGAAACCCCCACCGGACCGGGCCTCGACCTGAGCTGTCGCCCCATTACCGTCCGACCTTCGAAGGCTGCGCCAGATCACTGAAGAACAAGTCTGCGGTTACGTTCGTAAACACCACCCTGCGCAGGAGGGCAGCCCTGAACGTCGTCGGCATACACCGTGGGGCCGCGCTGTGCGGCTGTGGAGCCGTTGCCCCCCGGATCCGGCCTCCGACGGCGTTCAGCTGGTCAGTTTCCACTGCTGTTCGGGAGCGTTCCAGTCGGTGATGCAGGTCGACTGGATGGCCCGGGCGCCGTTGGCGGTGCTGCCGCCGTTTTCGGTCGACAGGCACTTGGCGCTCTTGCCGTTCTTGAGCGCGCCGCCCGCGGCACGGGCCCACTGCTGCTCGGGAGCGTCCCAGTCGGTGACGCAGGTCGACTGGACGGCCTGCGCGCCGTTGGCGGTACTGCCGTGGTTAGCGATGGACAGGCACTTGCCGGTCTTGACGTTCTTGAGCATGTTGGACGAGGGGCCGGCCCAGTACCACCGCTGCTCGGCACCTCCGGTGCAGGTCCACTGGACGGCGCGGGTGCCGTTCGCCGTGCTGCCGCCGTTGTCGAGGGACAGGCACTTGCCGCTCTTCGCGTTGACGAATTGGTACGTGGGCCCTGCCCCTGTCGACTCGGAGGCCGACGGGGTCGGGGCGGCCTCCGTCTCGCCGGAGGATCCAGGAGCCTCGGCCTCGGGCGTCTGGCTCCGGGCGGGTTCCGCCCCTCCCCCGGCCTGATCGCCCTTCTCCTTCTCCTTCTCGTCCGAGTCACCGGACTTGCTCGCACCGGGGTTGCTGGGCTTCTGCGACGGGGTGTTGCCGTCCCCCTGGGGCGAAGTGGGTTCGGCCGGAGAGGCAACGGCTCCGTCCTTGCCGACGTTGCCGCCGGAGTCGGTGTCGGAGCCGGTGGCGATGGTCAGGTAGGTGACGCCGCCGCCTATGAGGAGCACCGCGACCGCGCCCGCGACGATCGCCAGTGAGCGGCTGCGGCGCGCCCCGGGACCGGCGGGGGATCGTTGGTCGGTGTTCGCTGCCTGGGGTTGTGCCTTGACCGACCCGGCATCGCGGTTAAGGTCTGGCGGCGGGCCGAACGTTCCCGCAGGGGCGGGAGGACGTACGTCCCGCTCAGGCGCCGAGGGCTCCGCGGACGTGGCGGGCGCGGCTGGCGTGACGGGCGCTGCTGGCGTGGCGGGCGTCACGGATGCGTGCGCGGAGGGGACGGAGCCGCCGAGGTTCATGGTGCCGGGTGCGTCGGAAGACACGGGCAGTGGTTGGTCCGTGGCGATCGCGGTGAGGAGTCGCGCAGCCTGCGCCGCGTCAGGACGGGACGCGGGGTCCTTGCCCAGCAGAGCGTGCAGGGCCGGTGCGAGCGGACCGGCCCGACGCGGCTCGGGCAGCGGTTCGGTGACGATCGCGGTGATGGTCGACCAGGTGGAGGTGCGGCGGAAGGGAGTGCCGCCCTCGACGGCGGCGTACAGCGTGGCGCCCAGCGACCAGATGTCCGAAGGAGGGCCCGGCTGCTCTCCGCGGGCCCGTTCGGGCGCGAGGTAGTCGAGGGAGCCGACGAGTTCACCGCTGCGCGTGAGGTGGGTCTCGGCGCCGTCACCGGGATCGTCGATGGCAGCGATACCGAAGTCGGTCAGCACCACCCGCCCTCCACGTTCGAGCAGGATGTTGCCGGGCTTGACGTCACGGTGGAGTACGCCGGCACGGTGAGCGGCGTCCAAGGCGCCCAGGACCTCGGCGCCGATCTTGGCCGCGTACCGGGGATCGAGGACGCCTTGCTCGCGCATCACGTCGTCCAGCGAGGCGCCCTCGATCAACTCCATGACGATGACGGGGTGGCCCTCGTTGTCGGTGACGTCGTGCACGGCCACCACTCCGGGGTGCCGGACCCGAGCCGCTGCGCGGGCTTCGCGCTGCATGCGTAGCCGCATCCCGGCCAGTCGGTCCACGTCGTCATCGTCGGCGAAGGCACGGAGCTCCTTCACCGCGACCTCCCGGCCGAGGGTTTCGTCGACGGCCCGCCATACGGTGCCCATGCCGCCGCGTCCCAGCTTCTCCACGGTGCGATAACGGCCGGCGATCAGCCTGCCGTCACCATTCGGATGGCTCTCCCCCGTCACTGCCACTGCCCGCCTCAAGGTTGTCGCCCCTGTACGAGAGACACACTAACGGGGTAGCTGTGACTGGTGAGTTGACGGGTCGCCGCTCCGGAGGCCGGCCTCTTTCCGTGGTCGCGGATCAAGCCTGCGACCTCGGCCGGAGCGGCTTGCACGGTGGTCCGGCCGGTGACCGCACAGACGGCCCTGGGCACGGCCCGGCATTCTCGCTGGTCAGAGACACTTTCTGATTGCCTGATCACTTGCCGGACAGCCCGCTTCATCAAAGCGCGAGATCAGCCGCCGCAGAAACACGAGAGCCCCCTCCTCCTGGTCGCGGAGGCGGGGGCGCTGCGTGTGCTGAGGCTCAGGTCTGGCAGCGTCAGGTCTGGCACTGGGAGGTCGCGGCGCTGCTCCAGTTGGCCCAGGCGCCCCCTGCCGGCCTGACATGGACGCGGATCTCGACCTTGACGTTGACCGGGCCGCAGACACGGTCCGTGTTGCCGATGGCGATGGGGCCGACCGTGGACCGTCGCTGGACGACGGTACGCCCGTTGCCGATCTTCACCCAGTGACCGCCCGAGACGACGCGGAAGTACGCCTCGTACTCGACCCAGGAGGCGTGCGCGCGGGTATTCGTCAGGACCGTGTGCGCGGTGATGTTGCGCATGAAGACATGGCCGTCCTTCCACCGCTCCGCGCTGATACAGCCGTTACCGGAAATGCCCTGGGTCGAGACGGACCCGCCGCAGGCGATGGCGGCGGCGTGGGCGTCGGCGGGGAGGGCAAGTGCGGCAACGGCAGCGGCGGCCACGACAGTTCCCGTACGTTTCAGCATTCAGATACTCCTTTGGGTTGGGTGCGGTCGGCGAGCAGCAGGGCGAGGGGGCCGCCGGGGAGGTGGAACCGGCCGTCCTGCGCGGCCTGGATCGCCTCGTTGATCGGCCACCAGGACAGCTTGAAGTCCTCTTCGGTGTCGGTGAGTTCCCGTGGTCCGAGCGTGAGGTGTCAGG
This sequence comes from Streptomyces sp. NPDC059010, assembly GCF_042740355.1. Lineage (NCBI taxonomy): Bacteria > Bacillati > Actinomycetota > Actinomycetes > Kitasatosporales > Streptomycetaceae > Streptomyces > Streptomyces sp. NPDC059010. The sequence continues at coordinate 301,876 of NZ_JBHYJA010000003.1, forward strand.
CGAGGAACAGCGACAGGCGGGCGTTGTTTCCTAGGGTGATCGCGTAGGTGCCGAGATGCTGCGGTCGCCCAGGGTGGCGTCCGTGCACCGCAGGTAGAACGTGTGGGCGGGCTGGACGAGGTACGGGCGGAACGGTTCGACCAGCTCCTTCACCTGCGGTGTCAAATACGGAACCAACGCGGCTCCTGTGCCTGTCGGTTGAGACTTCGAGCACCTCCCTTAACGGCACGTGAGCCTCGCGCGTTGCGCCCACCGCCAGCGTCACGCGATCAGTGGCGGTGCCGCCGACTACGTTGAGGGCTGGCGCCGCTCGGGTACGGCACTCTCGGAGGAGCCCGGATCCGCCGGGCTTCCCCGCTGGATGAGCTACATTTCTGGACTCCGGAGTCCGGACGATTCCGGAGAGCGAGACGGGGGAAGTCGCGTATATGGGGGAGCCGGGCTCACCACAGAGCTGGTTTGTCGACCGTTTGCAGCGATTGCGTACGTCCTCTGGGTCACCCACCCAGGCGCAACTCCTGGCCTACGACGAAAACAAGGTCCTCACCCGGTCGTCGCTGTCGGACCTGCTGGCAGGCAAGTTCCTGAAGCCGCCCCCGTGGGAGCGGGTCGCGGCCTACGTGACCGCCTGCGTCCGGGCCGCACACGCCGGTCGGATCGACCTCTCCGCCGAGGCGGAACTCGCGCGACTGCGCGGTGACCATGCCACGCTCACCGACCTGTTCGAGACCGCTGTCAGGGAAGTGCGCACACCGGCGGCGCGTTCTGCGGGCTCACAGCCCCGCCCGGCGACGTATCGGCTGCCGCCACGCAACATCAACTTCACCGGCCGCGACGCCGCGTTGCGGGAGTTACGGCAGCGCCTCATCTCGGGCGACGGGGGCGCGATGCAGGTCGTGCACGGGCTGGGCGGTGTCGGCAAGACGCAGCTTGCGGTCGAGTACGCCTACCTCTACCGGTCGGAGTACCGGTTCGTGGCGTTCGTGGACGCCGAGGATCCCGATCTGGTGGCGTCGCAGTTCGCCTCGCTGGGCAGGGAGCTGGGACTGGCTGAGGTGAGCTCCGAGCAGGTCGTCCCACGGGTGTACGGCGCGTTACTGGACCACGGGCCCTGGCTGATCATCTTCGACAACGGGGAGAGACCTGGCCCGCTCGTGGACGCGCTGCCGTCGGGTGACCTGGGGAGCAACGGTCACGTCATCGTCACGACCAGGCTGCGCGGCTGGTCGAGCAGAGCGGGCGTCATCGGCCTGGACGTGTTCCCCCGGCGGGAAGCGGTGGAGTTGCTGGCCCGGCGGGTGTGCGGCATGACCACAGACGTGGCGGACCGGATCGCCGACCACCTGGGGGACCTGCCGCTGGCGCTGGAGCAAGCAGCCGGGTACATGGACTACAACCACACCGCGCCCGAGGAGTACCTGGCTCTGCTGACGTCGCGGCTGGAGGACATGATCGCGCTGGGCGAGCCGACGGACCGGCCGGCGGTGGTGGTCGCGACCCTGTGGCAACTCAGTGTGCGAAGGCTGGAGATCGAGCGGCCGCAAGCGATGCGTCTGCTGGAGCTGTGTGCCCTGCTGGCGCCGGAGCCGATCCCGCTGGACCTGTTCAGCGGCAGCGCGGAACCACTGATCGCAGCCGCGGCCGACCCGGTGGCGTGGGACCTGACGGTCGGCGCTCTGGCCGGTCTGGGGCTCGCGAGGCGCGGAGCCTCCTCCCTGGTGCTGCACCGGCTGGTGCAGGCCGCCATCCGCGCCGCGATGCCGGACGACATGCGCACCGACGCTCGGGGGCGACTGTGCCGGGCGCTGCTCGCGGCCGTGCCGCACGACATCCACGGTGACCCGGATGCGCGCTCGCGATGGCAAGAACTGCTTCCGCACGCGCTCGTGGTGACCAAGGACGAGCCGCTGACCGAGTGCGCTGCGGAGACGGCGACGTTGCTGCGGCTGGCGTCGGTGTTCCTCCTTTCGATCGGGGACCATCAGGTGGCACTGCCCCTGTGTGAGCGGGCCTTGGCGATCGATGAAGCGCTCGAACAGAGGGACGCGGAAGTCGGCTTCGACCTGATTACGTTGGCGCAGATCCACCGGGACCTCGGCGCGCCGGAGCGAGCGCGTCCGATGGCGGAACGTGCTCTGAGCCTGCACGAGTCCTGTCTGCCGGCGGACAGTCCCGCCATCGCGACGGACTTTGCCACGCTGGCGCGAATCCGGCACCTTCTCGGTGATCATGAGGCGGCGGTTCCCTTAGCCGAGCGGGCGCTGCGGATCGACGAGGCGGCGTACGGGCCGGACGACCCGTACGTGAGTTTCGATTTGATAGCACTGGCGAGTGTCCACCTCGACCTGGGCGACCACGCCTTGGCCGTGCCGCTGATCTCCCGGGCACTGCGGATCCGCGAGGCCAGTTACGCGCCGGACCATCTCTACGTCGGGTACGCCCTGCTGCTCAAGGCCCGAGCCGTGCACGCGCTGAACGATCCCACCGCGGCGAACCTCGCGCGCAGAGGCGCCCTGATCCTGAACACCCGGCTGGGCAAGACCCACCCCAAGACCAAGGACGCCTTCGCTCTGGCCGACCGTCTACTGAAACACGACAGCTGCCAGCACGCTGGAACCACGCCCAGCAAATAGAAAGAACTCAGTGCTCGCAGAGGGAGAATTCTCGTTCATAGAGCTGCTCGTTGTGTTCGTCGACGAAGAACTTGCGTTCCTGCATGAGTTCTTCACGGTAGTTCTTGGCCTGTTCAAGCGACATGGTCGAGGTGTCGGACCATGGTTGTTGCGGCGGCACATCGGATGTCGAGACGATCTTTTCCGACGGGTCGACCAGGAAGAACGCGAGAATTTTGCGGTATCCCGGGCGGGTGGGGTCCGTGAGGCGGAATGAGCCGACACGGTGTTGCAGGATGTTCGGGAACGCCAAGCAGCGGCCCGCTGGAGTCGATGCCGACCCCAGCACCTGGTTCAGTGCGTCTTCGTCCTCCAGGCCGTAGACCTCACGCAGGCCGTTGTCGTCGTTCTGTTCGTAGCTCGGGTCGTCGAGTGCCGCCCGGAAACTCAGCCGGCTCTCGGTGATGTTCTCGCTGTCCCAGTAGTAGATGCCGGTCGAGACGATCCGCTCGTTCATCATCCCCTCGACATGCCAGGAACCGCCGGGATACTCGGGCTTGTCCGGGGTGAGATGAATGGTGGCGAGCTTGACGATGACCTGGAGACTGCGGCCGCACAGGTCGACGCGGGCGGAATCGTCGGGCAACTCGGGCGGAATGAAGGCCGGGGCGTCCGGGATGACCGGGCGGCGGTTCTCCCACCAGTCGTCCTGGGCCTCTCCCCATAGGTGGACGGCCTCTCCGTAAGCACCGTCATCACTGTATGAAGACCTGTCCGGGTACTCCGGCTTGGAGTCGTACCACCCGTAAGGATCGGCCTCGATCCGCAGGGGCCGCGGATGGCGCAGATCGGTGAGCACGTTCTCAAGGAGGGGACGCATGCGCGCGAACAAGTCCGGCAGGACGGAGGCCAGTTCGCGATGAGTCTCGGGGTGGATGTTGTTGACGTACGAACGGAAGGCGACATCGCCGTCGTCACTGACGTCGACGTCCGTGGGCAGCCACTGGAATTTCTCCGAGAACTCGTACTTCGAGTAGCGGTCCGTCGGGTTCTGCCAAGCCCTCTCGGGCGCGCCGCTCACTTCCCTCACCAGGCAGAACAGTGAAGGATGAACGAGATCCAGCACCTGGCCGTCGGATCCGGGATGCCAGTCCAGTTCTGCTTCGGGGACCTGCTCCAGAACCCGAGCCGCCTCGCGCAGCCGGGACCTGAGATTGTCATCGACCAGTGTGTCCGACTGCCACACCCCGTCGACGGCCGAGACCTCGATGCCGGTTCGCCCGTCCCGCAGCGCGGCGTAATGCAGGAGTTCGGCAAGCACGTAACGGACCTGCGCTTCGGTGAGGCCCTGGGCGACCGCTTCTTGCGTCCACCTGGCGACGATGTCGGCATCGTTCATCTTGTCGAACCACCCCGGCTTCGCCCGAATGAGCGAGCTGTACTGGATCATCTGAAGTTCTCGCAGCGTTCGGGGCGTCGCGAACGATATGGAACGTGAGGCATGAAAGGGCAGCGGGAAAGCAGACAGGCCGGTCAAGTCTCTTGGTCCTCCCAGTCGGTGTGCGGTGGCGGGAACAATACTTCAGCGGACTGACACCGCAGCCGTGGTCCCCGTCATCGCCGGTCCGAGAGCCGGGGCTTGGACGCAGTCGCGTGATGTCCGTAGTCCGCCTGGTGCACCGTCACGGATACGGAAAGCAGGGCGAGTCGGCCATTTCACCCCTGCCGCACTGCCTTGCCATTGGGTGGGGAGTACCTACCCGTCCAACGGCCCACCGCGGTCGAACAGGCGGATGCCGGTGCCGAACAGCGCGGCGCGAGGGTAATGGAGAACGCGTCGATTCAGATCAACGTGGTGGCCGGGTCTTCCGCGTTCAGTTCTGCCTTTCGAATCCCGCCAGCAGTGCGCGGGGGTCGAAGGTCACACGGATCCGGGTGACCTTCCCATCCTCCACGTGCATCCAGTTCGACGTCGGTGCAGGCGGCGCAACGCTTGTGCACAGGTCGAACCAGGTGATCACTTCACCGCCTTCCGCGACCCGCACCTTCACGTCGATCTTCTCCAGCACCTGACCGAGCCCTTTCAGCCCAGCGAGCGCCTCCTCCACCCCCGACGCCGTTCCCAGCGCTCCGACGAAGTCGACATTCTCGGCCAGCACCCCCCGCAAGGCATCGAAGTCGCCCGCCTCCCAGGCGGTGAAGTAGGTCTCGGCAAGCTCTCGCGCAGTCCTCGTCGTCATGCCTCCACTCTCCATCCATGTCATCCATCCGTCCAACAGATGAATCAGATGCGATCTATCATCAATGCGTATGGAGATACACCAGCTGCGCTACTTCGCCGCGATCATGGACGAGGGCACCTTCACCGCCGCCGCCCATCGCCTGCACGTCAGCCAGTCCGGCATCAGCACCCAAGTAGCCAAGCTGGAGCTGGAACTGGGCCAGCAACTGCTCGACCGCTCCGGCCGTCAAGTCCGCCTCACCCCGGCCGGTCAGGCCGTTCTCCCCCTTGCGAAGAACGCCCTCGCCACCCTTGACGCCATCAAGCACACCGCCGCCGAGTTCGCCGATGCCGTCCGCGGCCGGGTCCGTCTCGGCATGATCATGGGGTGCTCGATCCCGGCCTTCCTCGACACCATCGCAGACCTCGGCCGCACCCACCCCGGCATCGAGCTCAGCCTTCACGAGGGCTACTCCGACGACCTTCAGACCCAGGTCCTCGCCGGCTCTCTCGACCTCGCCCTGGTCGGCTACGCAGGCGACGTCGCCCCAGGCCTGGAGGCGAGCGTCGTCATCGACGAGCCGATCACCATCGTCGTCCCGGCCGGGCACTCCCTCGACCGACCGGAACTGCGCCTTGGCGACCTACCGGGCGAGAAGATTCTGTGCCTCTCCCCAGGCACCGGCATCCGCGCCGCCTACGAGGACTCCTGCCACCGGATCGGTCTCGCACCACGCGTGGACATCGACGCCAGTTCTCCGGTCACCCTGCTCCGCCTCGCCGAGCGCGGCGCGGGCGTCGCCGTCCTCAGCGCGTCCTCCACGCAGGGCACCGGCCTGCGGACGGTCCCGCTCACCGACGCCGCCACGCATGCCCGGCTCGGACTCATCACCCGCCGAGGTCAGCACTCCCCAGCCGTACAGCTCCTGCGAACCAGGCTCCTCGCCGCTCTGCGAGCCGGCTAGGTTGGCGTGATCGCGAAAGCCGCAAGACGAGGCGAAGTATCCCGGGCGGGAAGAGCGGCGGCGGATCCGGCGCCGACGCAAAGTGAGGCTGAAGCCCGCCCTACTCGGACGTTCCAGGGGCGGCCTGAGCGGACGCGTCCCACCGCCTTCTGACAGGTGATCGCGAGCAGTGCTCATGCACGTCCTTGGGTGCGGAGGCTTCGCGTCAGGGTGGGGATCATCACCGTCGCAGGGACGAAGTGCAGCCCGATGAGGGCGGTGGTGGTGGCGGTGTTCGCGCCGGAGAGAAGGGGCGGGACCAGCGAGATCGCGGTCAGCGACACTGCCGTCCACACGAATCGCTCGGCGGGGCGAGCGCTCCAGCGAAGAAGAGCGGCGGCAATGACGACGCCCATGACCGAGAAGAAGCCGGTCACTACGGCGAACCCGGGCAACGGGATCGTCTCGCCACCATCGGGGACCTGGAAGTCGACGCCAACGGCCTGGGCAAGCGCCGCGGCGAGGGTGGTGGCCACCATCGCCGCGAGTGTGGCAATGAAGCCGTTGCCCGCGAGCCCGCGGAGTCGGTGGGGGCGGCTGGTCCGGCCCGATGCCGGGCCTGCGACGACTCCGGTGTCGTTCGTGCTGTTCATGTCGTTCCTCCACCATTCGGTACCTGGCGTACGGGGTGTTGACCGGCATGTGACGGCCCTGGCCCTGGGGTGACCATGCGCACCTGCGCACCCTCGCCGCGCGACGACCGGGATTCGGCAGGGCTCGGACGTCACGCCCACAGGTGACGACGCCGAATGCGTCGCACCACTGCACAGCGACCACTGCGCCGCGACACCCGCGCCACCGCGCAGGGCGAGCGGCCACACCGGGACTACTCCGTGCCGTCCGCCGGCAGGCGCTCCGGCAGCCCGAGCCGCGGGAACCGGTCGTCGTGGAACGTGACGATCTCGGTGATCACCCCGCCGGTGACGCGCAGGACGTCGATCGTCAGCGGCAGGTACGCGCCCTCCTCCTTCCGCCAGAGGTAGAAGGCGACGGCGGGCTGCCGGTTCACGGAGGTGGGGAAGGCACGCAGGCCCTTCATTCCCTCGAAGCCGCTCTCGACCCAGTCGGTCACCACCGCGTCGCGGCCGATGTACAGGCCGGGCGTGGGCGGCATCGAGCAGCGGACGTCGTCCCGCAGCATCGAGGCGAGCGCGGGTACGTCGGTGGCCACGCTGGCATCGGTGTAGCGGCGCACGAGCTCGCGTGTCCCGGCGTCCTGTTCGCCGCCGGTCCAGTCCTGCCGCTCGGCGGGCAGGTGCTCCCGCATGCCCGCGCGGGCCCGCTGCAGCGCGCTGTTCACGGAGTTGACGGAGTCACCGAGGAGCTCCGCGACGTCCTTCGCCGGCCAGCCGACCACGTCCCGCATGATCAGCACGGCCCGCGGGCGCGGCGCGAGGTGCTGGACCGCGACCAGGTACGCCAGCTCGATCGTCTCCCGCGCGACGGCGACGGTCTCCGGCTCGTCCGTGTCACCCGCGGGCAGCTCGTCGAGGAGCCGGTCCGGGTAGGGCTGCAACCACAGCACCTCGCCGCCGGTCGCAGGCTCCGGGCGGCACTTGGCGAGCAGGTCCAGGCAGGCGTTGGTGGCGATCCGGTACAGCCAGGCCCGGAACGTCGACCGCCCCTCGAAGGTCTCCCGCCGCCGCCAGGCACGGAGGAACGTCTCCTGCACGGTGTCCTCGGCGTCCTCGAAAGAACCGAGCATCCGGTAGCAGTGCACGTGCAGCTCTCGCCGGTGCCGCTCCACCAGCCCCGAGAACGCCGACTCGTCGACCTCGCCCAGACCGCTCACACCCAGCTCCTCCAGCAGCGTGTCCGCACTCATCACGTCATCCTTCCGCCTCGTCGTGCCCCGTCGTAGATGTGACGGGTACGGGCGCGAAAACTCATCACTGGGGTCGGTCGGATGGCTGAGCGGTTCTGATCCTTGGTATGCCGGGTTTTCGGCGTTCCGGACGCGAAGATCCAGGTGGCGCCCAAGCTCGCCCGTACGTACGACGCACATCCGCTCCAGGACGGGCGGCGCACTCGCGAGCCGGGCAAGGCGTTCAACGCCCTGCTGAAGGTCACCTTCACATGCACTGGCCCGTGTCAGGGAGGGGCACAAACCCGCCCCTTAGGGTGACCTGTGGGGAGACAAGATCAGCGCAGGTGAGAGATCACCGTTGGGGGGACGAGGACGTGGCGGGACTGGTAGGCAGATCGGCGGAGCTCGAACGGCTGGATGCGGTGCTCGCAGGCCTGGGCCGTTCCGGGCTGCCGGAGGCCGTCGACGTCGTCGACGTCGTCGGTGAACCCGGCATCGGCAAAAGCAGACTGCTCGACGAGGTGTGCGCGAGGGCTCGCAGGGCCGGGTTCACCGTACTGCGCGGACGGGCCAGCGAGTATGAACAGCAGGTTCCCTTCCATCTGTTCACGGACGCGTTCGCCGACGCCGACGCCGATCCCGGCGCACAGGGCGCCTTCGCCGACCCCGCCTTCGCCGAGGTTCACTCGGTGCTGCACGGCATCCGGCAGGCCCCGGGCGACGGTTCCGGCAACGGTTCCGTCGAGAGCGCCGCCGCCCGGTTCGGGCTGCACAGGGCGATCGCAGCGTTCGCGACGCAGCTGGGTGAGCGCGGTCTGGTGCTGGTTCTGGACGACGTGCACTGGGCGGATCCCGCGTCACGCGAGCTCGTGGACCATCTGATCCGGCACCCCGCACGCGGACGCGTCCTGCTGGTGGTGGCCCGGCGGGCCCGGCAGACGCCGACATCCCTGACCGCGGCGCTGACGCGCGGCGCGGACAGCGGGACCGTGCTGCACCTCGCCCTGGAGCCGCTCTCCGAGCAGGAGTCCGTCCTGGTACTGGGGCCCGACATCACCGAGGACCAGGCCAAGCGACTGCACACCGCCAGCGAGGGCAACCCCTTGTATCTGCTGGCGTTGGGTCACGCGCACCGCACCGGGGCGCCCCTGCCCGGCCTCACCCCGGACATCCACGCCGACGCCACGGACGCCGGGTACGCGGCCGGCGTACCCGGCGGGCTCGCGGCCCTGCTGCTGGACGAGTTGGGCACGCTCACCGAGTCCCAGCGCCGGCTCGTGGAGGCGGTCGCGGCGCTCGGCGACCACGCCTCGTCCGCCCTGCTGGCCGAGGCGAGCGAGCTCTCCGTCCGGGACGTCGAGCAGGCGACCACAGCCCTGGTGGCGCGCGATGTGCTGCGCGCCGGGCCGGGCGGCCGGTGGATGCTGCGCCATCCCCTGGTCCGGGCCCTGGTCTACGAGAGGACCGCGCCGGGCCGGCGTGCCGAATTCCACCGCCGCACCGCGCGGGAACTGGCCCGCCGCGGCGCCCCCGCCACCGAGCGGGCCCGCCACGTCGCACGGTCGTTGACCGGCTGGGATGCCCAGGCCGCGGAGGTCCTCATCGAAGCCGCCGCACGGTTCGCGTCGACCGCGCCGGCCATCGCCGCCCAACTGCTGGATGTCGTCCTGACCCATATGCCGGACGCTCCCGGCCAGTTCACGCAACGCGGCGAACTGATCCTGGCACGCGCCCGCGCGCTCGGCGTCAGCGGGAACCTCCGGGAGAGCCGGGACCTGCTGCACTCCCTGATCGAGACCGCCGGCAAGGATCATCCCGAACTGCGGACGCGGGCCGTCGCCCAGTGCGCCGTGATGGAGCGGCACCTCGGCCACTCCCCCGAAGCCACCGCCCTGCTGCGCCGGGAGCTGTCCCGCGATCCCGGCCCGTCCCCCGCCCAGGCGGTCTCCCTGCGCCTGGCCCTCGGCATGTCCGCCCTGCTGACCGCGTCCTATCCGCAGGCACGCGCGGACGTCGCGCAGGCCGTCGCCGTCGCCCGCGCCGACGGCGATCCCACCGGTGAGGCGGCTGCGCTCGCGCTCGCGGCCCTGGGCGAGGCGTACGAGGGCGAGACACAGGCGGCGGCCGGGTTCGCCGACTCCGCCGCGTCACTCGCGGACGCGCTGACCGATCCCGGCCTCGCCGGTCTGTGCGAGGCGCTGGTCTGGCTGGCCTGGGCGGAGACCCTGCTGGAGCGCTACGCCGACGCCGAGCGGCACATCACCCGGGGGCTGGGCATCGCCCGCCGCACCGGACAACTCCACGTCCTGCCCCATCTGTTGACGAGCCGGGCCTTCGTCCACCTCACCACGTGCCGTCTGCCGTCCGCGCTGGAGGCCGCCGAGGAGGCGGAGTCCATCACCCGGGCCGCGGGCAGCGACGACCTTCTGGGCTTCACCCTGGCCATCAAGACGCTGGTGCTGTTGCTGGCCCGGCCGCTGGGCGACGGAAGTGCCCTGGCCACCGGTGAGGAGGCCACCGCCGCGGCCGGTCGCAGCAGGGGCTGGTGGTCGTCGCTGGCCTGGTGCATGCTCGGGCACGCGACCTTCGTCAGCGGTGACCCTCATCGCGCCCAAGAGGCCATCACGACGGCGGGTGGCGGCCCCGAACTGCCCCTGCTGCAGCCGTCGATCCGTCCGGGCCAGCTCGACACCCTCGCGGCCGCGGCCCTCACCGCCGGGGACGTCGAGGCGGCCGGCCGCTGGGCCGCGCAAGCCACCCGCGAGGCCGACCGGCTCGGCCTCGACGGTCAGCGCGCGGCCGCCCTGCGCGCCCGGGCCACCCTGGCCGAGCACCACGGCGAGACGGGCAAGGCCGTACAACTCCTCGACGCGGCGGCACAGGAATACGTCCGCTGCGGCCAGACCCTGTGGGAGGCGTACTCCCTGCTGCGGGCGGCGCCCTTGGTGCAGCGCACCGGGCAGGGAGCGCGCGCCGCCGCGATGTGGCACCGGGCCCACCGCATCGCCGTCGGCGGCGGCGCACGCCTGCTGGTGGACCTCGCCGAACTGATCCGCCCCCAGGTGATGGCGGAGACACCGGCGCTCCCGGCGCAGCTGGCGGAACTGACCGCGCGTGAGCTGGAGGTGGCCGAGCTGGTGGCGCAGGGGCTGAGCAACCAGGACATCGCCGCCCGGCTCCACCTCAGCCGGCGCACCGTCGAGACCCACCTCTCCTCGATCTACCGCAAGGCGTCGGTACCGTCCCGCGCGGCCCTGGCCGGACTCATGACCCGCGTCGGACTGGGGGCCGGGTCGTGAGCGCCTGCGGTGGGTCGGTGACGGGCGCAGGTCCCCGCCGCCTGCGGCCGCGCCGCCAGGATCACCACGACGGCGACGGCGACCGTGGCAAGCCACACCCTGCATGAACGCCCCGCACACGGCGCTCACCACGACCCGGACTGCCAGAGGGCTCCTCGCATCGCCTCAGTGTGGCGGTGCCGTGGGGGCCTGCGCATCCGTGAAACCACGTAGTCCACGCCGCCTCCGCACCGAACACCCTGCAACATGGCGAAACCCGTAGGCGAATCCCGTAGTCGATTACGTATTTCCACTGAGGCCGCCGCCCCCCGCCGCCGTCTACGTTCGACCAGTCGGACAACCCGAGTGGTGCAGAGGGGAATGCGTGAGAGGCAACGCCCATGGCGTACGGGGTAGTTGGGTGACGCTCCTGGTGACGGGGAGTCTGCTGGCCGGGTGTTCGGCCCAGGGGGCGGACAGCGGGTCCCCGCGGCAGACGGGGTGGTCCGCGCGCACCGCCTCGCCGCAAGCCACGGCGCCCCCGTCGGGCGGGTCGACCGCCACCCCCGTCTTCACACCCGACGCCTCCCTCGTCCCCAGAACCTCGAAGGACGGACAGCGGCTGGTGGAGTCGGTGGTGTTCGCTCCGGGTGACTGGGGGCGGGGCTTTGTCGCCCAGGATCCTGCCGTGAGCCGGCCGGGCACCTGGGCCGTGCTGGACGACGGCTGCCGCTGGGAGCGGGAGAAGGCCCCTCGGGGAGTGCTGGCCAGCCTGTCCCGCTACAGCCTGCTGCCCGCCGACGGCTCCAAGGGTGCTGTCAAGGTGACCGCCGCGGCCACCGTGCACTCCTCCGCCCTCGGCGCCGACGAACAGCTGAGCACCACCCTGGAGGAAGTCCTGCGCTGCCCGGAGCAGCACCCCCGGGCCGACGTCCGGATCACGGGCCTGAACTCGCTCGGCACCCCCTTCGGCGCCCGCGAGCAGGAGTACGCCGACGACTCCGTGCTGGAGGCCGGGCAGTACGTCGAGAAGGACGGTGCCGCGCAGCCGTACCGGTGGATGGTCGCCCGGCTGGGCACGGTCGTCGCGGCCGTCTCCGTGACGGGCGCGAAGGGGCACACCGAGCAGGAACTCCAGCAACTGGGCGCCGACGCCCTGGGGCAGATGCTGGCGCGCGTCCAGCAGCGCTTGAAGGGGAAGTGATGGACCCGCTGCGTACCTCCGACCCGTCCAGACTCGCGGGCCACCGGCTGCTCGGGCGGCTCGGCGCCGGTGGGATGGGGGTGGTCTACCTGGCCCGCTCCGCAGGCGGCTCCCTGGTCGCGCTGAAGGTGATCCAGGCCGAGTACGCCGAGGACGCCGACTTCCGGGAACGGTTCCGTCGGGAGGCGGAGACGGCCCGCCGTATGACCAGTCCCTGGGTGGCGTCCCTCGTCGACGCGGACCCGGATGCGGCGCAGCCCTGGCTGGCCACCGCCTTCGTACCGGGACCCTCGCTCGGTGAGGCCGTCGCGGCCCACGGGCCGTTGCCCCTACGGACCCTGCGCGTGCTGGGGACACGGCTCGCCCAGGCGTTGGGGGACCTGCACGGCGTCGGCCTCGTACACCGGGACGTCAAGCCGGGCAATGTGCTGCTGGCGCTCGACGGGCCCCGGCTGATCGATTTCGGTGTGGCCCGCGATCCGCAGGACACCGCGCTCACCTCGACCGGTGTGGTGGTCGGCACCCCCGGCTTCCTGCCACCCGAACAGGCTCAGGGCACACGGGAGTTGGCGGCGTCGGGCGACATCTTCTCGCTCGGCTGCGTGCTGGCCTTCGCGGCCACCGGCCGTCCTCCGTTCGGCACGGGCTCGCTGGACGCGCTGCTGTACCGCACGGTGCACGACGCCCCGGACCTGGAGGGCGTCCCCCGGCCGCTCGCCGAGGTGGTGCGCGGCTGCCTGGAGAAGGACCCGCAGCTGCGGCCTACGGCGCAGGCGCTGTCGGAGACGCTCACGGTCGCCGCGTCGGAAACGCCACCCGACCCGCGGGAGGCCCTGCGGGCGGTGCGTCCCGCGCCCCCGGAGAACGCCGACGCGCCGGATACGGGCGCCGACGGCGAGGCCGAGCAGGCGGCCGACGGGCAACTCCCCGCGGACGAGGCTTGGTTGCCCGAGCCGCTGGTCCGGCTGATCGCGGAACGCTCGGCGGCCGGACTGGCCCTGCCCGCCGTCGACGAGACCGAGGTCGACCCCGGGTCCGCCGGCACCGCCGGGCCGGACACCGCGGCCGCGCGGCCGACGGCCCGTGCCGTAGGCAGACGCCGGTTCCTGCTCCTGACCGGAGGCGCGGCGGTCGTCGCTGCCGGGGGTGGACTGGCGGCGTGGGCGGGGCTCAACGGTGACGGCGGCGGAGAGGACGGCGGGGAGGACGACGCCACGCCGACGGCCACCGGTCCGGTGTACACCCTCGGCCTGCACGCCGACCTGACGGGTGATCAGAAGGCGGTCGGCCGGGCTCAGGAACGAGGGCTTCGGCTCGCGGTCCACGAGTTCAACTCCCGTGCGGGCAGGCCCTTCGCCCTCGCCGTGAAGACGGTGGACGACGGTGGCGATCCGGCCCGGGCACCCGAGGCGGCCAGGAAACTCGTCGCCGACCGTTCCGTGCTGGCGGTGATCGGTCCCACCACGGACGCCACCGCCCTGGCCTCGCTGGCGACGTACGACGCCGCGTCGCTGCCGCTGATCGCGGTGACGCCCGGCGCCACCGTGCTGCAGCTGATGGGCAGCCGGTCCTTCCTGCACACCCGGGTGACGGACGCGCTCCTGCCCCTCTATCTGGACGCGTACCTGCGCGGTACGGCGAAGTCGCGCACGGTCGGCATCGTCGACGACCGGGCGGCGGACGCCTACGGCTGGGAGATCAGCAGCATCCTTGCCGATGTGCTGCGCAAGGTCCCGCTGCCGGCCGTGCCCAAGGTGGTCAGCGCGCTGCGCACCGACTTCGGGCCGACCCTGGACGCCCTGCTGGACGGGGGCGCCGACTCGGTGGTCTTCGCCGGTTACCACGACCGGGCCGCGCTGCTGGCCCGGGAACTGCACCGCCGGGACTTCGCGGGAGCCAGGGCCGCCGCCCAAGGAGTGCTCGACGCCCGGTTCCTGTCCGCCGCGGGGGACGCGGCCGACGGCTGGGTGATCGTCGCCCCGGCCATGGACGCGACCGTGGCGCCCGAGGCGAAGGCGTTCAGGGCCGCCCATCGCAAGCTCTTCGGCGCGGAGCCGGAGCGGTACGCCGTGGAGACGTACGACGTGGCGCAGTTCGCCGTGAGAACGCTGCGGTCGCTGAGCGTCGGGCGCCGCACCCGGCAGAGTCTGACGACGGCACTGCGCTCGGGGTCGCACAAGGGCATCGCCCGCAACCTCGCATTCACCAAGGAGACGGGGGCGCTGGTGGCCGACGGCAGTGGCGTCCACCTGTGGAAGGTCGAGGGCGGCAGGTTCGCGTACCAGGGCCCGGCGCCGTATCAGGTGGCCACCTGATGGGGTGTTGATGGAGCCGTTGCGCGGAGCCGACCCGGCCAGGATCACGGGCTACCGGCTGCTGCGCCGCCTCGGCGCGGGCGGCATGGGCGTGGTCTACCTGGCCCGCTCCGGTGGGGGTTCGCTCGCCGCGGTGAAGGTCATCCGCGCCGCGTACGCGGATGACCCTGGCTTTCGGGCCCGCTTCCGCCGCGAGGTGGAGACTGCGGGCCGGGTGGCGAGCCCCTGGGTCGTACCGCTGCTCGACGCGGACCCGGACGCAGAGTCGCCGTGGCTGGCCACGGAGTTCGTGCCGGGGCCCTCCCTTGCCGAGGCCGTCGAGGAGTGCGGCCCGCTGCCGTACCGGAGTGCCCGCGTCCTGGGGGCGCGGCTGGCCCAGGCGCTGGAGGCGGTGCACGGGGCGGGTCTGGTGCACCGGGACGTCAAGCCCGCCAATGTGCTGCTCGCGGTCGACGGGCCGCGGATGATCGACTTCGGGATCGCCCGGCCGCCGGAGGACACCGCGCTCACCGCCAGCGGGATGGTGGTCGGCTCCCCCGGGTTCCTCTCCCCCGAACAGGCCCAGGGGCGGGGCCGGGAGATCGGGCCGGCCAGCGACGTCTTCTCGCTCGGCTGTCTGCTGGCGTACGCGGTGACAGGCGAGCGCCCCTTCGGGTGGGGCTCGGCGGCCGAGGTGCTGGTGCGTACGGTCCACGGCGAGGCGGACCTGGACGCCGTACCGGCGCCGTTGCTGCCGCTGCTGCGGGACTGCCTGGCGAAGGAGCCCGGCGCCCGCCCCACCCCGGGCGCCGGGGGCTGAGCGGGGGCGGCGCGGGGCGGGGGGGGGGGGGGGGGAGGC
>NZ_JBHYJA010000004.1:0-27133 GCF_042740355.1 Streptomyces sp. NPDC059010
GGGGTGTTTGGTTGGTTGGTGGGTTGGTGGCGTGGGTGGGGGGTGGGTCTGCCCCGCCCTCCTCCCCCTCCTCCCTCCCCCCCCCCCCACCGCCGTATGCCACGGGGGCCGTCGCCGTATGTCACTGTCCCTGCGGGCGTCCCGCTCCGCCGCCCATGAGTCCGCGCAGGCGTTCCAGCTCGCGGCGGTCCCGCTTGGTGGGCCGGCCGGTGCCGCGGTCGCGGATGCCGGCCGGGGCGACGGCCTCGCGCGGCGGGGGAGGGGGTGAGTTGTCGACAAAGCACTGGGCCGCGACCGGCGCGCCGACCCGCTTGCGGATGAGCCGCTTGACGATGACGATCCGCTCGCGGTTCTCCTGCCGCAGGCGCACCTCGTCGCCGATGCGCAGGGTGTGGGAGGGCTTCACGCTCTGGCCGTTCACGCGCACATGCCCGCCCTTGCAGGCGGTGGCGCCCAGGGAGCGGGTCTTGACCAGGCGTACGGCCCAGATCCAGCTGTCGATCCGCACGGACTCGCCGTTCTGCGGACCGGCCGCCTCGGCGGCGGCCACGGCGGCGGCGATCTTCGGGTCGACGGCCTGCTCGGCCTGCTCGGCCTGCTCGGCCTGCTCGGCGTGCGCCGCCTCCGGCCGCGGTCCCTCGGCCGCGTCGCCGGTCGTCCCCTCGTCATCCTCGGAAGCCATGCCTCGACCTTAATCCCCGTACGGAGACCTTGGCCGCCGTAAAAACCGCCACGGCCTTACGGTGGAGGCGTGGACGCCCTCGCTGAGCTCGACCGGCGGATCGCGGGCTGCCGGGCCTGCCCGCGGCTGGTCGCCTGGCGTGAGGAGGTGGCCCGCACTAAGCGCGCCGCCTTCGCCGACCAGACGTACTGGGGCCGGCCGGTTCCGGGTTTCGGCCCGCCGGACGCCCGGCTGCTGATCGTCGGGCTCGCCCCGGCCGCGCACGGGGGCAACCGCACCGGCCGGATGTTCACCGGCGACCGCTCCGGGGACGTGCTGTACCAGGCGCTGTACGACGTGGGTCTCGCCTCACAGCCCACGTCGGTCGCGGAGGGCGACGGCCTGGAACTGCACGGCGTCCGTGTCACGGCCCCGGTCCACTGCGCGCCGCCTGACAACAAGCCCACCCCGGGGGAGCGGGAGACCTGCCGGCCCTGGCTGGTGCGGGAGCTGCGGCTGCTGCGGCCGACGGTGCGCGCGGTCGTCGTACTGGGCGCCTTCGGCTGGCAGGCCACACTGCCCGCGCTGGCGGAGGCGGGGTGGCAGGTGCCCCGGCCACGACCGGCGTTCACGCACGGGGCGCGGGTCACGCTGGACGGCCCCGACGATCCGGACAGCTCCGACGGCCCGGACAGCTCCGACGGCCCGGACGGCCCGGACGGCCCCGACAGCTCCGACGGCCCGGACGGCCCCGGCAAGCTGGAGCTCTTCGGCTGCTTCCACGTCAGCCAGCGCAACACCTTCACCGGCCGACTCACCCCCGCGATGCTGCGGGACGTGCTGGTCGCGGCGGCGGAGGCGGCCGGGCTGAAATGAGGAGGCGGGGGCGGTGGTACGGCGTTACGGTGCCCCGATGGCTCTCATTCACCGCACCACCCTCAAGCCCACCAAGCTGGAACTGCTCACGTCCTGGCTGCCCACCCGCTCCTGGTACCAAGGAGGCCCGGGCGAACCCGAGTTGACCAAGGCGGGCGGCTTCCGGCTGGACGACCCGGAGGGCGAGGTGGGGATCGAGTTCATGGTGGCCACCGAGGGGGCCGGAACCGGCGCCGTCGCCTACCTGGTGCCGCTCACCTATCGCGGCGCACCGCTCGAAGGCGCCGAGCACGCCCTCGTCGGCACCATGGAGCACGGGGTGCTCGGGCCGCGCTGGGCCTACGACGGCTGCCACGACCCGGTGCTGGTCGCCCAGTTGCTGGCCCTGATCGAGGGCCGGGTCGAGGCGCAGGCGCAGAGCATCACCGACGAGCTCGACCGGGAGGTCGTCCGTTCCTACACCGGTGACGGCGCCCTCTCTCCGGACTTCGCCGGCACGGCTACCGACGACCAGGAGGGCACCGTACTGACCGGTCCGCAGGGACTCACCCTGCGCCTGAACCGTGTGCTGCGGCCCGCTTCGGACGGCTCGCCGCTGCTGCCGCCGGGGGCGACGGGCCATGTCGAGGGCGCCTGGGGCCTGCCCGACGGCAGCCGTGCCCGGGCGCTGTTCGCCGCGCTGCACACCGCCGCACAGGGCTGACCGCCACCGCCGTTCCCGCGGCCGCCGCCGTCCTCGTATGGCGCCGTCGGCAGTAACCACAGACGGGCCCGCAGAGTTGTCGGCAGCGTGTCTCAGGCCAACGACCACACCCGTCCGACGTCCGATGCCGCCGCGGAGCAGTCCGTGCCCCCTGCCGCTCCCGCCCCGCCCGGGTGCGAGGAGGCCCGCGGCGTGGACATCGCGGTGGTCGGCGTGGGGGTCCGGCTGCCCGGTGGGATCCGGTCGCTCGACGGGTTGTGGGCGGCGCTCGCGGAGGGCCGGGACCTGGTCGGGGAGGTGCCGGGCGACCGGTTCGACACGGCGCGGTTCGTGTCGGCCGACGGGCGTCCGCGCCCCGGCCGCACCTACACGGCAGCGGGCGGATTCCTGGACGACGTGGCCTCCTTCGACGCCGAGTTCTTCGGTATCTCGCCGAAGGAGGCCTCCCGGCTGGACCCGCAGCAGCGGCTGCTCCTGGAGTGCGCCGTCGAGGCGTTCGGCGACGCGGGCATCGACCCGGTGGCGCTGGCCGGCGGCGACACGGCCGTGATCGTGGGCGTGTCCTCGCACGGGTACGCCGATCTCCAGCAGCGCCGGCCGCGCACGATGAACGCCTACTCCATGAGCGGCACGGCCTCCTGCAACACCGCGAACCGGGTGTCCTACGTCTTCGATCTGCGCGGCGCGTCCTTCGCGGTCGACACGGCGTGCTCCTCGACGCTCACCGCCGTGCACCAGGCGTGCCAGGAGGTGCGGTCCGGGCGCAGCTCGCTCGCGCTCACCGGCGGGGTGAGCGTGCTACTCAACCCGGGGGAGAGCATCGGGTTCGCGCACGCGTCGATGCTCTCGCCGAGCGGGCGGTGCCATCCGTTCTCCGAGCACGCGGACGGCTATGTGCGTTCCGAGGGCGCCGGTGTGCTCGTCCTCAAGCCGCTCCCGGCGGCGCTGGCGGACCGGGACCGGATCCACGGGGTGATCCTCGCCAGCGGCGTCAACGCGGACGGCCGCACGGCTGGGCTGGCCCTGCCCAGCGCGCGGAGCCAGGCCGCGCTGCTGACGCGGGTGCACGCCGAGGCGGGCATCGGCGCGGACGAGGTGGCGTACGTCGAGGCGCACGGCACCGGCACCCAGGCCGGCGATCCGGTGGAGTGCGCGGCACTGGGCGAGGTGCTCGGGCGGCACCGTACGCCGGGTGTGCCGCTGCCGATCGGCTCGGTGAAGTCCACTCTGGGGCACCTGGAGGCGGCGGCCGGGGTACCGGGGCTGCTCAAGGCGCTGCTGGTGCTGCGGGAGCGGCGGATTCCCGCGACCCTGCACACGACCCCGCCGAGTTCACGGATCGACTTCGCGGGGCTCGGCCTGGAACCGGTGGCGCGGGCGCGCGACCTGTCGGGGGAGCGGCCGGTGGCCGGGGTGAACTCCTTCGGGTTCGGCGGGGCCAACGCGCATGTGGTGCTGGGCGCCGCCCCGGAGGCGTACGACCCACCACGCCCCGGCGACGGCCCGCTCCCGCTCGTCGTGTCCGCCCGCACCCCGCAGGCGCTGGAGGCCGCCGCCGTCCGGTGGGCCGAGCACCTGGAGGGGGTGGCCTCGGACGGCTTCTACGACACCGCGTACACGGCGTGCTGTCGGCAGGCCCGGTACGAGCACCGTGTCGCGTTGCTGGCCGAGGACCCGTCGGCGGCGGCTCGGGCGCTGCGGCAGGTGGCGCAGGGTGAGCCGGCGCCGGGTGCGGCCCGTGCGGTCGGTGTGGAGCGGGGCCGTATCGGACTCGTCTTCAGCGGCAACGGCTCCCAGTGGGCCGGGATGGGGGCGGAACTCCTCGGTGCCGACGGCCACTTCACGGCCGAGGTCGCCGCGGTCGACGAGGTGCTGAGCCCGCTGCTCGGCTGGTCGGTCCGGGAGGAGATGGCCGCACCGCGCGGTGCGGAGGTGTGGCAGCGCACCGAGATCGCCCAGCCGATGCTGTTCGCCGTGCAGGCCGGGCTGGTCGTGGCCCTCACCGCGCGCGGGTTCGCTCCCGCCGGGGTCTGCGGGCACAGCGTCGGCGAGGTCGCGGCCGCCTACTGCGCGGGTGCCCTGGACCGTGCGGCCGCCTGCCGGGTGATCGCCGAGCGCAGCCGGGCCCAGGGCACGACCGCCGGGTGCGGCAGGATGGCGGCCGTCGGGCTCGGCTCCTCGGACGCCGAGAAGCTCCTCGTCGAGACCGGGCGGGCGGAGCGGCTGGTCGTCGCCGGAATCAACAGCGCCCGGGACGTCACCGTCGCCGGAGACGCCGAGGCGCTCGCCGAGCTGGGCGAACTGCTCGGCGAACGGGGCGTGTTCTTCCGCGACCTCGGGCTGGACCACGCCTTCCACAGCCCGGCCATGGACGCGCTGTGCGGGCCGCTCGCCGCCGCGCTGTCCGGGCTGCCGGCGCGGCCCGCCCGTATCCCGCTGGCCTCCACGGTCACCGGGCGGCTCAGCGGCGGCGCGGCCCTCGACGCCGACTACTGGTGGCGCAACGTCCGCGCGCCCGTCCGGTTCGCCGAGGCCGTGGACGTCCTCGTCGGCGAGGCCGGCTGCGACGCCCTGGTGGAGATCGGCCCGCACCCGGTGCTCGGCGCGTATCTGCGGCGGGACACCGCGGACGCCGGGCGGCCCGTCGCCGTGATCCCCACCCTCACCCGCACCGCCTCCGGCCCCGGCGCACTCGACTCCGCCGTGGCACAGCTCCTGGCATGCGGCGCCGAGACGGACTGGAGCGTGCCGTTCCCGCACCCGGGAAGAGTGGTGGACCTGCCCGCCTACCCGTGGCAGCGCGCACACCACTGGAACGGCGCCCCCGGCTGGTGGTCGGAGACCCCCGCCGAGGAGGACGGTGACCCGGCGGGGCCGCCGCACGCCCTGCTCGGCGTACGACAGCCGGGAGCACGGCCCGCCTGGCAGCAGGAGCTCACCCCAGGCACCCCGGAATGGCTGGCCGACCACCTGGTCGGCGACACGGTGGTCGTGCCGGCGGCCGGATACGTCGACATGGCCCTCGCCCTCGGACAGGCCGTGCACGAGGCACCCGTCGAGGTGCTGGGCCTGTCGATCGGCCGGGCGCTGAGCCTGCCGGGCGGCGAGGAGGACGCGGCCGTGTCCGTCCATACGGCACTGGAACGCGACGGCGCCTTCACCGTCTCCGGCCGGGACGCAGGGGGCGGCACCTGGACCGAGCACGCGCGCGGCCGGGTCCGCGAGCTGCTGCGTCCGTGCCCGCCCGACGCCGACCCGCACGCACTGCGCGCCCGACTGCCCCACGACATCGGCGCGGCCGACCACTACGCCCACTGCGCCCGCGCCGGACTGCCGTACGGCCCCGCCTTCCGCACCCTGACCGGCCTGCGCACCGGCGGCGGTGCCGGCCGCGCCGGCCGTGAGGTGCTCGCCTCCTACACCGCGACCGTCGACCTCGCCGACGCCCCGAACGCCCCCGTCGCCCACCCGACCCTCCTCGACGGCGCGCTCCAGGCGGGGCTTCCGCTGCTCGCGGCCGAGGCCGACGGCACGCCGGAGGAAGCGGACCGCGCCCCGGCCGCCTTCCTCCCCGTCGGCATCGACACCGTGCGCTGCTGGCGACCGCTGCCCCGCACCGGCCTGATCCATGTACGGCTACGCACCCGCACCGCACGCGAGGCCGTCTGGGACATGACCGTCATGGCCGACGACGGCACCGTGGCCCTGGAGGCGCTCGGCTGCCGACTGCGCCGCTTCGACGCATCGCGCGCCCCCGCCCCCCAGCAGCTGGCCGAGGTCCTGCGCGCCGCCCCGCTGCCCACGAGCCCCGCCACCGCCTCACCCTGGCCCACGCCCGCCGCCACCCTCGCCGCCTGCGCGGACGGACTGGCACAGGCCGCCCTGCAGTGGCGGACCCACCCGTACGAGCGCGCCCGGGCCCACGCCCTGCGCCTCACCGCACACCTGACCGCGGCCGCCGTACGTGAACTCCTGCCGGACGCCGCGGAGTTCACCCTGGACAACCTGGTCGAGGCCGGGGTGCGGCCGCGGTATCGCAGGCTGCTGACCGCCCTGTTCGAGGACGCCGCACGCCAGGGCGTCCTGGCCGCCGACGAGGACGGCCGGTGGCGGGTGGCCGAGGAACCGGAGCCGCACCGGCTGTTCGGCGAAGGACTCCTCGCCTTCCCCGCCGAGATCACCGGCGCGCAGACCTACGGCGTCTGCGGGCTGCATCTCGCCGACGTGCTGCGCGGGCACACCGACCCGCTCACGCTGCTGTTCGCCGAGCCCGACGCCCTCGCCGCGCGCTTCTACGACAGCACGCCCGTCATGCACCACCACTACCGCACCGCCCGGCTCCTGCTGGAGGCGTCCGTCGCCGACTGGCCGGCCGGGCGGCCACTGCGGGTCCTGGAGGTCGGCGCCGGAACGGGCGGACTGACGGCCGCGCTGCTGCCCCAACTGCCGCCCGACCGCACGCACTACACCTACACCGATGTGTCCTCCGCCTTCTTCCCGGCGGCCCAGGACCGCTTCGCCGACCACGACTTCGTCCACCACCGCTGCCTAGACCTCGACGCCGACCCCGTCGACCAGGGCTTCGCGCCTGCCTCGTACGACCTCGTCGTCGCCGCGAACGTGCTGCACGCCACGCGGGATCTGCGGCGCACCCTGCGGCGGATCGCCGATCTGCTCGCCGACGGCGGCCGGCTGCTCGCGGTGGAGAGCCACGACCCGGCCGCGCTCACCCCGGTGTTCGGGCTGCTGGACTCCTACTGGAGCGCGGAGGACACCGACCTGCGGCCCAACGGGCCGCTGCTGGCGCGGGAGCGTTGGCCGCAGCTGCTGGAGGAGTGCGGATACACGGGCACCGTGCGGCCCGGTGACGCGGCACAGCCCGGGTACGACGACTACTCCGTCCTCCTCACCGGCCGGGTGCCGCGACCGACGCCCGCACCCGTATCTCCGGTGCCGCCTCTCGTACGCCCGCCCGTGGTGGCCGAGTTGACCGGCGGGCCTCTCACCACCGCCGCCGCCACGGCCCTGTCCGCCGAGGCGCGGCCCGCGAGCGAGAGCCCGCAGCGGTGGGCCGAACTCCTCGCCGACACCGACGATGTGGTCCTGCTCGCCGAGGAGGACGAGCCGCACGGCACCGCGGCTTCCGCCACGGAGACCGCCGTACGGCACTGTGCCGTGCTGCGTGCGCTCGCGACCGCCACCCGGCAGCTGCCGGACGAGCGCGAGGTCACCGTGTGGCTCGTCGTGTGCGGGGCCCGGGAGATTCCGCCGAGTGCCGGCGCGGCCGTGTGGGGAGCGGTCCGGAGCCTGGCCAACGAGCAGCCCCGGCTGACCGTACGGCGCATCGCGCTCGGGCCCGGCGCCGAGGGCGGGCTCGCAGAGGAGCTGACCGCCCGCGCGGCCGACGACGAGGTGCTGCTGACGGGGGAGGGGCGGTTCGTGACACGGCTGCGCCCCTACGCGCCGAGCCCGGTGCCGGCCCCGACGTCGGGCAAGACGCCGGGGGAAGACCTCAGGGCAAGGGCGTACACCTCGTACACCCTGACCGTGGACGAGCCCGGTCTGCGTCCTCGGCTCGGCTGGCGGCCCGCCCGGACGCCCCGGCCGGGCGAGGGCGAGGTCGTGGTCGAGGTCGCGGCGGCCGGGCTCAACTACCGCGATGTCATGGCCGTCACCGGACTGGTGCCGCCGCCGCAGGCGCCGGGTGGACTCGACGCGGAACCGATCGGTCTGGAGTGTGCCGGGACGGTCGTCGCCGTGGGGGCGGGCGTCGGGCACATCGCCGTCGGGGACCGGGTCGCCTGCCTCACCGTCGGCTGCTACGGCTCGCACGCGCGGGCCCGTGCCGACCGGGTGCTGCCGATGCCGGACGGCATGGACTTCACCGAGGCCGCCACGCTCCCGACCGTCTTCCTGACCGTCCGGCACGCCCTGGACCGGCTGGCCCGGCTGCGGCCCGGCGAGAGGGTGCTCGTGCACGGCGCGGCCGGCGGTGTGGGCCTCGCCGCCCTGCAGTACGCCCGGCACATCGGCGCCGAGGTCATCGCCACCGCCGGTACCCCCGCCAAGCGTGACCTGCTGCGGCTGCTCGGCGTCGAGCACGTCCTGGACTCGCGCACGCTGCGTTTCGCCGACGAGGTCGACGCGATCACCGAGGGCCGGGGCGTGGACGTCGTCCTCAACTCCCTGGCCGGCGAGGCCATGGAGCGCGGCCTGCGTGTCCTCGCACCGCACGGCCGGTTCGTGGAACTCGGCAAGCGCGACTTCCTCGCCGACAACTCCCTCGCCCTGGGCCCCTTCCGGGACAACCTCTCCTTCCACGGGGTGGACGTGGCCGCGCTGCTCACCGACGCCTCCCCGACGGCCGACGCCCATCTGACGGAGATCACCCGGGCCGTCGACGCGGGCGTCTACCGCCCCCTGCCCCACCGCGTGTATCCGGCCACGAGGATCCGGGAGGCGTTCGCCGCCCTCCAGCACTCCCGGCACATCGGCAAGGTCGTCGTCACCTTCGACGCCGCCGAACCCGTGCCGGTCCGCCCCGCTCCCACCCCCCTCGCCCTGGACCCGGAGGCGTCCTACCTGGTCACCGGCGGGCTCAGCGGCTTCGGTGCCGCCACCGCCCGCCACCTGGCCGCCCGCGGGGCCCGCCATCTGACCCTGGTCGGACGGCGAGGCGCGGACACGCCCGGCGCGGCCGAGCTGACCGCCGACCTCGCCGCGCTCGGGGTGCGGGTGAACGCGTGCGCCGCCGACACCGCCGACCGGGACGCCGTACGCCGCGTCCTCGACGGCCTCGACACCGAGGGGCGCCGCCTCGCCGGGGTCGTCCACGCCGCGATGGTGCTCGACGACGCTCCGCTGCACGAACTGGACGACGCACGCGTACGGGCCGTTCTCGACCCCAAGATGACGGCCGGTCACCTCCTGGACGAGCTGACCCGCGACCGCCCGCTCGACCTCTTCGTCGTCCACAGCTCGGCCGCCGCCGTCGTCGGCAACCTCGCGCAGTCGTCGTACGCGGCCGCCAACCTCGCCCTCGAAGCCCTCGTACGCGACCGGCGCCGGGCCGGACTGCCCGGGCTCGCCGTGCAGTGGGGCGCGATCGCCGGAGCGGGCTATGTGCACCGCACCGGACGCGACGAGGAGATGACGGCGCTGGGCCTCGGCGGACTCGCCACCGCCGACGCGTTCGCCGCCCTCGACCGGCTCCTCGCGGACCCCGACGCCACGGCGGTCGCCGTCGGCCACTTCGACTGGGCGAGACTGCACCGCTTCCTGCACACCCTCGCCGCACCGCGTACGGCCGCGCTGCTGCCCCCGGCCGAGCACGGCGACGGGGCGGAGCGGCTGCGGCAGGCACTGGAGCGGGCCACACCCGCCGAGGCGGCCACCCTCGTCGAGGACGCCCTGACCGAGCTCCTCGCCCACGTCCTGCAGACCACCCCCGACCGCGTCGACCGGACCCGGCGCCTGGACCAGCTCGGCGTGGACTCCCTGCTGGCCGCCGAACTCACCACCCTGCTGCGACAGCGCCTCGGCTGCGAGGTACCGGCCGTGGAACTGGCCGGGACGCCGAGTCTTGCGGCGCTGGCTCGGCGGGTGCTGGCTCGCCTGGACTGCGGTCGTCGACGGAGTGGACAGGGATCCGCCGAAAAGCCCGATCAGGCACCCCGATGAGGAAACCACCCCCGAGCCCGATGAGGAAACCACCCCCAAGCCCGACGAGGAACCGTCGCCAAGCCCGATGAGGACCGCTCCCGTGCCCGCACTCGTCTCCCTCGCCCACCGTCCCGACGCGGTCGTACGCCTGTACTGTCTGCCGCCCGGTGGTTCCGGCCCGGAGTTCTACCAGCCCTGGGCCGATCTGCTGCCGGACACGGTCGAGCCGTACGCCGTCGCGCTGCCCGGTCGCGGCACCCGGCGCGACGAGCCGTCGCCGACGGACCCGAGCGCCCTCACCGGCGCGCTCGCCTCCCTCACCGGCGACGCCGCCGACCCGAGGCCCTTCGCCCTGTTCGGGCACAGCCTGGGCGCCCTGCTTGTCTACGAGACCGCGCGCCGACTGCGCCGCACCGGCCGGCGTGAGCCCGTACTCGTCGCGCTGTCCGCCCTCCCCGCGCCCCACCAGGGCGACCTCGACCGGCTCCTGGCCGCGCTGCTGACCTCGGGGCTCGACGCGTTCACCGACATGGTGGGTCCCGTCCCCGCCGAGCTCCTGGAGGACCCGGTGGCCATGACGCGCCTGTGCACGCCGTTCCTGGCCGACCTGGTCCTCGCCCTGCACCACCGGCACCTCGACGAGCCGCCCCTGGAGACGTCCCTCGCCCTGTACGGCGGCGCCGCGGACCCCCTCGTCGCGCCGGAGTGCCTGGAGTCCTGGAACGACCTGTTCACCACCCCCGCGACGCCCTGTCTCTTCGCCGGACGGCACACCTACCCGCAGGACCAGGCCCCGGCCCTTGTACGGCAACTCGCCAAGGACCTGCAGACCGCGATCCGATGACCGGCGACCCGATGACCGGCGAGCCGACGAGTGGTGCCCCGACGAGCCGTGACCCGATGACCGGCCACCCGATGACCGGCGACCGTGAGCGCTGGGCGGCGGCCGTCGTCGTCTGCCTCGGTCTGTTCCTGCTCGGCATGGACCTGACCGTCCTCAACGTCGCCGTGCCCGACCTGCAGCGCGACCTGCACCCCACCATGGCCCAGGTCCAGTGGATCGTCGACGCGTACGCACTGGTCCTGGGCGGTCTCGTACTGACCGCCGGAGCCCTCACCGACCGGGTCGGCCGACGCCGCGCCTTCATGATCGGCCTGGCGGTCTGCGGCACCGCCTCCGCGCTCGGCGCCCTCGCCGAGGAGCCGGGCACGGTCATCGCCGCACGCTGCGGCATGGGCGCGGGGGCGGCACTGCTCATGCCGGCCACCCTCTCGATCATCGGCAGCCTCTTCACCGAGCCGTCGGCGCGGCGCCGGGCGATCGCCCTGTGGGCCGCCGTCCTCGGGCTGGGCGGGATGGCGGGACCTGTGCTCGGGGGAGCGCTGGTCGAGGGCTTCTCCTGGCGCGCCGGGTTCTGGGTGAACGTGCCCGTCGTGGCCGTCACGCTGGTGCTTGCGGGGCTTGTCGTGCCGGGGGCGTTGCCTGGCGGTGTAGGCGGCCCTGGAGGTGGTGGCGGTGGTGGTGGCGGGAGCTGTGGTGCTGGCGGCGAGCGGGTCGACATTCCCGGCGCGATGCTGTCGGCGGGCGGGCTGCTCACCCTCGTCTGGGCCGTGATCGAGAGCCCGGTCAACGGGTGGACGAGCATCCCGGTGATCGCCGGGTTCGCCCTGGCCACGGCCCTGTTGATCGCGTTCGTCGGGCACGAGAGGCGTCGCGCCGGGCACGCGATGCTGCCCCTGCCCCTGCTGCGTCTGCCCGGGGTGGTGCGCGGCGCGGTGTCCCTGGCGCTGCTGTCCTTCGCGATGTACGGCGCGCTGTTCGTCATCACGCTCTATCTGCAAGGGGTCCTGGGCTACACCCCCTGGCAGGCCGGCGTCCGCACGCTGCCGCTGGCCGCCGCCCTCGCCGTGGGCTCGCTGGCCGCGCCGCGGGTGCTGGCCCGCCATGACGAACGGACCCCGATCGCGGCCGGGCTCGCCCTGGTCACCGTCGCCTTCGCGGTCCTGGCCCACACCCGGGCGACCTCCGGCTACGGACATCTGCTGCTCTTCGAGGTCGTCGCCGGGGCGGGCGCCGGACTGGTCGCCGCCGCGGGCACGGAGTCCGTGATGGGCGCGGTCCCGCTGTGCCGGGCCGGACTGGGCTCGGCGGTGAACGACGCCACCCGCCAGGTCGGAGCCGCCCTCGGCGTCGCCGTCCAGGGCTCGGTCCTCAGCACGGTCGTCACCGACCGCCTCGGGCCCGTCGCATCGGCTGCCACCCCGACCGCCGTACTGCCGCCGACCCCGGCCGCCCGGCAGGCCTTCGTCGACGGCCTCACGGCGACGGCGGTGACGGCGGGGGCGGTCACGCTGGCGGCGGCGCTCGCGGTCATTCCGTGGCGGAGTGTGCTGCCGCAGGGCGCGGAGTCACGTGAGGAGCTTTGAAGAGACCTCTGAGAAGAGACCTCTGAGAAGAGACGTCTGAGAAGAGTCCTTTGAGAAAGGTCCTTGAGAAGAGGCTCGGCGAAGACCCTTCGGCTAGGAGATCTCCTCGGCCGCCGCCTCCCCGAACAGCTGCCGTACCGTCGACCGGTAGTTGGTCCGCACGTGGGCGAGGGCGTGCGCACGGGCCCGGGCCGGGTCGCCGGAGGCGATCGCCTCGTACAACTCCCGGTGTTCCACGAGGAGTTGGGGCCACTCCTCGTTGCGCCGGGTCATCCAGCGCAGCCGGCCCGCGACGGGTTCCAGGGCCTCGATCAGCAGGCTGTTGCCCGCCATGGCGATGATCCGGTCGTGCAGCCGGCTGTTGACGTCGGTGATCGCCTCCGCGTCCCCCGCCTCGGTGGCGGTGGCCGCCTGGGCGAGGAGCCGTTCGGCCTCGGCCAGGTCGTCCGGCGTCGCACGGGACGCGGCCTGTCCCGCCGCGTACACCTCCAGCGCCTCGCGCAGCTCGAAGAGCTCCTTGACGTCGGTCGGGGTGAGCCGTCGTACGACGATGCGGCGCGGTGTCTCGAAGTGGACGAAACCCTCGGCGACCAGCGCGCGGATCGCCTCGCGGACCGGTACCCGGGAGACGCCGAAGCGGTCGGCCAGCTCGCGCTCGACGAGCCGGTCGCCGGGGCGGAGACCGCCCGAGATGATCTCCTGCCGCAGACGGGCCAGTACGCGCTCACGGACCGCGCCGATGGGTTCGATCTTCGTCGTGGAGCTCATGGGGTCATTTTCGCCGACGCCGGGCCTGTGATGGCTCCGGGGCTGTTTTACGGACCATTAACAAGAACGACATCGGTCAGAACTGTTGACGGCGAGACCATGTGCGCAGTTTGGTATACCAAACACCCCCCATACTGGAAGGCAGCCCCTGGGCGGTCCTCCACAAGCAGCCCTCCGTCCCCTCGCTCCTGGAGGCCCCGTGTCTCTCGCCGACCGTGCCGAAGCCACCGGCACAACAGCGTTCGTCCCCGATCCCCGGCTCACCAACGAAGACCTCGCGCCCGCGGGCAAGCGCAACTGGAAGGTCTTCGACCTCTTCGCCATGTGGATGTCCGACGTCCACAACCTCGGCAACTACACCTTCGCGGCCGGTCTGCTGGTCCTCGGCATGAACGTGTGGCAGGTCTTCACGTCGCTGCTCGTCGGGTTCGTGCTCATCTACATCGGCATGAACTGGATGGGGAAGATCGGCCAGCGCCACGGCGTCCCGTTCCCGGTCGTCAGCCGCATCAGCTTCGGGGTGTGGGGCGCCAACATCCCCGCCCTCATCCGGGCCGTGATCGCCATCATGTGGTACGGCATCCAGACCTATCTGGCCTCCGTCGCGGTCAACATCATGTTGCTGGCCGCCTGGCCGGAGCTGGAATCCTGGACGCGCGGCTCCTTCCTGGGCCTGCACCCGCTCGGCTGGTGCAGCTTCATCGCCCTGTGGCTGATCCAGGCGGCGATCATCAGCCGGGGCATGGAGTCGGTCCGCAAGTTCCAGGACTTCTGCGGCCCGGCGATCTGGATCGTGATGATCGCCCTCGCGGTCTGGATCCTCGCCAAGGCCGGCTGGACGATCTCGCTCACCTCGACCCCGAACCCGGTCTCGGTCGGCGAGCAGTGGCGGCAGTGGTTCGGCGCGATCGGGCTGATCCTCGCGACGTACGGCACGCTGATGCTCAACTTCTGCGACTTCTCGCGCTTCGCGCCGGACTACCGCAGCGTCAGGCGCGGCAACTTCTGGGGCCTGCCCATCAACTCGACCGCCTTCGTGGTCGTGTCGGTGATCGTCACGGCCGGCTCGATCGAGGTCTTCGGCAAGGCGATCACCGAGCCCGCCTACCTCGTCGCCGAGATCGGCAACACCTGGGTGCTGGTCCTTGGCGCCCTGACCTTCGCCATCGCCACCATGGGCGTCAACATCGTCGCCAACTTCGTCTCCCCGGCGTACGACCTGGCCAACGTCTGGCCGCAGAAGATCACCTTCAAGGTCGGCGGCATGATCAGCACGGTGGCCGCGCTGGTCGTCACCCCCTGGAACCTCTTCTCGAACCCGACCGTCGTCAACTACTTCCTCGGCGGCCTCGGCGCCTTCCTGGGCCCGCTGTTCGGTGTGATCATGGTCGACTACTACCTGATCAAGCACGGCCGGGTGGACGTCGACGAGCTGTTCTCCGCCGCGCCCGGCTCCCGCTACTACTACCGCAAGGGCGTCAACCCCAAGGCGCTGTGGGCGTTCCTGCCGGCGGCGGGCGTCTCGGCGGTGCTGGCGCTGGTGGGCACGTTCAGCGATGTGGCGCCGTACTCCTGGTTCATCGGTACGGCGATGGCGGCGGGGCTGTATCTGCTGCTGTGCCGCGACGAGCGCGCCGCGGCCGCCGGGGTCTCCGAGAACTCCGTGTCCGACAAGCCCGTGGAGGTATGAGCGGCGTGCGAATCGTCGTCACCAACTGCAACACCACGCAGGAGATGACCGAGGAGATCGTGCGAGGTGCCCGGGCCGCGGCAGGCCCGGGCACCACCGTGACCGGGCTGACCCCGGGGTGGGGCCCGGAATCGGCGGAGGGCTGGCTCGACAGCTACCTCTCGGCGGCGGCAGTGATGGACGCGCTGCGGACGTACGACGGGCCCGCCTACGACGCCGTGGTCATGGCCGGTTTCGGGGAGCACGGACGGGAGGGCGTCCGGGAGCTGGTGGACGTACCGGTCGTCGACATCACCGAGGCGGCGGCACATCTGGCCTGTCTGCTGGGCCGGCGGTACGGCGTCGTGACCACGCTGGAGCGGTCGTGCGGGCAGATCGAGGACAGCCTGGAGACGGCAGGGGTCGGCCGCAACTGCGTCGCCGTGATCGGTACCGGACTCGGCGTGCTGGAGCTGGAGGACGCCCAGCGCACGGAATCCGCGTTCCTGGCGGCCGCCGAACGGGCTCGGGAGGCCGGCGCCGAGGTCCTGGTGCTGGGGTGCGCCGGGATGACCGGGCTGCAGCGGGTGGTGGGAGAGAAGCTGGGGGTTCCGGTGGTGGACGGGGTGGGGGCGGCCGTCAAACTCGCCGAGTCACTCGTGGAGTTGGGGTTGAGTACGAGTCGGGTCGGGGGGTATGCGAGGCCGTTGCCCAAGCGGCGCGCCTGGGGGCGGGGGCAGTGATCCTGAAGTGATCAGGGCCGACCGGGACGCCAGACATACCGCACGTCAGGCTCCCGCTCCTCGTTCCCGCTGCCGTCCGTGTGCTCGACGGCGACGAAGCCATGTCGCTCGTAGAACCGGTGGGCGGGCGTGTTGACCTGGAAGGTCCACAGGCTCAGCCCGTCCGGGCGACGCCGCTTGGCGAGCCCGACGAACTCGTCGCCGATACCGTGGCCCCGCCTGCCGGGGTCGAGGTAGAGCTGGGAGAGCTGGTCGGCGTCGAGCACCATGAGGCCCACGACCCGGTCGTCGGCGTCGGCCACCCAGGTCTCCTGCAGCGGCACCACCACCTCCCGGAACCACGCCCGTACCTCGTCGTCGGAGTGCGCCCGAACGACCGTCGGCAGCGCGGCGGCGAACGACCGCAGCCAGACGTCGGCGACGGCACGGGCGTCGGCGGCGGTGGCGCGGCGGAGAGCGACGGCGCTCATGACCGCGCGTCTTCGTCGCGCCCCTCGGGAACGACCGCCGTGGCCGTGATCTCCACCAACTGCCCCGTGTATCCGAGGCAGGCGACCCCGAGCAGCGTCGACGAGTGGGGGCCGATGCTGAGCCCCGACGCCTCGACCACGTCCCAGACGGCTGACAGCACCGCGGTGTCACTGCTCACCACGTACACCTCGGTCGAGACGACATGCGCCAAGTCGCTGCCGACGGCACGCAGTTGCTCTCCCAGGTTGGCGATCACCTGCTCGGCCTGCCGCACGGGATCCCCTTCCCCCACGAGCTTCCCGTCGGCGTCCAGCGGCACGGAACCGGCGAGGAAGGCGAGTTTCGTGCCGGCTTCTACGACGGAGGCGTGGGAGTAGGTGGGAGGCGGGAAGAGCGCGGGGTTGGTGACGCGGCGGATCATGCGGGCTCCTGAGCAGTGGGCAGTTACGCCGGCACAGCGGTACGGCGACGCGGTCGGCGGGCGATCTCCGATCTTCCGTGCCCGCACTGGCCCTCGCATCCGAATTACCGCTCATTGATAGCGCGCGGCACTGACAACGGCCCCGACGCGACCACCGAACCCTGTGGAGGACAACCTCAGGCTGCCAGGCCGATCAGCCACCGGTCGAGGACGCTCTCAACTTCCCGGACCGTCAGAATCCCTCTGACCTGGGGGGTGCCCCGTTCCGGGGGACCGCGGAGCGCGCGGCACCGGAAGGTCGATCAGGTCGCTGACGTTCGCCAAGGATCTCGCGGGTCGTGTTGAAGAAGAGCGCCCAGCGAGTCGGAACGGATGGCCGCCTACGACATCCAGGTCGAGCTGGTCACCCGCATCGGCGTGCAGGAACTGGCGCCGGGCACAGGCAGCCTGCGCGAGGCGCTGGCCTCTCTGAAGTCACTGATCGACTTCACGCGGGCGACGCTGCACACGTACAGCATCGGTCTGGAGCGTGGTACGGAGACGGGGGCGCCAACCGGATTGTCGTCGCCACGGGTTGACGTCACCACGGGTTGACCCCGGCCGCCGCGCAGCCGGGGTGTAATTGCGTAGAGGCGCGCCACTCGGCTCCGTACGCTGCACCCATGCCCGCCCTGGACGACACCGCCTTCCTCGACACCACCGCCGACCGCCTGGCCGCCCTCCCCACCGTCCGGGCCGTCGCTCTCGGTGGCTCCCGGGCGCAGGGCACGCACAGGGCCGACAGTGACTGGGACCTGGCCGTCTACTACCGGGGCGCCTTCGATCCCGCCGGTCTTCGCGCGCTCGGCTGGGAAGGCGAGGTCTCCGAGGTCGGGGGCTGGGGTGGGGGCGTCTTCAACGGGGGTGCCTGGCTGACCATCGACGGGCGGCGGGTCGACGTCCACTACCGCGATCTCGACGTGGTGGAGCGGGAGTTGGCGGAGGCGGAGGAAGGGCGGTTCCGGGTGGAGCCGCTGCTCTTCCACCTCGCGGGGATTCCCAGCTACCTGGTCGTCGCGGAGCTGGCGATCAACCACGTGCTGCGGGGTCGGCTCCCGCGTCCGGCGGCGTATCCGGAGAAGCTCCGCCACACGGCACCCGAGCGCTGGTACGGCACCGCCCGCGCCACCCTCGCCTACACCCAGGCCAACCACGCCCCGGCGGCCCGCCTCACCGAACTCGCCGGCGCGCTCGCCACGGCCGCCGTGCAGACCGGGCATGCGGTGCTGGCGGCGCGGGGGGAGTGGGTGACCAATGAGAAGCGGTTGCTGGAGCGGGCGGGGCTGCGGGGTGTCGACGGTCTCATCGGGGCGCTGGGGGCACGGCCGGAAGGGATGGGACAGGTCGTGGCCGAAGCGGAGGAGCTTTTCGCGCGGGCCGTGGAGGCGGCGGGGGCGCGCCGCGCCTGACGGGTGAGTTCCGCTTGACCCTCGGGGCAGGTGTCGTGGCGTTCCCGTCCCGCTGAGCGATCGCGTTCACAGCGATTGCGTTCATAAAGAACGTGGCGTTTCCACGCATCGTCACATCCCCGAAACGTCAACGTCCCATCCTCACCAAGCCCCCGCCCTACCGTGGACACCACGGGCCGCACCCGCTACGGCCCCCACCGCCCGGCCACCGTCGCCCGAAGGCACCGAACTCTGCCCTCGCCCCGACAGGAGCCCCGTGTCCCGCCCCGCACGTACCGCCATCCTCCGACCGCACCTCCCGCCCTGGCTCGCCCACACCCTCCGCGCCCAGCGCGGCCCGGTCCCCTGGAGCGCGGTCGTCCGAGGAGCCCTGTCCGCCGGCCCTCTCCTCCTCGTCGCCGTCCTCGTCGACCGCACCTCCCTCGGCGTAGTGGCCGCCATCGCCGCCATGCTCGCCGGTATCAACGACCGCCCCGGCAGCCGCCGTGCATCCGTCAAGCGGCTCGGGGTTCCCGCGCTGGCGGGGGCGGCGGGGCTGTTCGTCGGGACATACGCCGGGGAGCACGCCGGTGCCGTCCCGCTCACGCTCCTCCTCACCGGTCTAGGGCTCCTCGCCGGCGGGATCAGTGCCGTCGGACCGGTGGCCTCCGGTGCCGGTACGCAGGTTCTCGTCGCCGCCGCGATCGGGGCCGGGATGCCGTTGCCGGAGAGCGGGTGGCAGCGGGCGGCCGCCTATCTCGCCGGAGCCGTCTGGCTGCTGGCGTTGCGGCTGGCGCTTCCCACGCCCGGTTCCCTCGCCGGGGACTTCCGGTTCGACGGGGAGCGGGACGCGGTGGCGGGGGTGTACGACGCCATCGCCGAACTCCTCGATGCCGTGGGGAGCGACGCCGCCACCGCCCGCCGTGCCGCGCTCACCGCCGCTCTCGACCATGCCCAGGACGCGCTCACCGGGCCCCGGCTGCGGCGCTACGCCTCCTCGTCCGCCGAGCGGCGGCTGCACGCGCAGTACGCCGCCGCCCTTCCCCTCGGCGAGGCCGCCACCGCGCTCGCCTGGGCCGCGGAACCCGTGCCCGCCCGGGCCTCCGAAGGGCCGCGCCGCCTCGCCGCCGCCGTCCGTGACAACACGCACACCGGCCCGCTGCCCGCGCCCTCCCGTTCGGCGCCCGCCCTGCGCGCCCTCGACGACGCCCTGCTGCACGCCGCCGAGGCCTTCGACCGGGGCAGGGGCGACAGCGACGACCTCCACACCCGGCGCCGTACGGGCAGGGATCTGCTGCGCGCCGTGTTCGGGGCCGGCGGGCGGGAGTACGGCCTGCGCGTCGCCCTCTGCTTCGGGGCCAGCGCCGGTATCGCCCAGGCGCTGCACCACGCCCAGTGGTACGGGCAGCACGAGCACTGGTACTGGCTTCCGGCCACCGCCGTCTTCCTCGTCAAGCCCGACCTCGGGCCCCTCGCCTCCCGCGTACTGTGCCGGGCCGCGGGCACCGTGCTGGGCGCCCTGCTCTTCGCCGGGTTCGCGGCCGTGCTGCCCCGGCCGGAAGGGCTCATCGCGCTCGTGGCTCTCAGCGGCGCCCTCATCCCCGTGGCCACCCGGCACTTCGCCGCCCAGACCGCCGTGGTGACCGTTCTCGTGCTCGCCCTGGTGATGGTGGGCGGCGAACCGCAGGCTTCCCTCAGCCGGATCGGGGAGACACTGCTGGCCTGCGCGATCGTGCTCGTCGTGGGGCATCTGCCGATGCCGGGGCGGCGGGGTGGTGGGGTGCGGGCGCGGCTCGGCGCGGCCGGTCGGGCGGCACAGGCCTATCTCGCGCATGTCATCGGCGAGCCAGACGATCACGCCGCCCGCTGGACCCTGCGCCGCGAGGCCTACCGGGCGCTCGCCGAGGCCCGTACCGCCATCGCCGTCGCCTCCGCCGAACTGCCCGCGCTCGCCCGGCACGCGGAGGGCGCCGACGAGGTGGCCGCCCTGCTGGAGCGGCTCATGGACACCACCACCGCATGCGCCGTGCACCTGGACCACGCCGGGCGGCTCACACCCCGGCACACCGAGCGGCTCGCCGAGCTGCTGAACGAGCTCACCGCGCGCGGGGAGCGGGTCGGGGTATGGGTTCCCGACGTCCCCCCGAGGCGCCTCACCGGGTGACGCCGCGGCTCAGCCGATCCGTATCCACACCGGTGCGTGGTCCGAGCCCGGCGTCCCGATCCGGTCCGCCGGGTCCTCGCCGACCGACGGCAGTTCGAGGGGCTCCTCCTGCAGGGCGGGCAGGCCCGTGCCCGCCTCGGTGACGCGGTGCACCAGCCGGTGGCTCGTCAGGACGTGGTCGATCAGCTCGGCGCGCCCGAAGCTGACGCGTGAGAAGCGCCGCTTGGCGCGGATGCGCGGGGCGACGTTCCACAGCCGGAAGGCATCGCCCAGGTCGGGCTTGAGGAACGCGCGTTCCCTGTCGAGCTCGGAGCCGGGAGGGCCGAGCAGGATCTGCGTGGTCGCGGCGTTCACGACGTCGTTCATGTCGCCGAGCACGGCCACGTCCCGCTCCCGCCCCTCGCCTTCGAGCAGACGGTCCGCGAGGGCGCGCAGGGTCACCGCCTCGGCGGCCCGCCGGTAGAGGGCGTAGGCGCCGAAACGGGCCCGTTCGGCCTCGTCGTGCGGCTGGAAGCGCTTCTTGTCGCCGTTGGCCGGGTACGTCAGCAGCTTGGACTTGAGATGGGCCACGGCCACGCGCAGGGGAGCGTCGTCGCCGTCCAGCTCCACCGCCAGGAAACCGCGGCTGGTCTCCCGGTCGTGCTCGTCGGGCTGCACGCCGTCGTCACTCTGCACCGGGCGCAGCTTGTCCGCGAACAGCCGGGTGTCCTCCAGCACGCGCATCGGCGTACGGCTGATGAAGCCGACGCGGATGCCACGGCCGTCCTGGTGCCGGGACAGGACGGTGTGCCACTCCCCGCCCACGGCCGCGACCAGGTCGTCGAGAGCTTCCTGCTGCTTGACCTCCTGGACACC
Source organism: Streptomyces sp. NPDC059010 (assembly GCF_042740355.1). Classification (NCBI taxonomy): domain Bacteria; kingdom Bacillati; phylum Actinomycetota; class Actinomycetes; order Kitasatosporales; family Streptomycetaceae; genus Streptomyces; species Streptomyces sp. NPDC059010. The sequence continues at coordinate 20,848 of NZ_JBHYJA010000004.1, forward strand.
CAGCAGCATCGGGTCGAGTGCGGTGATTACGGAGGCGAGGGCCGCCACCTTCGCCTCGTACTCGGCCTCGGTCTTCGGGGCGCCGTCGCCACTGTGCGGCAGCATCAGGTTTTCCAGATTCCAGGTACCGAGGAGCATGCCGGGCTCCTTCCAGAAGCTGTACAACGGGCTGTGGTTGAGGCCAGCGTGCATGTGCCCGCGTCGCCGCGACAGAGCGGCGACGGGATGCACGGTTCAGCCCCTGCGAGGGCATGACCGCGTCGTACGGTGCGTGTATGACGCCTTCTCCCGCCGGTCTCATCATCACCCGGTGCACGGTTCTCACGCACGACGATCATGAGCGGGTCGGGTTCGCCGAGGACGCCGCGATCGTCGTGCGGGGCGGGGTCGTCGACGCGGTGATCAGCAGTGCGGAGGCCGAGGCCCTGCCCGCGGTCGAGCGCATCGACGCGCGCGGTCAGGTCGCCCTGCCCGGGCTCGTCAACTGCCACACCCACGCGCCGATGGTCGCCCTGCGCGGTGTCGCCGAGGACCTGCCCATCGAGGAGTGGTTCAACGACGTCGTGTGGCCGATCGAGTCCAACCTCACCGAGGAGGACGTGGCGTCGGGGGCGCGGCTGGCCTGTGCCGAGATGATCCGTGGTGGCGTCACCTGCTTCGCCGACCACTACTTCTCGATGGACGCCGTCGCCGCCGTGGTCGAGGAGTGCGGGATCCGGGCGCATCTCGGCGAGGCCTACTTCTCCTCCCAGGGCCCCCAAGGGCGGGAACGGTCACTGGAGTTCGCGCTGCGGCGGCGCGGTGCCGCCGACGGCCGCATCACCACCGCCCTCGCCCCGCACGCCCCCTACACCGTGAACGACGCCGATCTGGCCGCCACCGCCGAACTCGCCCGTGAGCACGGCCTCCCCGTCCACCTGCACGCCGCCGAGAACCGCGACCAGACCGACGCCGGCCTCGCCCGCCACGGCGTCACCCCCGTCGAGGTCCTCAGGCGCACCGGAATCCTCGACACCGACGTCCTCATCGCCCACGGCACCGGCATCCTCGACCGCGACCTGCCTGCCCTGCGGGACGCCTCCGGCCGTATCGCCGTCGCCACCGCGCCCCGCGGCTACCTCAGATTCGCCTGGCCCACCACCACACCGGTACGCGCCCTGCACGACATCGGCATCCCCGTCGGCCTCGCCACGGACGGCGCCGCCTCCAACAACTCCCTGGACGTCTGGGAGGCGATGACCCTCACCGCCCTCATCCAGAAGTCGACCACCGGCGACCCCCGCTGGCTGACGTCCCGTCAAGCCCTGCACCACGCCACCCTGCAGAGCGCCCGGGCCGTCGGACTGGGGGAGTCGATCGGCAGCATCGCACCCGGCCGCCGCGCCGACATCATCCTGGTCGACCTCACCGCCCCGCACACCCAGCCCGTCCACGACCTCGCCGCCACCCTCGTCCACAGCGCCCGCTCCTCCGACGTCCGCACGACGATCGTCGACGGCCGGGTCCTGATGCGCGACCGGGAACTGCTGACGATCGATGTGCCCGCCGTCGTAAGGGAGTTGGGGGAGCGGCTGCCCGCGCTGCTCGACCGCGGCCACGGCAAGCGGATCCAGGAGTACGACACCTAGGACAGGTCCGACAGGTCCTAGGCTCATCGGCATGGATCTTGCCGACGGCCTCATCGACCATCCGTACGACGCGTACACGCGCCTGCGCGACACCGCGCCCGTCCACCGCATCGCCGGTCCCGACGGCAGTCCCGCCTGGCTGGTCACGCGGTACGACGACGTACGGGAGGCCCTCGCCGACCCGAGGCTGTCCCTGGACAAACGGCATGCGGCGCCCGGCACCTACCGCGGTCTCGCGCTGCCTCCCGCGCTCGACGCCAACCTCCTCAACATGGACCCGCCCGACCACACCCGCATCCGCCGCCTGGTCGGCCGGGCCTTCACCCCGCGCCGCGTCGACCAACTCCGCGCTCCCGTACGGCGGACCGCCGACCGTCTCCTCGACGCCCTCGGCCCGCACGGCACCACCGACCTGATCGCCTCCTACGCCGCGCCCCTCCCCATCACCGTCATCTGCGACCTCCTCGGCGTCCCGGACGAGCACAGGCGCGACTTCCGGGAGTGGACCGACACCCTGGTCGCCCCCGACCCGGCGCGACCGCAGGCCGCGAAGGAGGCGGTGGTGGCGATGCTCGGGTTCTTCACCCGGCTGCTCGCCGACAAGCGCAAGGAACCCGCCGACGACCTGCTTTCCGACCTCATCGCGGTACGGGAGGGCGACGGCGACCGGCTCAGTGAGGACGAGCTGATGTCCCTCGCCTTCCTCATCCTCTTTGCCGGGTACGAGAACACCGTGCAGCTCATCGGCAACGCCGTGCTCGCACTGCTCCGGCATCCGGAGCAGCTCGCCGCCCTGCGCGCGGACCCGTCCAGGATCCCGGCGGCCGTGGAGGAGCTGGCGCGCTACGACGGCCCCGCCCTGCTCGCCATCCGCCGCTTCCCGACCGAGGACGTGACCATCGGTGACGTCACTGTCCCGGCCGGCGACACCGTGCTGCTCTCCCTCGCCGCCGCCGACCGCGACCCCGCCCGCTTCCCCGACCCCGACCGCCTCGACCTCGGCCGTGACGCCTCCGGCCACCTCGCCCTCGGCCACGGCATCCATTACTGCCTCGGCGCACCCCTGGCCCGCGCCGAGACCGAGATCGCGCTGGCCGCGCTGCTGGAGCGCTACCCGGACGTCACCCTGGCCGACGACGCAGGTCCGCGGTGGCGCCGCTCACTACGCGCGCGTGGCCTGCTCACGCTGCCGGTGTCGTACTCCACGGCAGAAAAGAACTCCTGGGTCGAAAAGGACTCCTGGGCCGAAACGATCTCCCGGGCCGAAAAGAACTCCTGAAATTCCCCTGCCCGGCGATGAGTTCCGCCCCCGCCGCCGGTCACCACCCGGAACGGACCGTCGGACCGCCGTACAGAAGGGGCGTCCCATGTCGATTCCGGAGATCGTCTCGCGCGAACAGTGGCGCGCGGCACGCGAGGAACTGCTGGTCAGGGAGAAGGCGGCCACACGCGCGCGTGACGCGCTGAACGCCGAGCGGCGCGGGCTGCCGATGGTCGAGGTCGAGGAGGAGTACGTCTTCGAGGGCGGCGACGGCAAGGCCACACTGCTCGACCTCTTCGAGGGGCGGCACCAACTCGTCGTCTACCACTTCATGTTCGCCCCCGAGTGGGACGCGGGCTGCCGCAGCTGCTCGGCGTTCCTCGACCAGATCGGACACCTGGCCCATCTGAAGGCACGCGGCACGACACTCGTCGCCGTCTCCCGGGCGCCGTACCCGAGGATCCTGCCGTTCAAGGCGCGCATGGGCTGGACGGTGCCCTGGTACTCGTCGTACGGCAGCGACTTCAACCTCGACTTCGAGGTGACCCTGGAGCATGAGGGCGAGCTGGTGGAGCGGCCCGGCGTCAGCTGTTTCCTGCGGGACCGGGAGCGTGTCTTCCACACCTACTCGACATACGAGCGCGGCCTCGACGGGCTGGGCTCGACCACCAGCTTCCTGGACCTCACCGCGCTGGGCCGACAGGAGGAGTGGGAGGAACCCAAGGGGCGCGCGTCGTCTCTCGGGGCGCCTGCCGGGAGTGAGCGCATCCGCTATCACGACGAGTACGAGGACTGACACGGGGTGTGACCGTCGGGCATCGAGAGTGACCGGCCCTTCACACAGCGCGGTGAACGAGTGTCAACTACGTCTCAGTCCCGTCACCGGGCGAGGCGATTCACCTCCGGCAGGCGTTAACTCCTACAAGTACGACGCTTATCGGAGGTCAGGATGGTGAACGGGCGAACAGTGCTCGAACGCTTTCCCGCGGGCGGGCCGCGAGGGTCGTGGCCGGCGGAGGAGTTCGCACACGCACGGCGCATGGAGGGGCTGCCCGCAGAGGTCGTCATGGATCTGGCGACGGACGCGTTCTTGGTGATCGTCCGCGGTGATGGCGCGGTGGACGCCGCCGCGTGAGCCCTCGTGGCGCGAGCCCTCGGCGGGGGAGGGCCCGGCGGGGAAGCGCCCGGCTGGGAGGACTTGGCGGTCAGCCCGCCTTCGGCGCGGGCACCCGTGCGGTGAACTGCTCGGCCTGGAGCGAGTACAGCTCGGCGTAGACACCGCCGGTGGCCAGTAGTTCGTCCGGTGTGCCGGACTCCACGAGCCGGCCCTGATCCAGGACGTGCACCAGATCGGCGTGGCGTACGGACGCCAGCCGGTGGGTGATGAGGACGACCGTCTGACCGGCCGAGGCGAGCGCGCGGATCTTCTCGAAGACCTCCAGCTCGGCCCGTGCGTCCAGGGCCGCCGTCGGCTCGTCCACGATGAGGATGCGGCCGCGCCGGTAGGCGGCCCGGGCGATGCCGAGCCGCTGCCACTGCCCGCCGGACAGCTCGTGACCGCCGTTGAACTGGCGGGCCAGCAGCGTGTCCAGGCCGCGCGGCAGATCGGCGACCACCTCCTCGGCCCCGGCCTCGGCGACCGAGGTGGCCAGGCGTTCCTCGGTGAGGGGCGCGGAGGAGCGGCCGACGGCGACATTGACCCGGGCGGTGAACGGCCAGCGCTTGAAGTCCTGGGCCAGCATCGCGATGCGCTCGGCGAGCTGGTGCCGGTCGGCGCCGGCCGCGTCGACGTCGTCCCAGAGGATGCGGCCCCGGTCCGGCGTGTACAGGCCCGCCAGCAGCTTCACCAGGGTGGTCTTCCCGGAGCCGTTCTCGCCGACCAGGGCGACGATCCGGCCGAGGGGGAGGGCGAGCGTGACGTCGTCGAGGGCGGGACGGGACGATTCGCCGGGGTAGGAGAAGCTGACGTTCTCGAACCGGATCTCCTGAGGATCCTCGGGCAACGGGGCACCACCGACCGGGATGGCCCGCTCGGCCGCCTCGACGTACAGCCGCTGCAGATCGCCCACGAAGAGGGCCTCCTCGTGAAGCGCGTTGACCTCCAGGACGAGGGTGTCGAGGCTCGACGAACCGGTGCGGATCGCGATGACGGCCGTACCGGCCACGGACAGTGCCATGGCCCCGGCGAGCAGCAGCCCGCCGAGCGTGGCGTACGTCGCGACGGTCGCGATCCCCGTCCAGGCCGCCGCGATGAGCCCCGTCCGGGCGGCCAGCCTGGCCAGCCGGGCCTGCTCGGCCTCCGCCGTCTCCGACATCGCCCGGTAGTGGCGCAGCAGGAAGGGCCCCACGCCATGGACCCGGATCTCGGGCGCGGCGGCGGGCTCGGTCAGCAGCCCGCTGATCAGATGGCCGGCGCGGGCGTGCTGCACCCAGGTGTGGAAGGACTCGTAGCGGCGCCGCGCGTTGGTCAGCGCGCTCCAGGCGCTGGGCAGGGTCATGGTGGCGAGGAGGGGGAGCAGGGCGGGATGCAGCACGGTGAGCACGCCGGCCGCTGCGATCAGCGAGATGGCCGCGTTCACGACACGCGCGCTGTACGAGATCATGCGGCGGGCCGAGGAGGCGCCGTACTGCGCCGTGTCCAGCAGCTTGTGGAAGGCGTGGTCCTCGATGGCGGACAGCTCCACGGCGGCCGCCCGCTCCAGATACAGCTCGGTGGCCACGCGCTCCACCTTGGGCTCCAGACGCCCGGTGGCATACGTGGAGGCGGCCCGCAGCAGAGTCGACACGATCATGACGGCGGCCATGGCGATCAGCGCGGGAACGGCCCCGCGTAACCGCTCCTCGATGGCCCCGCCCCCCATCAGCCGCCCCAGCACACTGTTGACGGCGAGGAGCGCGACCGCCTGAGCCAGCCCCCGCCCCACCTCGGCCACCAACACGGTCCGCGCCGCCGCCCGGTCCCCCTGCCAGGCGAGCCGGAAACTGGACGAGAGCAGGGACGGCAGCCGCGTCACCATCGCCCGGAAGCTCAGCTCCAGAAAGGCGTCGTGGTGCTGGTTCCACCCCATGTCGTACCGCAGAGGGCCCCCGAACAGCAGCCGCTCCGACTCGGACACCCCGGCCTCACCGGACCCGGCCCTCTTCCCCACCACGCACCCTCCCCCGACGGTCCCTCGTGACGGAGGGCCACTATGACGGGGCGGGGGCGTCCGGGGGAGGGCGCGAGCGGGGGCGGGCCGCGCACGCGGGGCGCACGCCTGTTTCCATCTTCAGCCCGCCCGGTCTCCGCTTTTCAGCCCGTCCGGCGTTTGAGGACAAGGCCCCTCAAGGGCCGAAGCGGGGTCTGGGGCGGCAGCCCCAGCGGGGTTCAGGGGCGGATCCCCTGACGGGGTCGAAG
>NZ_JBHYJA010000004.1:27143-81031 GCF_042740355.1 Streptomyces sp. NPDC059010
GCCCCACTCGAGCACCCTCTCCCCCGGTGGGGGGGGCCCCCCGGGGGGGGGCGCCCCCCCGGGGGGGGGGGGGGGGGGGGGGGGGGGGGGGGGGCCCCCCCCCCCCCCCCCGGGGGGCGGCCCGACGACCCGAACCACTACCCGGCGAGACCCCCACCCGTCACCGGCGAAGCCTCACGCACTGAGACGCCGCGACCAGGCCGGCGTAATCCCCATCACCCGGCACAGCGCCAGATACAACGGAATCGGCGGCGTATACGGCACCGTCCCGTCCGGCCGATGAATCAACTGAGGCGTGTCCAGAACAACCGCCCCCGTCGTATACCGCACAGACGCCGGCCACTCCAACGCGTAGTCGGAATCGGCCGGCACGATCCACCACCAGTGCGCCTCATCGGCGTAGACACACCCCACCCGAGGCAACCGAGGCAGAACAAGAGGCCCGAAGCGAGCCGGAACCGCGACCGCGTCGCAGCCAAGAGGAGCCGTCATCCCCACCGGGACGGGCAGCCGCCGAGGAACGGCAACGGTACGCCGGCCACGACGGAGCCGGACCAGTGTGTCCAGGTTCAGCACCTGACCCCCGCCGGACGCACCGCTCACAGCCATCCGGACCCCGTCTCCCCGCCGTACCGGGCCTGAGCCTCGTCCTCGTCGTCACCCGACCCCCCGGCCGGCCCCGGCTTGGGCCGGGCCCCCCAGCCGAGATCGCCGCACGGCTCGGTACCCCTGACGGAGCCATCGTGGGAGTCACCGCGGGAGGCACCCGGGGCGCCCGCCGGAAAGACGACCCCGCGAGCCAGATCCGCCCAGACGACCAGTCCGGCCCCCTGTTCCTGGGCCCCCCACGCATGGCAGAGCGCGTCGACGAGAAGCAGTCCCCTCCCGTGCTCCTCCTCGGGCCGCGCCGCCAGCGGATGCGGCTCACCCGGCGCACAACCCTCGTCACGCACGGCTATTCGCACCAGCTCGGCACCGTCGTGCAGCTCGCACACGATGTGCTCGCTGGCGGTGTGCACGATCGCGTTGGTGACCAGCTCGGACACGACGAGCACCGCCGTGTCGCAGGTGTCCTCGCACACCGACCAGCCATTCAGCCGAGCCCTGGTCAGGCGTCTGGCCTGCGCGGGAGAACCCGGATGCGCGGCCAGTTCGAAACGGAACCGGCGCTCGGCGGCGGCACCCCGCTGGGGCCCGGCGACCGTGTCGGCGCCGAGGCCGTGGGGGACCGCGGCGGCGTCTGTTCCTAAGGGCGGGGACGGAATCACGCTTGCCACTATCGCCCCGCCGTGAACACTTGGCAAGTGTCACTCTGAAAATTGCAGAGTGCGGTGTGACTCTCTGGAAGGCCGTGGCACACTGCTCGCAACAGCATGTCGAACGGCGCCAGTTGGGATCACCGAGGATCCGCCGCGATCTTCGAATGGGTCTTCGAATGGCGCCGTCGGCCTGTCAGGATTGAGTCGGTCTGTAAGGATTCGTTCGTCCTGTAAGAGTTCAGACGGTCTGTCAGGATGCAGTCGGTCCATCGGAGTTGAGCCGGTTTCAGTCGGTCCCAGAGGATCCGGGGAATCCAAGGACTCCAGTGGAGTCCAAGGAGTCCATGGAATCCGAGGGATTCAAAAGGATCCAGGGGATCCATTTCGTGGAGGTGGAGCGTGAGCGAGCCGCGGTCCGCGCCGACGGTCGGTCAGGTCGTTCTCGGTCGGCGCCTGCTGGACCTACGAGAGCGCGCCGGACTCAAGCGCGAGGAAGCCGCCCGCATCCTCCGCGTCGCCCCCGCCACGGTCCGCCGTATGGAGATGGCCGAGGTCGCGCTCAAGATCCCGTACCTCCAGCTGCTCCTGAAGGCGTACGGCGTCTCCGGCGACGAGGCCGACGGCTTTGTGCAACTGGCCGAGGACGCCAACAAACCGGGCTGGTGGCAGCGGTTCCACGACATCCTGCCCGGCTGGTTCTCGATGTACGTGAGCCTGGAGGGCGCGGCCAGTCTCATCCGGTCCTACGAGCCCCATTTCGTGCCCGGTCTGCTGCAGACCGAGGACTACGCGCGCGGAGTGCTGAGGTCGGGCGCCATCGGCCAGACCAGGCCCGACGAGATCGAGCGCCATGTCGCCCTGCGCATGCAACGCCAGCAGCTGCTCACCCGTGAGGACGCGCCCCGGCTGTGGGTCGTGATGGACGAGACCGTGCTGCGCCGCCCCGTCGGCGGCCCGGAGGTGATGCGTGCCCAGATCGACAGGCTGCTGGAGGCGACGAAGCTGCCCAACGTGACGCTGCAGGTGGCCCCGTTCGAGAACGGACCGCACCCCGGTACGTACGGGCCCTTCGCGCTGTTCCGATTTGCCATGTCAGAACTGCCGGACATGGTCTACAGCGAGTACCTGACCGGCGCCGTCTATCTCGACGCGCGCACCGAGGTGGCCACCCATCTTGAGGTCATGGACCGCATGGCGGCGCAGGCCGCTACGGCACATCGCACGAAGGGGATCCTCCGGGATCTCCGCAAGGAGCTGTGAATGGATCGCATCAAACCGCGCATACGCGTCTACAACGGCATGCCCGCGCGGGACTTGGGCAGCGAGGGCTGGCACAAGCCGTGGAGCGGCGGCAACGGCGGCAGCTGCCTGGAGGCGATGAAGCTCGCCGACGGCCGTGTCGCCGTCCGTCAGTCGACCGACCCGGACGGGCCGGCGCTGATCTACACGACGGAGGAGATCGCGGCGTTCATCGAGGGCGCCAAGGCGGGGGAGGCGGACTTCCTGCTGTCGTGACGTGATGGTCCGGCACTCGCTCAACTCCCCTGTACTGATACTGACTTGACATTGGCACCGACTTGGCCGACTTGATGGGTACTCGATTAATGGTTGAGATCGACACGAGCAAGCCGCATCCCGCGCGGATGTACGACTGGTATCTCGGCGGTAAGGACAACTACCCCGTCGACGAGGCCATGGGGCAGCAGATGCTCGCCCTCGACCCGCGCGTCCCGGTGATGGCGCGGGTCAACCGCGCGTTCATGCACCGCACCACCGGCTGGCTCGCCCGGCAGGGCGTACGCCAGTTCCTGGACATCGGCACGGGAATCCCGACCGAGCCGAACCTCCACCAGGTCGCCCAGCGGATCGCCCCTGACGCCCGCGTCGTCTACTGCGACAACGACCCCATCGTGCTGGCCCACGCGGCGGCCCTGCTGCGTGGCACGGACGAAGGCGCCACCGAATACCTGCAGGCCGATGTGCGCGACCCCGACGCCATCCTCGAAGGCGCCCGCAAGGTCCTGGACCTCGGCAGCCCGGTGGCCCTCTCGCTCATCGCCCTGCTGCACTTCGTCCCCGACGAGGACGGCGCGCACGAGCTGGTCCGCCGGCTGCTGTCCGAACTCCCCTCCGGCAGCCACCTGGTGATCACACACGCGACCGCCGACTTCACCCTGGAGGAGTCCAAGGCGGCGACCGAGAAGCTCAAGGCGGCCGGCGTCACCCTGGCCCTGCGCTCCCGCGAGGACTTCACCCGCTTCTTCGACGGCCTCGAACTCGTCGACCCCGGCGTGGCAGTGCCCCACCACTGGCACCCCGAGCTGGGGGAGCCGGTACCCGGACAGGACGACGGGGTCATCCCCGGCTACGGGGCGGTGGGGCGAAAGCCGTAGGAGTGCGCCGACTCAGAAGTACGACATGATGCGTCGCGGCGCGTCCACCAGGCGGCTGAGGACGACCACCGGCAGCGGGGGCTGCTCCGCCTTGGCCGGGCTGACGTTCAGGCCGTAGTAGATCTGCTCGATCGACGGCGGTCCGACCGCGAGGTTGCGCCGGACCGCTGTCGACGGCGACTCCTCACCGGTCTTCACGAGATACGCGGCGACCACAGCGCCCGTACGGCCGACGCCGGCACCGCAGTGCACGAACACCGGGCCGGACGACGAGGAGACGACGTCGAGGAAGCGCTGCACCTGGTTGGGCGACGGCGTCTGACCGTCACGGATCGGCAGGCGTACGACGTTCAGCCCGGCCTTGCCCGGTTCGGCCAGCTGGCCCGAGCTCATGTGCTCGGCGCGCAGGTCGACGACGGTGGTGATGCCCATGCCCGCCAGCGCCCGGTACCCGGCGGGGGACGGTGCGGAACCGCGCCACAGCCGGCCGTCGCCGTCCACGCGCTGGAAGTGGTTCACGCCCTGGACGCTGCGGGTTCCGGCGGGTGCCGGGGTCTCCTCGCGGGCCCAGTAGGACAGGCCCAGGATGCTGCCGGCTCCGGCTGCCCACAGAACGATGTAGCTGATGAGGAGGCCGAGGAGGATCCGCAGGGCGCGCCGGGAAAGCGGGCGCTTGCGGAGGGCAGGGTAGGGCAGGGTTGCGGAGAGGACAGCCATGAGGTGAGCGACCCGGGGGACTAGGGGATGAAGGGCGCCTTGGAAGAGTACCCCTAGGTCTGCGATCAATGGGTGTTAAGTCCGTTTTATGTAATGCATCTCACTTGTCGATATTGCGGTCTTCTATCCTGATTACGGTCGGCTGTCCTGGGCGTCACGGTCAGTCGTCGCCCGACTCCGCGTCGCCGACGGCGACCACCGTCAGATGGGCGCGCTCCAGGGTCGCGTCCTCCAGGCAGCCGCGCAGTCGCAAGAGGTCGTGGTCGGTGAGCGCGGGCCGTACGACCCCGGCGAACATGCCGTCCCCCAGGTCGCCCAGCGTGGCGTGCCGCAGCGGTGCGGACGTGGAGTGCCGGCAGCTCTCCCATATCTGCTGTGCGGCCAGGGCCTTCCCCTCGGACGACGCGTTCGCGCCCCGCAGATCGAGCTGGACGAGGACCGAGGTCGCCTGGTTCTCGTTCGCCTCCTCCGCCCGGGTCTGGGTCAGCTCCGCGAGCCCCACGACCAGCGCGCCGACCAGGGTGGCGCCGACGAGGGCGACGGCGGCCAGGCGTGCGGTACGGCCCCGGGAGGCCGCGGCGCCCAGCGGTGGCAGGTCGTCCAGCTCACCGGGTGCCGCCGGATCGGGCGCGGCGAGCACGGCCAGCCGCCCGGCCAGCCGCCGCTCGGCGGGCCCGGCCGTGGCCGACGCGACCTTCTGCACCACCCAGGCCAGCCCTGACAGCACCACCCCGGCGACCATCAGGACCGGCACGAAGACATATGTCCGGTCCGCCGGGTCCTCCAGCCACCGGAACCGCCGCTCCTCCTGCGCCACGGCCGGCTCCCGCAGCCGCGTCAGTACGTCCTCCTGGCGGGCGTCCAGTTCCCGCTGCCGCCGGTCGGTGTCACGCAGCCGCTCCTCGATCCGGTTCAGCCGCCCCAGTGTCACCAGGCCGAACAGCATCACCTCGACCACCAGCAGCAACAACCCGCAGATCATCGCCCGTTGCCACTGCCACCGGTACAGATAGATGACGAGGTAGGTCCCGGCACCGGCCGCGGCCAGCGCTCCGAAGACGTACGCGATCTTTCTCATGGCGCTTCCCCCAGTCGTACGTCACCGGCGGTCCCGTCGACGGTGAGCCGGGAGCCCGGCGGGAAGCGGCGTACGGCGTCGGTGGCGCCGACGACTGCCGGGAGCCCGAACTCCCGTGCCAGGACGGCCAGATGGGACAACGGGCTGCCGGTCTGGGCGACCAGGCCGGTGAGGCCGGGCAGCAGCGGGGCGAGTGCGGGGTCGAGGGTGCGCACCACCAGGACGGCGTCCGTGGGCCGGGGCCCCGTCCCGTCCCATACGGCCCCGACGACGCGCCCCGCGGACACGCCCCGCACGCCGTTGCCCCGGCCCGTGGCGCGCTCGGCGACGACGACCTGGCCGCCCGCCAGCCGGAAGGTGTCCGGCAGCGGGGGCGACTCGGGCTGCGGCACGCGCGCGTGGAGGTCGCCGGGCAGGGTCCCGCCGTCCAGCACGGCGGCCAGCTCCGCCCACCGCAACAGGCCGACGCGCTCCATGTCGATCCCGAGCCGTTGCGCCACGTCCCGCACGAGGCGCACCTGCAGTTCCTGCACCCAGCGGATGCGGAGGCGTAGGGCTTCGCGGGGTGGGAGGGGGGTGAGGGGGGTGAGGGGGGTGGAAACTGGAGTGGCTGGAGTGGCTGGAGTGGCTGGAGTGGCTGGAGTGGGGGATGGGGCTGATGCGGGTGATGTGAGTGATGTGGGTGGGGGAACGGGGGGAACTGGAAGTGCCTGGAATGTCTGGGGTGCTGGAGGTGCCGGGGGTGCTGGGGATGCAGGAGGCGCCGGGGGTGCTGGGCGTGCTTGAGAGACGGCTTCTGTGGAGGGCGTGGCTTGAGTGGCCCCGGTGAACGGGGTGGCGTGGACGGGGAAGGCGGCGCTGGTCGGGGTGGCTTGCCGGGGCGGTTCCAGGGCGGAGGGACGTGGTGCGGGCGGCAGGCTGCCGTTGGCTTCTTGACGCCCGTCGACCGTGGCGTCCGGCAGGCGTCCGCGTCCGCGCAGGCTCGGTGCGGTGAGGGCCAGGACCACGGGGTCGGTCGCGATCACCTGGTCGTCGGGTATGCCCTGGGCGCGGGCCTCGGCGAGGGCGGCGAGCGCCGTGCCGGCCGCGGTGCGGGCCTTGGGCGGCTCGCTGAGGAGGGCGCCCGCGAGAGCCTCCTGGGAGTGCAGGGAGACCAGGACCAGGCGGGTCCAGCGCAGCTCGGCGGCCAGGGCGGAGCCGGAGAGACCGCTGGGCGGCGGGATCTCGGCGAGGCGGCGGTCGACGTCGGCGGCGAGATCGGTCGCCAGTCCGGGCAGGGACGACGCGAGGCGGCCCACCCGCCAGGCCGCGGTGAGTCGGCGGGCTCCGGGAGCCGGGTTGAGCAGTGCGAGCCAGCGGTGCCGCGGGGGCACGGTGCCGAGGAGGCGGAGATCGGCGGCGGCGCGTCCGGCGACCGTCGTGACCACGGGTACCGACTTCAGCAGTCGGCGTGGCGCGGTGCCGCCGATGTCGAGCGCGGCGGCGAGCCCACGAGCCATCGGCGCCACCCACAGGTCCTCCTCCAGCGGCGCCAGCTGCCCCGGCAGCGTCTCCGCCACCGGACCGGGCCCGAGCAGCCGGGCTCCGCGCGCCGGCCGCGCCGCCATCGCCGTGATCGGACGGCTCTGGAACAGCCACAGCCGCCCGTCCGCGTCGAACCCGAACTCGACGTCCTGCGGCCCGCCGAAGACCCGCCGGACCCGCCGCGCGAGCCGCGCCAGCCGGAACAGCTCGGCACGGGTGAGCGGTGAGCCGTGCTCCGGGGGTGTGGCTTGCCGGTTCGCCATGGACACGTTCGCCGAGGACTCGACCGCCACGGACTCGACCGCCACGGACTCGTTCGCCAAGGACGCGGGAGCGGCTTGCGAATCCTTTGAGGGCCTCCTCCGCGGGCCCTCCGAGGACTCCGGCTGCCATGGCTCCTCCGAGGATCCCGGCCATGGCTTCGCCGAGGATGCGGCCGCTGGATCCCCCGGGGCTTCGGTCCGCGGGTCTACGGGGACTTCCGTCCGCGGATCCCAGGAACCCGCCGCCGACAAGTCCTCGGAAGCCTCCGCACGTAGGTCCCCGGAAACCTCCGTCCGCAGCAGCCGTCCGCGCCCGCTCAGCCAGTAGTCCGTGCCGGCCTGCGCCCCGCTCACCAGGCTGTCCGGCCCGCCCCGAACCGCGCTGACCAGCATCCGGTCGCCCCGCCCCTCGACCGGGTCGGCGCCGAACATCACCCCGCCGACCCGCGCGGTGAGCATGGGCTGCACCAGAACTGCCATCGGAGCCGTGGACCCGTCGGACCGGTGCGCCGAGTCGAGCACGGTCTGTACGGCCGTACGGAAGGCCCGCCAGCCGCGCACGTCGAGCACCGAGGCGAACTGGCCCGCCAGGGAGGAGTCCTCGGTGTCCTCCTGTGGCGAGGAGGACCGGACGACGAGTGGAAGGGTGCCGCCGTCGGAGAGCTCGTCCCAGGCGCGCCGCAGGGCCACCGTGTCGCCGCTCGCCCTGTGCGGGATCACGAAGCCGGGCAGCACGGGCAGCCCGGCGCGCGCCGCGCGGGCGAGGTTCGCGGCCTTGGACCCGATCAGCCGGGGGAGAGAGTCGTCGGGCAGGTCCAGCGGGACGACGGCCGGGCCGTACTCCGCGACGACCTCGCCGAGGGCGACGCCGCCCCGGTGCTCTTCCCCGTCGCGGGCACCTTCTCCATGCCGTTCATCGAGCGTCGTCATCAAACACCCTCCAGGACCGACCGCCAACAGGGGGGACGCGCGGGGGTGGCCCTGCGCCTGACGACGGAACGAAGGATGGGGGCGAGCCGCTACCGTCCCGTACGGGTGCGACGACAGCACGCCTCCTGCTCCGATGATCCCACTCCTGTTCGGCTCCATGTAGCCCAGAAGCCACTTTTCGGACAGATAGGAGAACAAATCCGGACGCGGCAGTATGCCGGGCCGGGACGACTCCTCCAGTGGCAGCAGACCCCGGCTCCTCCATGGGCAGGACGCGGGGCGGGCGGATCCTTCGCAGGCAGGATCGGGTGCGGCGGGGTGCTCTGAAGTGCAGGCGGGATCGGGTACGGCGAGGTGTCCCGAGGGCGGCGGGCTGGGCTTGCGCCCCAGACGCCGGCCACACCCCCGCACATCGCGTTTCAGACCGGCGGCAGCATCCCGTACAGCGCGTCTCAGACCGGCGGCAGCATCCCGCACATCGCGCCTCAGGCCGGCGGCAGCACCCCGCACAGCGCCTCCAGCGCCGCCCCGTACGCATGCTCCGAGGGTGTCGCGCAGCCGACGACGAGCCCGTCACGGACCGGCATGTCCGTCTCCGTGGCCTCCGGGTGCCGGAACTCGGCGAGGCCGTCCAGGGCGATGCCCTGCCAGGTGGCCGCCTTGACGGTGGAGCGCTCGGTGCCGGGCGGCAGCCGCAGCACCGCGTGCAGTCCGGCGGCGACACCGGTGACCTCGATGTGCGGCGCGTGCTCGGCGAGCGCCGCGACGAGGCGGTCGCGGCGGCTCCGGTACCGCAGCCGCATACGCCGCACATGACGGTCGTAAGCCCCGGAGGCGATGAAGTCGGCGAGGCTCAGCTGATCGAGGACGCTGGCCCATGCCTCGCGCTCGCCCTTGGCCGCGAGTACGTCGTCGACGTACCGCTCCGGCAGCACCATCCACCCCAGCCGCACCGCCGGCGACAGACTCTTGCTCACCGAGCCGATGAAGATCACCCGCTCGGGGTCGAGGCCCTGGACGGCGCCGACGGGCTTGCGGTCGTAGCGGAACTCGCCGTCGTAGTCGTCCTCCAGCACCACGCCGCCACGCGTGCGTGCCCAGTCGATCACGGCGGCCCGGCGCTCGGGGTGCAGCGGGCCGCCGGTCGGGAACTGGTGCGCGGGGGTGAGCAGCACGGCCCGCTCGCGCCCCAGCCGGTCGATGCGTGCGCCGTCGTCGTCGAGGGGGAGCGGTACGGTCCGTACGCCCGCGGCGGTGAGGAGTTCCCGGTGGAAGCCGAGCCCGTACGCCTCCACGGCCAGCGGGCCACGCAGCACGCCGCCACCCCGGTGCTGCGTGTTCTGCGAGAACAGCAGCCGCAGGGCATGTGCGAACCCGGAGCAGATCACGATCCGGCCCGGCTCGGTGCGCACGCCACGCGCGCGTGCCAGGTACTCGGTGAGTGCCTCCCGCAGTTCCGGGCGCCCGGCGGGATCACCGGGTCCGAAGGCCTCGTTCGGCGCCTGCTGGAGGGCCCGCCGATAGGAGGCCAGCCAGGCCGCACGCGGGAACGCCGACGCGTCCGGGGTGCCCTGCCGCAGGTCGTGCCGAGGCCCACGCGCGCGTGGCGGCGCCTTACGGGGTGCCCGCTCCACGCGCCCGAGGGGCTGGGCACGGTCGGCCACCCTCGTCCCCGAGCCCTGGCGGGCGGTGAGCCAGCCCTCCGCGACCAGCTCGGCGTACGCGTCCGCCACCGTGTTGCGGGCGACGCCGAGGTCGGCGGCGAGCGAACGGTACGGCGGCAGCCGGGTGCCGGGCGCCAGCCGCCCACTGCGCACGGCCTCGCGCAACGCACGCGTCAACGCGGCCCGCCGCCCACCTTGGCTCGACGACTGCGACGACTCCGACGACTCGGAGAGGTCCAGGTGCAGGTCGGCGCCGATCCGCTCCGCGGAATTGACCCATGATTTCGCCACGGAAATGCACCCTACAGCCGGTCTTTCCGAGCCGTAGGTTGATGCACATGACGACGAACACGACGACGAACACGACCACGAGCACGGTCGACATCGACCACGCCTCCGACATCGACATCGACATCGACATCGACAACGCCATCACCGAGGCCGAGGCCGCCCGTACCCGCCTGGACTTCGCGAAGTCCGCCCCGAAGGTCTTCCGCGCGATCGTCGGGTTCGACGCCGCCGCCCGCGAGGGCCTGGACCCGACCCTGGTCGAACTGATCCAGATCCGCGCCTCGCACCTGAACCACTGCGCCTACTGCCTCCACATGCACACCAACGACGCACGCAAGGCCGGCGAGAGCGAGGACCGGCTGCACATGGTCGCCGTCTGGCGCGAGGCCCGGCACTTCTTCACCGAGAAGGAACAGGCGGCCCTGGCCCTCACGGAGGCGCTGACGCTGGTGGCCGACGGCGGGGTACCGGACGAGGTCTACGCCCAGGCGGCGGGCCACTTCGACGACGGCGAGCTGGCCCACGTACTGGCCCTGATCATGACGATCAACACCTGGAACAGGGTGGCCTTGGCGACGGGGAAGGTGGCGGGGACGGACGAGCGCCGCTAGGACCCCTGCTCCCGTCGACCGGCAACCACCGATCGGCAGTCACCGACCGGCAGCCACCGCTCCGTCAAACGGTCATAGGCCGGTCGTACGGTGAGATCGGTGCCGGCAGCCGCGAACTCCCCGTCAGATGACGGTCGACGGCCGCCGCCACCGCCCGCCCCTCGGCGATCGCCCACACGATGAGCGACTGCCCCCGGGCGGCATCCCCGGCGGCGAACACGCCCGGCACGTTCGTCGCGAACCCGGCATCCCGAGTGACCGTGCCGCGCGGCTCCATCTCCAGCCCCAGCTGCTCGATCAGTCCGTCCGTCCGGTCGGGCCCGGAGAAGCCGAGGGCGAGCAGGACCAGGTCGGCCGGCAGCGTCCGCCCGGTGCCCGGCAGCGGGCGGCGCCGTGCGTCGACCTCGACCAGGTGCAGCGACCGTACGTGCCCGTCCGCGTCACCCTCGAAGCGGAGCGTGGACGCCGCGAACAGCCGGGCGTCCGCGTCCGCCGCGGGCGCGGTCTCCAGGTCGCGTGCCTCCTCGTGCGCGGCCGACAGCCGGTAGATCTTCGGGTACGTCGGCCAGGGCTCGGCGTCCTCGTCGCGCTCGGGATCGGGCTGTGCGTAGATGTCCAGCTGGGTCACGGACGCGGCACCCTGCCGTACGGCCGTCCCCAGGCAGTCGGCCCCGGTGTCCCCGCCGCCGACGATGATGACGTGCTTCCCGGCGGCGGACATCGGGGAGCTCTCCAGATCCCCCTCGCACACCCGGTTGGCCAGCGGAAGATACTCCATCGCCTGCTGGATCCCGCTCAACTCCCGCCCTGGAACGTCCAGTTCACGCCAGGCCGTGGCCCCGGTCGCGATCACCACGGCGTCGTACCGCGACCGCAGCTCGGCCGCCCCTATGTCCCGCCCGACCGCCGTCGACGTACGGAACTTGGTCCCCTCGGCCCGCATCTGCTCGATCCGCCGCTCCAGATGGTGCTTCTCCATCTTGAACGCGGGGATGCCGTACCGCATCAGCCCGCCGATCCGGTCGTCCTTCTCGTACACGGCGACCGTGTGCCCCGCCCGGGTCAGCTGCTGCGCTGCGGCGAGTCCCGTGGGCCCCGACCCGATCACCGCGACCGTGCGCCCCGACAGCCGGTCCGGCGGCCGTGGCGGCGCGAACCCGTCCTCCCAGGCCCGGTCGGCGATGGCGCACTCGACGTTCTTGATGGTGACGGCCGGCTGATTGATCGCCAGCACGCACCCCGCCTCGCACGGTGCCGGGCACAACCGCCCGGTGAACTCGGGGAAGTTGTTGGTCGCGTGCAGCCGGTCCGCCGCCGCCCGCCAGTCCTCCCGCGACACCAGGTCGTTCCACTCGGGGATCAGATTGCCCAGCGGACAGGCCTCGTGGCAGAACGGTATGCCGCAGTCCATACAGCGATCGGCCTGCTTGCTGATGATCGGCAGCAGCGCCCGGGGGACGTACACCTCGTCCCAGTCCTTCGCCCGCTCCTCGACGGGCCGACGCGGCCAGTCCTGGCGGGGGGTGGTCATGAAACCCTTGGGATCGGCCATGGCCGTCTTCCTTGCGTGCGCGTGCGCGTGCGCGTGTGACGTGTTGGAGCCGTGCGTCATCGAGCGGCACTCTTCCCGCAACGATACGTCCCACCGGCCACGCGCGCAGAGTCTGGGACAGCGCTTTCTCCCTGGCTTCCGCGAACCCTCTCCAGCCTCGGTTCGCCCCCTGCCCGGCTCGGTCCGGCTCGCGCCCGGCCGGTCAGGTGAGCGCCAGGACGTACGCCACCGTCGCGGCGCCCGAGGCCACCATGCGCACGTGATTCCACGCCGTCCACTCGCGCACATACGTCGGCCAGTAGGCGGCCGCCTCCGCGGTGCCCGCGTCGAGCTTGAGCAGCGCGTCATTGCGGGGCACGTTCGCCACCATGGTCACCCCGAACGAGCCGAACAGATACAGCCCGCTGCCCAGCAGCAGCTCCACCGTCCCCTCGTCCGGCCAGAGCACGAACGTCACCACGGCGATCACCGAGCACAGCACCGCCGACCCCATGAACACCACCATGAACGCCGGCGTCAACGCCGCCACGTTGATCGCCTTCATCGCGGCGACCCCCTGCGCCGGCGGCAGCGCGGCGAGCCCACGCATCACGAAGGTCGAGAAGGCACAGAAAACCCCGGCCACCAGCCCGGTCCCGACCACGCCGATCACGACCAGCACGAAGTACGGCCCATCAATCATGAACGTCAACTCCCGCATCCAGCCGAGATCCTTCCCGGCCCAGCCCCATCCATCACCTCAAGTGAAAACCCGGGCAAAAACGGTCACCATCGCTGAACGACGCGGGCGCATACGCGAGCGTCCAGCCAGCGCTGGCGATAGCCCAGGGAGCAGGCTCTGCTCGACGTGACGGCTCCGCTCAGCTCGGCGGCGCCGTTTGGCACGGCGGCGCCGTTTGGCACGGCGGCGCCGCTCGGCTCGACGGTGACGGTCGGCACGACGGTGACGGTCGTTGCCGCACCCGCCCCGGGCCGCCCGGGATCGCGCCCCCGCGCCGCGTCACCTCAGCCGACCCCCGACACCTCCGCCCGCCACGCCCGCAACGTCGACTCCACCACCGCCGTAATCCGGCGCCGAGCCTCATGCCGTGCCACCCCGCTCATCAACAACTGGTCGTACGGCGTGTCCAGATGCCGCACGGACGCCACGACCGCCGACGTCACCGCCCGCTCGGACAACGCCCTCCCCGCCGCACTCCGCCCCACCCGTCCACTGCCCCGCGCCGACGCATGAGCGGCGATGTCCCGCGCCCGGTCCTCCGGACACCCCGGGAACAGCCGCCGTATCTCCGCCGCGAACACCTCCGCGAACCGCGCGTCCTCCCGCTCCCGCCGCCGCGCGTCCCGCACCCGGCGCCGCCGCCGAGCCTCCGCGTCCGCGAGGCACCGCTGCTCGGCCCGGGCGAGTGCCGCCTCCTCGACGAGAACGCCCTGCCGCTCATAACGGCTCTGGCGCCGGTTGAACCGCACCACCACCGCCGACAGCCCACTCTCCTCCCGCGACCGACGCGTCAACGCCGTGTCGCCGCGCGGCAGGAACACCAGATGCCCGAGATCGGCACAGTCGAGACACCGCGGCGCCCCGTCCTCCAGCACGAGCATCTGCAACGGTCCCGTACAACACTCCGCACAACGCCGCCGCTTGAGAGGCTGGATCACCAGAAGGCCGGTACGGGGCGGGGGAGTTGCGAGAGGTGCCATACCGGGTTCATTCCCCTGGTGCCGGGTCCGGGGAACAACTGGCGGCGGGTCCGGGGAACAGTCTGCCGGGGCCCGTGAACCGCCTGATCGGCGGCGGTGAGCGGCTCCCTCGGTCCGGTGAACCGAGCACTTCGAGCGGCCCGCAGAACGATCCGGTCGAGCTCGGATCCCACCGCCCCTTGCCGCATCATGGGCCCTGTGCGACTCGAAGCGATCACCTGGGACCGGCTCGGCGACCTCCTCGCCGAGCGGCTGCTCGACCTGAAACCGGCCGACGGCAGCCCCTGGCCACGCATCGCCTTCGACGGCGCCCCGGCCGCCCGGCCGGGAGACCTCGCCGAGCGGGTGGGCGAGGCGCTGCGCATACGCGGCCGTCCCTCGCTCGCCGTCGGCACGGAGGGCTTCCTGCGCCCCGCCTCCGTCCGGCTGGAGTACGGCCACCAGGACGTGGACGCCTACTACGACGGCTGGTTCGACACCCGCGCCCTGTGGCGCGAGGTCTTCGGCCCTCTCGAACCCGGCGGCGACGGCCGTGCCCTGCCCGATCTGTGGGACCCGGTCACCGATCGAGCCACCCGCAGCCCCCATGCCCAACTCCCGCCCGGTGGCTTCCTGTTGATGCACGGCCCCCTCCTGCTGCGCCACTGGTTCCCCTTCGACCTGACCGTCCATGTCCTCCTCTCACCCGGTGCCCTGCGCCGCCGCACCCCCGAGGCCGACCTGTGGACCCTCCCCGCCTTCGAGCGCTACGACCGTGAGACCGACCCGGCCGGCACCGCCGATGTCCTGGTGCGCGCCGACGATCCGCGGCATCCGGCGTGGAGCGGTTGATCCTGATCCCGCAAACCGCTTCTATATGCGCGTGCATTTAATTACTCTGACGCCATGACGACCTCCACGAGTGATCCGATCTCCTTCGACGACTCCGTCCGCTCCCTGCTGGACGGCAAGAACTTCGCCAGCGTGGCCACCCTCGGCCCCGACGGCGCCCCGCAGAACTCGGTGGTCTGGATCAAACGCGAGGGCGACACTGTGCTCTTCTCCTCGGTCGACGCCCGCCAGAAGGTGCGCAACCTCCGCCGCGACCCCCGCATCAGCGTCTCCGTCTACGACCTCGCCAACCCCTACAGCTCGGTCGAGATCCGCGGCACCGCCGAGATACTCCCCGACGAGGCGAAGCGGCTCCCGTTCGAGCTCTCGCACAAGTACCTCGGCATCGACCCGCCCGCCGAGAAGGACGACGAGACCCGCGTGATCATCCGGGTCGTCCCACGGAAGATCGTGCGTTTCGCGGCCTGATCCCCGCCCGTCGCCGGTGGCCGTTACCGCTCGGTTCCGGGTGCATCCGCCGGGTGCCACGGCGAGAATGAGGGCGCCGGGACTAGCGGTGCCTCCCCGCGCCGCGCCGGCCGTCCGGCATCGGGAGGTACTCCAATGACCACTGCCGGAGACATCATGCACCGTGGCGCCCAGTGGATCCCCGCCCACGAGACCCTGGACCGCGCCGCCCAGCTCATGCGTGAACTGGGTGTCGGAGCTCTGCCCATCAGCGACGAGAACGAGAGGCTCTGCGGCATCCTCACCGACCGCGACATCGTCATCGGCTGCGTGGCCATGGGCCGCGACCCGAGCAAGGTCACCGCCGGCGAGCTGGCCCAGGGCACCCCGCGCTGGATCGACGCGAACGCCGACATCAGTGACGTGCTCCGGGAGATGAAGGAGCACCAGATCCGCCGGCTGCCGGTCATCGACAACAAGCGTCTGGTCGGCATGATCAGCGAGGCCGATCTGGCCCGGCATCTGTCCGAGGGCGAGATCGCCCACTGGGCCGAGAGCGTCTACGCCAGGACCGGGACGCCGATGACGCACTGACCCGCCGGGCACCGCACCCTCATCCACTGTGCCGTTCCCGTCCGGCCGACCGTGCCGGGCGGGGACGCAGCGGAGGCGGCAGCGGGAAGCGTCAGAGCCAACCGTTGCGTCGGAAGCCGCGGTACAGCACCACGCACGCGACGGATATCACTGCCAGGACCAGCGGATAGCCGAAGGTCCAACCCAACTCCGGCATGTGCTTGAAGTTCATCCCGTACACCCCGCAGACCATCGTCGGCACGGCGATGATCGCGGCCCAGGCCGTGATCTTCCGCATGTCCTCGTTCTGTGCGACGGTGACCTGCGCCAGGTGCGCCTGCAGGATCGAGTTCAGGAGCTCGTCGAAGGCGTAGATCTGCTCCTTGGCCCGCAGCAGATGGTCGGACACATCGCGGAAGTACGCCTGTATCTCCGGCTCGACCACCCGGATGGGCAGTGTGGCCAGGTTCTCCAGCGGGCGGCTGAGCGGAACCACGGCACGCTTCAGCTCCAGCAGTTCCCGCTTGAGCTGGTAGATCCGCCCAGGGTCGGCCCGCGCGCCGTTCTCCGCGAACACGTCCGTCTCGACCTCGTCGATGTCCTCCTGCACCGAGTCGGTGACGCTCAGATAGTCGTCGACCACATGGTCCGCGATCGCGTGCAGCACCGCCGCCGGCCCCTTGGCGAGCTGCTCGGGGCTGGCCTCCAGCTCCTCGCGCAGCGGCCCCAGTGAGCCGTGCCGCCCGTGTCGTACGGTGATCACGAAGTCCTGGCCGACGAACACCATGATCTCGCCGGTGTTCACGACCTCGCTCGTCGCCGTGAGCTTCTCGTGCTCGACGTAGCAGACCGTCTTGAACACCGCGAACAGCGTCTCGTCGTAGTGCTCCAGCTTCGGCCGCTGATGTGCCTCGACCGCGTCCTCGACCGCCAGCGGATGCAGGGCGAACAGCTCGGCGATGCCCGCGAACTCCTGGTCCGTCGGCTCATGGAGGCCGAGCCAGACGAACCCGGCGCCGCGCTTGCGTACCCGCTGCACGACATCGACCAGATCACCGCTCTCCGGGACCCGCACGCCGTCCCGGTACGTCACGCAGTTCACCACCGAGGAGCCCAGCGGGGACCGGGCGGGGTGGCTGAGGTCGACTCGGGGGCGCCGTCGAGCCAGCCGTGCCACCTTGCGGAGGCCACCGACCTTGTCGAGGCCCGTGACCTTCCGCAGATTCCCTGCCATGGACATCTGGATCTCCTTGCGTGGCTCCTCGCGCCGCATTCTCTGCGCCCTGGCCCGCCAGTTTGCCAGCTGGGGGTGAGCTGCGGGTAAGCCTGTGGGAACAGCGGATTCCGCTTTGTTCCGGCCTGTGGATGAAGGGACTTCGCTCATGCGACTGTCCGGAATAGGCGTGAATATGCGAAGCAGAAGTGGGGTGTTTGGAATTCGGTGCCGTCCCGCCGAGCGTCATCCACTCCCGGCAAACCGGGTAAATGGGATGATCTCGGCATGATGCGAACCGACGGGTATCTCCTCGACAACCGGCAGGCCGAGGCGGGCGAGCGTGGCGATGTCCTGGGCCCTGTCTTCGACCCCACGACCTTCCGTTACCTCGAAGGGTTCGGCATCGGACCCGGCTGGCGCTGCTGGGAGGTGGGCGCGGGTGGCACCGCGGTGGTCTCCTGGCTGGCCAAGAAGGTCGGCCCGACCGGAAGGGTGGTCGCGACCGCCCCCGACGTCTCACCGCTCGCCCCCACCGCCCGTCCACCGGTCGACGTCCGCGTCCACGACGTGGGCGCCGAGGAGCCGCCGGGGGAGGAGTTCGACATGGTGCACGCCCGGATGGTCCTCTCTCAAGTACCGGACCGCGAACGGGCGTTGCGGTCGATGATCAAGGCCCTGCGCCCCGGCGGCCGACTCCTGGTCGAGGACGCCGACCCCGCCCTGCAGCCCCTGCTCTGCCCTGACGAGTACGGCCCCGACCAGCAACTGGCGAATCGCCTCCGCCACGGCGTCCGCACCCTCCTCACCGATCGCGGAGCCGACCTCTCCTTCGGCCGCAGACTCCCGCGCCTGCTCCGCGAGGCCGGACTGCGCCGGGTGGTCGCCGACGTCCACTTCCCGGTCGCCTCACCCGCCTGTGCCGCCCTGGAGTCCGCCACCATCCACGAGATCCGCGACCAGCTCGTCACCGCCGGCCACGCCACCGACCAGGACATCGACCGCCACCTCGCCAACATCACCACCGGCGGCATGGACCTGGCCGCGACCCCGATGATCTCGGCGTGGGGGCGCAAGGCGTAGGCAAGGGGCACACGATTCAGGTTGATTGAGCCGTCACCCCAGCCGCGGCGGTCTCCCGCCCACCTGCTCCACCGCCAGCGCCCCCGCCCGGCACCCCTCGCGAGCCGCGTCCTCCGGACCGGCGCCCGTCAGCAGGGCCGCGAGGAAGGCGCCGGTGAAGGCGTCGCCCGCACCTGTGGTGTCGCTCGGCGCCGCCGGCACAGCCTCGACATGGGCGCTCACGGTGCCCGACCGGGCGACCAGTGCGCCGTCCGATCCCTGCTTGGCGACCACCAGTGGGACATGGCGGCTCAACTTGGCCGCCGCGTCCGCCGCATCGGGCAGCCCCGTGAGCAGACACGCCTCGTCACGGCTCGGCAGTAGCACGTCCAAGCCCTCCACCAGCGTCAGGAAACGGTCGACGCCCAGCTTCGTGAGGAACCCCGCCGACGCCGGATCCAGACTCGTCGGCACGCCACGCGCGCGTGCCGACTCCAGAGCCACGCTCACGAACGCCCGGCTCGGCTCCGAGAAGAGCAGGTAGCCCGAGAGATGCAGCCGGGCGACACCGTCGAGCAGCGCGTCCGACCAGTCGTCCGGCTCCAGCCGAAGGGACGCGCCGCTGTCGGTGAGGAACGTCCGCTCGGCCGCGTCGCCCGTGTCGACCAGACAGATCACCGTCCCGGTCGGCGCCTGCGGATCCACGACGAGAGTGGGCCGCACTCCGCTCTCGGTCAGCTCCCGCTCGTGCCACGCGGCCGTGTCCGCGCCCACCCTCCCCAGCAGCCGCACCTCCGCACCGCCCCAACGCGCGGCCCAGCAGGCCACGTTGGCGCCCGCACCGCCCGGAACCGTTTGGATGGCCGCGGCCGTGTCCGTGCCCGAGGCGAGCGGCCCCCGGTGCCGGGCGATGACGTCCGTCACCACGTCCCCGACGACCAGCAGCGCGCCGTCCGAGGCGCTACTGACGGACGGGCCGCGCACCGAACTGTCAGGCGCAGCCCCGCCGCCAGGCGCGCGCGCCCCTGCCGCGCTCCCCGGTCCGCGACTGCCCGCCGTGCTCCCAGGTCCGCGACCGCCCGCCTCGCTCCCGGTTCCGCGTGCCCCCGCCCCGGTCATGTCCCGCTCACGCCCCGGCCCACGCCGCCGCGATCCGCCCCGCGAGCCGCACGTTGCCGCGCACCGCCGCGAGATTGGCGCTCAGCGAGGCCCCGTCCGTGTGCCGTACCAAGTAGTCCAACAGGAACGGCGTGACCGCCTGGCCGGTGACGCCCTGCTCCTCGCACGCTTGCAGCGCTTCGGCGAGCACACGCGTGTGCAGTTCGGGATCGAGCTGCTCCTCCTCCGGCACCGGATTGGCGACGATCAGCGCCGACTCGGGCCCGTCCAGCGTGTCCTGAGCGCGCATCACCTCGGCCACCTCCCCGGGCGACTGAAGCGCCCAGTCCACCGGGTGCCCCGAGTCGGAGAGATAGAAGCCGGGGAAGCGCTCCGTGCGGTAACCGGCCACCGCGACGCCCAGCGTCTCCAGCCGCTGCAGAGTCGCAGGGACATCCAGGATCGACTTCACCCCGGCACACACGACCGTGATCCGCGTACGCGCCAGAAGCCCCAGATCGGCCGACTCGTCCTGCGTCACCGTCCACTCCCGGTGCACACCGCCGAGCCCACCCGTCGCGAACACCCGGACGCCCGCGAGGGCCGCCAGCAGCGCCGTCGCCGACACCGTGGTCGCCCCACTCGCCTCGGAGGCCACCGCGAGCGGCAGATCACGGTGCCCCAGTTTGCGGATCCCGTCCTCGTTGGCGATCCGCTCCAGCTGCTCCTTGTCGAGTCCGACATGGGGCCGCCCGTCCAGCACGGCGATCGTCGCGGGGACGGCACCCTCCCGCCGTACGACGTCCTCCAGCTCCAGGGCCACCTGCAGATTGCGCGGGCGAGGCAGCCCGTGCGCGATGATCGTGGACTCCAGGGCCACCACCGGTCGACGCGCGTCGACCGCTTCCCGTACCTCTTCGGACACCACCAGCACCACGCGCCTGCCTCCTGTCTGTCGGTACTCCCTCATCTCTGGCGGGTGCCGCGCCCGATCAAACCCCTTGCAGCCTGTGGCGGACGACACCAGCCTTGGCTGCATGATGGACAACACCGCACGTCTCGACCATGTCGTCCTTTGGGTCCGTGACCCGATGGCGTCGGCCGACTTCTTCGAGAAGGCGGTCGGCATGGAGCCGATCAGGCTCTCGGAGTTCTCCGCGGGGGCCGCTTCGTTCCCCTCGGTACGTCTCAACGAGGAGACCATCCTCGACCTCATGCCGCTCACCATGGCGGAGCGCATGACGATGCTGCCGGGCGCCGCCGAGAGCTCCGGCCACCCCGTCAACCATGTCTGCCTGGCGCTGCCCGGCCGCGACTTCGACGCCCTGCGCGCCCGTCTGGAGGAGCGCGCCACACCCGTGACGGACATCTCCCACGGCTCCTTCGGCGCCCGCGGCAACGCCAAGCGAAGCTTCTACTTCCGCGACCCCGACGGCAACATCTTCGAGGCTCGGCACTACGACTAGCGTGCCGAGAGGGGGCCACGCACGCGTGGCCCCCTCGGAGACATCCCCGGTAGAACCGGGCACAACGCCATGCGTGTACCGGAACCTCAGCCGCTCGCCGGAACGTCCTTCGCCTGTGTTCCCCGCCTTGTCCGCGTGAAGAGGGCCAGCGCTGCCAACGGCAGCAGCAGACACGCGGCGGCGAGATTCAGCCAGCCGTAGCTCGCCTGGGCGACCACGAGCCCCGCGGCCGCCCCGCCGATGCCCGCGGAGGCGTTCATGATCAGGTCCGACAGCCCCTGGGCGGCGGCCCGCGCGGGCTGCGGCACGGAGTCCGTGAGCAGCGCGGAACCGGAGACGAGCGCCGCCGACCAGCCGAGCCCCAGCACGAAGAGTCCGAGGGCCGTCTGCCCGTGGCTGCCGCCCGCCGTACCGGCGAGGAACACGGCGCACGCCAGCAACCCCACGGCGAGCCCGATCCCGGACAGCCGCCCCAGCCGGTCCGACAGCCGCCCCATGAGCGGCGCGAACGCGTACATGCCCGCGATGTGCCCGCTGATGACCAGCCCGATCAGATCGATTCCCGCGCCGTGGTGCGCGAGGTCGACCGGGGTCATCGACATCACCGAGACCATCGCCGTGTGCGCCACGGCAACCGTCACCACCGCGAGCCGCGCCCGCGGCGAGGCGGCCACGGCCGTCAGCCCGGCGCGCAGCGAACGTGCCGCCGGCGACTGCTCCTCGGCCGGTTCGAGCGCACGCGCCGTCAGCAGCGGGTCCGGCCGCAGCAGTACGGCCACCACGACCGCGGATATCAGGAAGATCCCTGCCGCCCACAGGAACGGACCGGCCGCCGCGGGTATCCCGAGGCCCGTGACACTGCGACCGGCGGGCGCGGCGATGTTCGGGCCGAGGACCGCGCCGATGGTCGTCGCCCACACGACCAGCGAGATCGCCCGGGCCCGCCGCTCCGGCTCGGCCAGATCGGCGGCCGCGAACCGCGCCTGCAGATTCGCCGACGAGGCCGCGCCGAACGCCGCCATCCCGCACAGCAGCAGCGGAAAGCTGCCGATCCGGGCCGCGATCACCGCGACTCCGGCGCCCACCGCCCCGATGAGATAGGCCAGCACGAGCCCGGGACGCCGCCCGCGCGCGGTCATCAGCGCGGCCAGCGGCATCGACAGCACCGCAGTGCCGGTGACGGTCGCGGTGGGCGCGAGCCCGGACAGCGACTCGGTGCCGCTGACCTGCGTGGCCAGCACGGCCGCGAGCGCGATGCCGGTGGCCACGCCCAGCCCGCCGAGGATCTGCGTCGTGATCAGCACGGCCGTCGTACGGCGCCGCAGGGCCGGCAGCCGGTCGGGCGTGACGGGCGCGGCGACCTGCCGCTCGACGGCCGTCACGCAGCACACCCGGCCGTACGGCGGCCCGCACCGGCCGACAGGGGACAGCACACCGGACCGGCCGCGTACAGATGGGTGAAAAGTGTCATCACAGGCGCAGTCTCCCCCTCTTCCCTCGCCCGTCCAACCGGTGAAGGGCCGGGCCCGACAGATGAAGGACCGGGCCCGACCCGATGAAGTGCCGTGCTCCACCCTGTGAAGGTCCATACCAACCGGGTGAATAGGGCATGAAGCCCTCAGAACAGCGGCTCCGGCAGCACTCCCTCCAGCGCGAGCAGCTTCCGCTTGGTCTCCAGCCCGCCCCCGAACCCGCCGATGCCGCCGTCGCTCTCCACGACCCGGTGACAGGGCACCACGACAGGCAGCGGATTGGCGCCCATGGCCATCCCCACCGCTTGGGCGGCGCCCGGCTGTCCGACCCGACCGGCCAGATCGCCGTACCCGACGACCGCGCCGTAGGGGACACCGGCGGCCAGTTCCCGCAGCACCTGGCGGTTGAATCCGGAGATCAGCGACCAGTCCAGCGGCAGCTCGAAGTCGTGTCGCGAGCCCGCGAAGTACTCCTCCAGCTGACGTATCGCCTCGGCCAGCAGCGGGGAGTCGGGCGCCTCGACCGGCTCGGTGCCCAGCCGCGACGCAAGCCGGTCGAGCGCCTTCTCACGCACCTTCTCGGTGGCGTGGAACACGACACTGACCAGGCCTTCGCGGGTCGCGGCCAGCATCAGAGGACCGATGTCGCTACCGACGACGGCCCACACGACCTGCTGCTCGTACTGCCCTTGGCTGTCCATTCGCCCACCGTACGACCCGCCACTGACAACGCCCCGGGAGCGGGCGGCGTCGACTCGCGGCCCGGCCTCAGGCCCGCGGGCAGGGCGTCCCGCACCACGTCGGGCTTGTTGGAGATGACGCCGTCCACGCCGTACCCCGCGACCAGTCGGGCGGTGTCCGCGTCGTTCACCGTCCAGGTGAAGACCTCCAGCGGCCTGCCGTGCGGTCCTGTGAGGGCGTGGACGGTGGCGACATAGCCCCTGGAGATGGAGCTGTACGACGGGTTGATCTGGTCGGCGAAGGCCGCGTACCCGGCGAGGTCCGCCTCGGGCGGCGTCCCGAGGAAGCCGGTCTTGACGGCGGGCTTCAGATCGTGGACGGTCCGAATGCTGTCGGCGCCGAAACTCTGCACGATCAGCCGGCTCGCGAGGTGGTGCGGATCAAGCCATCCCTCGTCGTCCAGCACTTTGAGGGTCTGCCGCTCGATACCCGGATACAGATCGGGGTTCTTGATCTCCAGGAGCAGTTTCTGATGGTGCAGCTCCAGACGGTCCATGAACTGTTCCAGCGTCGGCACGCGCGTGCCCGCGTACTTGGGGCTGAACCAGCTGCCCGCGTCCAGACGGGCGATCTCGGCGGCGGTGAAGTCCTTCACCTTCCAGGGCGCCCGGTCGGGGAAGACCTGCTCCGCGTCGGTCGTGCGCTGGAGGTTGTCGTCGTGGAGAACGACCAGCTCGCCGTCCTTGGTGCGCTGTACGTCGTTCTCCACCCAGCTGACGCCCAGTTCGGCGGCCTTGTCCACGGCGGCCAGTGTGTTCTCGGGGGCGTAGGCGGAGGCCCCCCGGTGGGCGATGACCGTGGGGTGCGCGGCGCCGGCCCTGGCGTCGGAGGCGGGAAGGAGGAGAGCGGCGGTTCCCAGGAGCGCGGTCGTCGTGGCGGCTACTGCGCGCGCGTACATGCGTACTCCTCGCGTCGAACGATCACGGACAGCTCAACTCTGACAGCAGACGGTCAACGGCGAGGGAGTACAGAATGGCCACAGATTGAATGGAGTTGCCCGGGCCCGCTCACTCGTGCCGCACAACTGGGGCAAGGCCGTGTTTCTTTGCCGGAAAATCGTTCGACCATTCCGGTGGGAGTTACCCTCTGCCTCAACCCTGACCGCTCGGGCGGTGCTGGGAGGGGGCGCATTTCACGGGGTACCGGGACGTAAAAGGGCGGGAAGGGCAGCTGCGTATGCAGGGCACGATCGACGGTTTCAGCTACGGACTCGTCACACCGCTGGTCGCCTACCTCATGGCCTGCCTCGGCGGTGCCCTCGGCCTGCGCTGCACCACCAGATCGATGCTCGTCTCGCAGTCCTGGCGCCCCGGCTGGCTCGCCCTGGGAGCGGCGGCCATCGGCTCCGGCATATGGACCATGCACTTCGTCGCGATGATGGGGTTCACGGTCGAGGAGACACCGATCCACTACGACAAACCCATGACGTTCGCGAGCCTGGCCGTCGCCATCGTCATGGTGGGCGTCGGGATCTTCATCGTCGGCTACAAGGGCGCCAGGGGAACGGCCCTGTTCACCGGCGGCACCATCACCGGCCTCGGCATAGCCTCGATGCACTACCTGGGCATGGCCGGCATGCGGCTCAACGGAAAGCTTGAGTACAACACGCTCACCGTCGGCGTCTCCGTGGTGATAGCGATGGGGGCGGCCACCGCGGCCCTGTGGGCCGCAGGGCAGGTCAGAGGATTCCTGTGGAGCGTCGGCGCGAGCCTCGTCATGGGCCTCGCCGTCAGCGGTATGCACTACACCGGCATGGCCGCCCTCAGCGTCCACCTCCACGGCACCGAGCCCCCCTCATCGGGCCACTCGCCCGCCGCCCTGCTCGCACCGATGCTGGTCGGCCCGCTTGCCTTCCTGCTCCTCGCCGGCGCCGTCGTACTGTTCGACCCGAAGATGGTCATGGGGAAGCCCACCGGGGCTCCGGTCGAGCACAAGCCGGGCGTTCCGGCCCACACGACCGTCCCGCACCAGGCCCGCCGCCCCCAGCTGCGCGTGCGCCGAAACCAGGACCACCGAGCCTCGCGGGCCCCGCAGAACCACTGATCGGGCCGCGTTGTCAGTGGCGGGTCGTACGGTGGGTTCCATGCGGCCCGTTTCCAGCATCGAACGCACGGTGGCGCCCTTCGAGGTCGTCAGCCCCTACCAGCCCAGCGGCGACCAGCCGCAGGCCATCGCCGAGCTCGCCCGGCGAATCGAGTCCGGTGAGAAGGACGTCGTCCTGCTCGGCGCGACCGGCACAGGCAAGTCCGCCACCACCGCGTGGATGATCGAGAAGCTCCAGCGCCCCACCCTGGTGATGGCGCCGAACAAGACGCTGGCCGCCCAGCTGGCGAACGAATTCCGCGAGCTCCTGCCGAACAACGCCGTCGAGTACTTCGTCTCGTACTACGACTACTACCAGCCCGAGGCCTACGTCCCGCAGTCGGACACCTACATCGAGAAGGACTCCTCGATCAACGAGGAGGTCGAGCGACTGCGCCACTCCGCGACCAACTCGCTGCTCACCCGCCGAGACGTCGTCGTGGTCGCCTCGGTCTCCTGCATCTACGGCCTCGGTACTCCCCAGGAGTACGTGGACCGCATGGTCCCCCTCAAGGTCGGCGACGAGATCGACCGGGACCAACTGCTGCGCCGTTTCGTGGACATCCAGTACACCCGCAACGACCTGGCCTTCTCCCGTGGCACCTTCCGGGTGCGCGGCGACACCATCGAGATCTTCCCGGTCTACGAGGAGCTCGCCGTCCGCATCGAGATGTTCGGCGACGAGATCGAGGCCCTCTCCACGCTGCACCCGCTGACCGGCGAGATCATCAGCGACGACGAGCAGCTGTACGTGTTCCCGGCCTCCCACTACGTCGCGGGCCCGGAGCGCATGGAGCGGGCCGTCAACGACATCGAGAAGGAGCTGGGGGAGCGCCTCGCCGAACTGGAGAAACAGGGCAAGCTCCTGGAGGCCCAGCGCCTGCGCATGCGTACGACGTACGACCTGGAGATGCTCCGCCAGATCGGCTCCTGCTCCGGCGTCGAGAACTACTCGATGCACTTCGACGGCCGCTCGCCCGGCTCCGCGCCGAACACCCTGCTGGACTACTTCCCCGAGGACTTCCTGCTGGTCATCGACGAGTCGCATGTGACGGTGCCGCAGATCGGGGCCATGTACGAGGGTGACGCCTCCCGCAAGCGCACCCTGGTCGACCACGGCTTCCGCCTGCCTTCCGCCCTCGACAACCGCCCCTTGAAGTGGGAGGAGTTCCAGGGACGCATCGGGCAGACCGTCTACCTGTCGGCGACCCCCGGCAACTACGAGCTCTCCCGCGGCGACGGTCAGGTCGAGCAGATCATCCGCCCCACCGGCCTGGTCGACCCGGAGGTCGTGGTCAAGCCCACCGAGGGCCAGATCGACGACCTGGTGCACGAGATCCGCGAGCGCGTCGAGAAGGACGAGCGCGTCCTGGTCACCACCCTCACCAAGAAGATGGCCGAGGACCTCACGGACTACTTCCTGGAGCTCGGCATCCAGGTGCGCTATCTCCACAGCGACGTCGACACCCTGCGCCGTGTCGAGCTGCTGCGTGAGCTGCGTGCCGGCGAGTTCGACGTCCTCGTCGGCATCAACCTGCTGCGTGAGGGCCTCGACCTTCCCGAGGTGTCCCTGGTGGCGATCCTGGACGCCGACAAGGAGGGCTTCCTGCGCTCGGGCACGTCCCTCATCCAGACCATCGGCCGTGCCGCACGTAACGTCTCCGGCCAGGTCCACATGTACGCCGACAAGATCACCCCGGCGATGGAGAAGGCCATCGACGAGACCAACCGCCGCCGGGAGAAGCAGGTCGCGTACAACAAGGCGAAAGGCATCGACCCGCAGCCGCTGCGCAAGAAGATCAACGACATCGTCGCGCAGATCGCCCGCGAGGACGTCGACACCGAGCAGCTGCTCGGCACGGGCTACCGGGCCAAGAAGGACGGCCGCGGCACCAAGGCCCCCGTGCCCTCCCTCGGCGACAAGGCGGCCAAGGGCGCGAAGGCGACCAAGTCCGCCAAGGGCAAGGCGAAGGAGACGGTGCCGACCGACCGGCCGGCGGCCGATCTCGCCGAGCAGATCGAGGAGTTGACGGAGCGTATGCGCGCCGCGGCCGCCGATCTGCAGTTCGAGATCGCGGCCCGGCTGCGCGACGAGGTGGCCGAAATGAAGAAGGAACTGCGCCAGATGAAGGAGGCAGGCCTGGCCTGACGGGCCATGGGCGCCGGTCCGCTCCCCGGAACCGGCGCTCCCGATCGGCCTTCGAGGCCCGTCCGAGCACGCGCTGTGTTGCAAGACCGACACAAAGTGCGGACCGGGGTACGGCACTGTCAGTGCCCCTGCGTAGGGTTCTGGTCATCCGCGGAGCCCGCGGCCAACAGGGGACAGTTCGAGAGGGGAATCAGCACGTGACCGTCAACATGACCAAGGGTCAGGCCATCAGTCTGCAGAAGAACGACGGGGGCAGCCTGACCGCGGTGCGCATGGGTCTCGGCTGGCAGGCGGCTCCCCGGCGCGGCCTGTTCGGCTCGCGCACGCGGGAGGTCGACCTTGACGCCTCCGCCGTCCTCTTCGCGGACAAGCAGCCGGTCGACGTCGTCTTCTTCCGCCACCTGGTGAGCGACGACGGCTCCGTGCGCCACACCGGTGACAACCTCGTCGGCGGTGTCGGCCAGGGCGGCGACGACGAGGCGATCCTCGTCGACCTCGCGCGCATCCCGGTCCACATCGACCAGATCGTGTTCACCGTGAACTCCTTCACGGGCCAGACCTTCCAGGAAGTGGAGAACGCCTTCTGCCGCCTGGTCGACGAGACCAACGGCCAGGAGCTCGCCCGTTACACCCTCGCCGGTGGCGGCGCCTACACGGCCCAGATCATGGCGAAGGTGCACCGCTCGGGCCCGGGCTGGACGATGACGGCCCTCGGCACCCCGGCCAACGGCCGCACCTTCCAGGACCTGATGCCGTCGATCCTGCCGCACCTGTAGGACCCGCCGGGCCGCCCGGCGAGCGGCACACGACAAGACAAGCGACAACAGGGGGACGAAGGCATGACGGCCGAGCTGGTGCGGGGGCAGAACCACCCGCTCTCCCAGGCCCGTCTGGAGATCCGGGTCTCGGCCGGCGCACCGATCGTGGCCGGGGCCACGCTCGGCGACGAGCAGGGGAAGATCCACGGCGTCGAATGGGTGGCCCACCCCGGCGCCCCCACCCTGCCCGGTCTTGAGGTCTCCCGGCAGGCGGCCGCCGACCATCGCCTCGCGGTGGACCTGGACGCCATGCCGGAAGCCGTCCACCGAGTCAGTGTGCTGCTCGCCCTGCCGGTCGGCGTCGGCGGCCCGACCCGTTTCGGCGCCGTCCCGACCCCCTTCGTCGCGGTCACCGGCCTCGACGGCGTCGAGATCGCCAGCTACACCGTCACCGGCCTGGAGGCCGAGTCCGCCGTGGTCGCCCTGGAGCTCTACCGCCGGCAGGGCGCCTGGAAGGTGCGCGCGATCGGCCAGGGCTACGCCGGTGGCCTCGCCGACCTCTTCACCGACCAGGGCCTGCCCCAGGCCCACCAACTCGCGGGCGGCATCAACGAGGCGGTGGCCCAGGGTGTGGCCCGCTCCGTGCCGGCACCTCCGCCACGGACGGACGGCGACCGCTCCCGACAGGCGGCCGCACCCGCACTCGGCCCGGACCAGAGCGGCCCCGCACCCCAGGGCGCCCCCGGCCCGGTACCGCCCCAGCAGACATCGCCCTACGGCACCCAGCCGCCCGGCGGGCCCGGGCAGCCGACGCCGCCGAATTCCCCGTACGGCGCCCAGACGCCGGGTGCACCGGGTCAGCCCGCGCCGCAGCCGCCGTACCAGGGCGGGACGGGAGCCGGCGACCCCGCCCAGCCGTCCACCTCCACGTCCGGTGGCCCGATCGACTACAGCCACCCGCGCCGTCAGAGCGCCGCTCCGCCACCTCCTCCGCCGACCGCGCCCCCGGCCCAGCCCGGACAGCCCGCGCAGCCCGTCGCGGGCGACGCCACCGGCTGGTCCATGGACGAGCGGCTCTACAACCAGGTGTGGGGCATGTTCGAGGACCTGGCCCGTACCGCCGCCGCCTACCGCAGCGCGGTCGACTTCGCCGACTCGCGCATGGAGAAGGAACTCGACCAGGTCCTGTCGGACCCGCGCAGCCGGATCGGCGGACAGGGCGACGCCGCACGCGAGGCGGCCCAGGCCAAGCACTCCCAGCTCGTCAATCAGGCCAGGGCCGCGCTCGACCGGGACATCGCCCAGCTCACCGCGGAGTCCGACGTCGTCGAACCCGCGCTGCCGCCCGCGTACGCGCGCTGGGACAACCCGGCCTGGCACGGCTACCGCGTACCGATGGAGATCCCCATGGCTCTGCGCCTGGGCGACCTCCATCTGCCCGAGAGCGCCGATCTGCGCATCCCGATGCTGGTCCGGCTGCCTCTGGAGCGCGGCCTGTGGATCGACAGCGGACGCGACGGGTCGCTCGACGGCTCGTTCACGGACGCCCATGACCTGCGGCGTCTCGCCATGGATACGGCGGTGGCGCACGCGGCACGACTGCTCGCCGTCTACCCGGCGGGCGAGTTCACCGTGCACGTCATCGATCCGGCCGGTTCGGGCGCACAGGCCCTCGCACCCCTGGTGCAGACCGGTGTGCTCGCGGCCCCGCCGGCCGTGGGCGCGGCCGGTGTCGCGGACGTCCTCGCACGGCTCACCCAGCGCGTCGACCTGGTGCAGATGGCCGTGCGCGCCGGTGCGCCCGACTCCCTGCCGCCCGGGTTCGACACCTCCCAGCAGCTGCTGATCGTCAACGACTTTCCGCACGGCTTCGACGACCGTGCCGTGAACCAGCTGCGCTACCTGGCGGACGAGGGGTCCGTCGTCGGCGTCCACCTGATGATGGTCGCGGACCGTGAGGAGGCCGCCGGTTACGGCCCGTTGCTCGACCCGCTGTGGCGTTCGCTGCTGCGACTGACACCGGTGCCGGACGACCATCTCGCCGACCCGTGGGTGGGGCACGCCTGGACCTACGAGCCGCCGCTCGTGCCGCCCGGCAGCCAGGTGCTCCAGCAGGTGCTCGCGCAGGTCGCCGAAGCTCGGGCCAAGTACCGGTAAAGCGCCCCTGACCAGCACACTTGGCATTTCTTTTGCCAAGCACTTTACCTTTCCTTGGTAATTGGGGTACTGTTCTTCCCACGGAGGGGAGTACTCCCTGTCTGCTGCGACGTACCCGTCAATACGGATCAGGCCAGATCCCGGGGCGTCGGCCCATCTTGGGTGGAAGAGACCTCCGGCGCGCGACGACGCTGACATTTGCCGTTACGACTGCCGGAGGCGCAGTGGAAGTTTCCACGACCCTATGGGTCCTGACCATCGTGGGCCTTGCCGCCCTGATCGCCGTCGACTTCTTCATCGGCCGCAAGCCGCATGACGTGTCGATCAAGGAAGCCGGAATCTGGACGGTCGTCTGGATCGCCCTGGCCGCCCTGTTCGGGCTCGGCCTGCTGATCTTCGGCGGCGGACAGCCCGCCGGCGAGTTCTTCGCGGGCTTCATCACCGAGAAGTCACTGAGCGTCGACAACCTCTTCGTCTTCGTCCTGATCATGGCGAAGTTCGCGGTGCCGTCCCAGTACCAGCAGCGAGTGCTGCTGGTGGGTGTCCTCATAGCCTTGGTGCTGCGAGCCATCTTCATCGCCGCGGGTGCGGCGATCCTCGCAAGCTTCGCGTGGGTGTTCTATCTCTTCGGCGCCTTCCTGATCTGGACCGCCTGGAAGCTCATCCAGGAGGCCCGGGCCGACGAGGATGACGAGGAGTTCGAGGAGAACAAGCTGCTGAAGGCGGCCGAGCGCAGGTTCGGTGTAGCCGACCGCTACCACGGCACCAAGCTGTGGATCCAGGAGAACGGCAAGCGGGTCATGACCCCGATGCTGGTCGTGATGCTTGCGATCGGCACGACGGACGTGCTCTTCGCCCTCGACTCCATCCCGGCGATCTTCGGCCTGACGCAGGACCCGTACATCGTCTTCACGGCCAACGCCTTCGCGCTGATGGGCCTCAGGCAGCTGTACTTCCTGATCGGCGGACTGCTGAAGAAGCTCGTCCACCTCAGTTACGGGCTGTCGATCATCCTCGGCTTCATCGGCGTCAAGCTGGTGCTGCACGCGCTGCACGAGTCCGGCGTCCACGTCCCTGAGATCAGCATTCCGGTCTCGCTCGGCGTGATCTGCTCGGTCCTGATCATCACCACGATCACCAGTCTGCGGGCCTCCAAGAAGCAGGCGGCGGCCGAGGCGGCGCAGGAGGGCAGCGAAAGCGCTCCGAAGGACAGCATCGACGTCTGACCACGTCGGACGTAGGAAGAACCAACACCGGGGGTGGTGCCCAGCCGATTGCCGAGCACCACCCCCGGTGCTTCGTTGGGTGCTGGGTGTCCCCGGCCGGGGACACCACCGCCGGGGGTGGAGGCACCTGTGGACGCACCCATGAAGTTCGTGCAGATCATCGACTTCGAGACCGAGCGCATCGACGAGATGCGAGAACTGGCCCACGAGACCGAACAGAGCCTGGCGGGCCGCAGCGGCGGCCCCAAGCGCCGTCTCGTCCTCAAGGACCGGGGCGAGGCCAACCGCTACCTCGTAGTGATCGAGTTCGACTCCCACGAGGACGCCATGCGCAACAGCGACGACCCCGAGACGACCAAGTTCGCGGAGCAGATGGCCGCGCTGTGCACCAGGCCGCCGTCCTTCACGGACTGCGACGTACAGGAGATGACCGATTTCGCGTAGCGACATACAACCCACAGGGGCCCCGCATCCGCAGGGCGCGGGGCCGCCTGACAACCGCCCTGACCACCCCACGGACCGGAATGCGAACCCGCAGGGCCTCTGCGACGATCGCTCCATGATCGATCGGCTCAGGTCGCTCACAACCGGGTGGACGTACCTCGTGCCCGTGCTCGCGGTCTTCCTCCTGGCCTTCACCTGGGGACGGGACCTGCCCGGCGCGCTCGTCGCGCTGGTGACGCTGATCCTCGCCGGAGCCGTCCTGGCCGCCGTGCACCACGCCGAAGTGGTCGCGCACCGGGTCGGCGAACCCTTCGGCTCACTCGTCCTCGCCATCGCCGTCACGATCATCGAGGTCGCCCTGATCGTGACCCTGATGATCGACGGCGGCGACAAGAGCTCCACCCTCGCCCGGGACACCGTCTTCGCGGCGGTGATGATCACCTGCAACGGCATCGTCGGCCTGTGCCTGCTGGTCGCCTCGCTGCGGCACCGCACGGCGGTCTTCAACCCCGAGGGCACCGGCGCCGCGCTCGCGACCGTCGCCACCCTCGCCACGCTCAGCCTGGTGCTGCCGACGTTCACCACCAGCAAGCCCGGCCCGGAGTTCTCCAGCGTGCAGCTGACGTTCGCCGCGCTCTCCTCGCTGATCCTGTACGGCCTGTTCGTGGCGACGCAGACCGTACGCCACCGTGACTACTTCCTCCCCATCACCCGACAGGGCGATGTGATCACCGCGGACGACCATGCCGACGCGCCCTCCGCCCGCACCGCATGGATCAGTCTGGGGCTGCTGAGCCTGGCTCTGATCGGCGTGGTCGGTCTGGCCAAGGGGGTGTCGCCCACCATCGAGTCCGGTGTGGAGGCCGCCGGTCTGCACCACGCCGTCGTCGGCGTGGTCATCGCCCTGCTGGTGCTGCTCCCCGAGACGATCGCCGCACTGCGCTCCGCCCGCCGTGACCGCGTGCAGACCAGCCTGAACCTCGCGCTCGGCTCGGCGATGGCCAGCATCGGCCTGACCATCCCCGCCGTCGCCCTGGCCTCCATCTGGCTCTCGGGCCCGCTCGTCCTCGGTCTCGGCCCCACCCACCTGGTGCTGCTCGCCCTGACGGTGGTGGTGAGCTCGCTGACGGTGGTGCCGGGGCGGGCGACGCCGCTGCAGGGCGGCGTCCATCTGGTGCTGTTCGCGGCGTATCTGGAACTCGCGATCAACCCGTAGCCCGCCGTGTCCCGTGGCCGAAGGTCCTTCGTGCTGCCGTGTCCCGGAGCCCGTCACCCAGTGGCGGGCTCCGCCACCACCGCGGGCTCCGGACGCGTCT
Organism: Streptomyces sp. NPDC059010; assembly: GCF_042740355.1. NCBI lineage: Bacteria > Bacillati > Actinomycetota > Actinomycetes > Kitasatosporales > Streptomycetaceae > Streptomyces > Streptomyces sp. NPDC059010. The sequence goes on from NZ_JBHYJA010000004.1 coordinate 60,162, forward strand.
CGGGCAGCAGCGCGAAGCACCCCAGGCTGAGGAGTGCGACCCCTGTCATGTACGCCCCTACGGCCCAGGGCACCCGGCCGCCCTGCTCGGCGAGTGCCGTCGCCGCGATGGGCGTCACCGCGCCCCCGAGTACGCCGCCGAGGTTGTAGCCCACCGCGGCACCCGTGCAGCGCACCCGGGGCTCGTACAGTTCCGGCAGATACGCGGCGATGACGGCGAACATCGTGATGAACGAGAGCATCGCCCCCACGAAGCCCAGGAACATCGGCAGCGGCGCGCCGGTCGCGAGAAGCGCGACCATCGGGAACATCCACAGTGCCGAGGCAGCGCATCCGATCAGACACAGGGGCCGCCTCCCGTACCGGTCGCCGAGCATCGCCACCGGCGGCGTGAGCGCGCCCATCACCACCACCGCGCCCATGATGCAGATCAGCATGACGTCGCGGCTCACACCGAGCCGTTCCGTGCCGTACGCGAGCGACCAGGTCGTCACGGCGTAGAAGATCGCGTATCCGATCGACAGCGCCCCGGCCGTCAACAGCACGAGCCGCCAGTGGTAGCGGACGACCTCGGCGAGCGGCACGCGCGCGTGGTCGTCGATTTCGAGGAACCGGGGGCTCTCGGCGAACGACGACCGCAGCCACAGTCCCACCGCGGCCAGCACTCCCGCCGCCCAGAACGGCACGCGCCAGCCCCACGCGGCGAATTGAGCCTCGGACAGCGTCGCCGACAGCCCCAGCACCACCCCGTTGGCGAGCAGAAAGCCGAGCGCGGGCCCGACCTGAGGAAAGCTCGACCACAGACCGCGGCGCCCGGCCGGCGCGTGCTCCACGGTCAGCAGTACGGCCCCGCCCCACTCGCCGCCGAGGCCGAGCCCCTGCAGAAAGCGCAGCAGGAGCAGCAGCAGGGGAGCGAGCACACCGATGGTGTCGTACGTCGGGACACAGCCGACCGCGACCGTGGAGGCGCCGGTCAGCAGCAGCGAGGCGACGAGGACCGGGCGGCGCCCGTGCCGGTCCCCGATGTGCCCGAAGAGCACCGATCCCAGTGGCCGCGCCACAAAGCCCACGCCGAACGTGGCGAAGGCGGCCAGGGTTCCCGCCACCGGTGAGAACGTCGGGAAGAAGAGCGGCCCCAGGACCAGCGCCGCGGCGGTCCCGTAGACGAAGAAGTCGTAGAACTCGATGGCCGTGCCGGCGAGCGAGGCGGCCGCGAGCCGCAGCATGGAGGGCGCCCTTACGGTGCGTACGTCGTGCATGCTGCGTCAACTACCCACGGTGACCGCGAGTTACGGGGGCGTACGGGCGCGCCGGGGCTTCGTCAGTACGTGACCGTGATGCGCCGGGCAGGGCCGTCTACGGGGACGAGGCCGGCCCATCCGCATCGGGGGGAGGGTTTGGCAGGGTACGAGATCACGGCGTGATCCACGCACCGTGATAAACCGGGGTCTGAGCAGCGGTCTCTGACGGGCCGCCCCATCCCGAACGGACCGGAGGAACCGTGCCCCGCACCCTGGCCAACGCCCCGATCATGATCCTCAACGGCCCCAACCTGAACCTGCTCGGCCAGCGCCAGCCGGAGATCTACGGCTCCGAGACCCTGGCCGACGTCGAGGCCCTGTGTGCCAAGGCGGCGGCCGCGCACGGCGGCACGATCGACTTCCGGCAGTCCAACCACGAGGGCGAACTGGTCGACTGGATCCACGAGGCACGGCTGAACCACTGCGGGATCGTGATCAACCCCGGCGCCTACTCGCACACCTCGGTGGCGATCCTGGATGCGCTCAACACCTGTGACGGCCTTCCGGTGTTGGAGGTTCACATCTCCAACATCCACAAGCGCGAGTCCTTCCGGCACCACTCGTACGTCTCCCTGCGCGCCGACGGCGTGATCGCGGGGTGCGGTGTGCAGGGGTACGCGTTCGGGGTGGAGCGGGTCGCGGCGCTGGCAGGGGCGGGACACGCGGACACGTGACCCCGCCTCCACGATCCGAAGATCTGCGAACCCTGCTCGGGACACAGTCGATCGCCGGGGCCGCCGGTCGAGGGCGGGGTTGAAAGACCGGCGGCCCTTTCCGCTCAGGAGCCGTCATCCTGTGCGGGGCTGCTTCCAGTTGACTGCGCAACAACGCGCGCCGGGAGCGCGTGCATGGCACCAGCGTGTGTGAACGGTTCACACGGGGCGCGTGCGCGGGGAGTACGCGGTGCGGGTTGGGCGTGCGCGCCCGGCGCTCGCCCACCTGCGGTCTGAGCTCACCAAGCCCGGCCAGTGCTCACCAAGTCCGCCCCGCGCTCACGGACTCCCGCTCACCAACCGCGCGCGTGCCACTCCGGCAGCTGTGGCCGTTCCGCGCCCAGCGTCGTGTCGTTGCCGTGTCCCGGGTAAACCCATGTCTCGTCCGGCAGCACGTCGAAGATCTTCGTCTCGACGTCATGGATCAGGCTGGCGAACGCCTTCGGATCCTTACGGGTGTTGCCCACACCGCCCGGGAACAGGCAGTCCCCGGTGAACACATGGGGATGCCCGTGCGGGTCGTCGTAGACGAGGGCGATCGAACCCGGCGTGTGCCCGACCAGGTGGCGCGCGGTGAGCTCCACGCGCCCCACTCGGATGGTGTCGCCGTCGTCGACCAGTACGTCGGTCGGCACCGGGATGCCGTCGGCGTCGTCCCGCCCGGCGTAAGTGCGCGCGCCGGTGGCCTCGACGACCGCGGCGAGCGCTTGCCAGTGGTCGCCGTGCTGGTGCGTGGTGACGACGGACGCGATGCCGTCGTCACCGATCATGCCGAGCAGCGCGCCCGCGTCGTTGGCGGCGTCGATCAGCAACTGCTCGTCCGTGGCCCGGCAGCGCAGCAGATAGGCGTTGTTGTCCATCGGGCCGACCGCGATCTTGGTGATCATCAGGTCCTTGAGCTCGTGCACGTCGGCGGGGCCACCGACCGTCACCTGTCCGCTGTACGTCATGGCGGAAGCCTATAGCGGCAGGGCGGCCGAAGGCCCTACCCGGCGCTGCAGCGAAGGCCCTGCCCGGCGCTACAGCGGGGGAAGCGACGGAAGCGCGCCGCCCGCCACGGCCAGCCCGGCCCCGTCGCGGCGCCCGGCGAGCCAGCCGAGCAGGTCGGGTCCGGAGCCGGTGACGGTGACCTCGGGCGCGTCCGCCTCCCGGCCCGTGCTCCACGCGCGCGTGCCGTCCGTGAGACGGGTCGGCGGCACATCCGGGTGCCCGGCGAACCGATCCGCGAGGAAGTCGATCTCCCGCTCCACGAACTCCGCCGGCAGATCCTCCAGCTCGTACCCGATCCCGAGATCCACGTGGTGCAGTTCCACCTCGACCCACCGCCGGAACGGCACCCGGGCCGCGGCATCGGTGACCCCGTTGCGCAGCTCGACCGTGCGCGACCAGTCCGCGGGGACCGCTCCGGTCTCCTGGAAGCGGGCGCCGCTCTCACGTACGTCGGTGAGCTGGACGTCGAGAGGGCGCTGGGCGTCCCGCTCGATGTCGGCGTCCCGGGCGGTGGCGGAGGCGTACATGGGGCGCCCTTCGAGGACGTTCACGAGGGCGTCCGCGTTGCGGGCGATGTGCGCGAGGACATGACCGCGGCTCCAGCCGGGGAGCCGTGACGACTCGGTCACCGACGCGTTGTCCAGCTTGGCCGCTGCGGTGAGCAGCCGATCGGTCGCTTCACGTACAGACACCAGGTCACGAGCGTGATCAATCATGGTGCTGACACTATCCCCGCCACACCTTTGGGTGAAGGTGGTGAACGGGTGCCGTAAATCGAATGCGCGTGCTATAGGGTCGGTCGTGACGTCGGGCATGCTGGAGGCCCCGGGATTGTTGTCCCATCCGGGAATCCGAACGGCGTTGTCAGTGGCTCCCCCTAGTCTGAGGGAGCACGGGGGCCTCGAAGCCGAGAACACACGGGGGCCTCGCCCCCTGTCACTTCTCTCAAGAAAGGTGCGGACCGGCGTGGCCGACCGTCTCATCGTCCGTGGCGCGCGCGAGCACAATCTCAAGAATGTCTCGCTCGACCTGCCGCGCGACTCGCTCATCGTCTTCACGGGCCTGTCAGGGTCGGGCAAGTCCTCGCTGGCCTTCGACACCATCTTCGCCGAAGGACAGCGGCGCTACGTGGAGTCGCTGTCGTCGTACGCCCGGCAGTTCCTCGGTCAGATGGACAAGCCGGACGTCGACTTCATCGAGGGCCTGTCCCCGGCGGTCTCCATCGACCAGAAGTCGACCTCGCGCAACCCGCGCTCGACGGTCGGCACCATCACCGAGGTCTACGACTACCTGCGTCTGCTCTTCGCGCGCATCGGCAAGCCGCACTGCCCCCAGTGCAGCCGGCCGATCTCCCGCCAGTCGCCGCAGGCCATCGTCGACAAGGTCCTGGAGCTGCCGGAGGGGAGCCGCTTCCAGGTGCTGTCGCCGCTGGTGCGTGAGCGCAAGGGCGAGTTCGTCGACCTGTTCGCCGATCTCCAGACCAAGGGTTACAGCCGCGCCCGCGTGGACGGCGAGACCATCCAGCTGTCCAACCCGCCCACGCTGAAGAAGCAGGAGAAGCACACCATCGAGGTGGTCATCGACCGCCTCACGGTGAAGGACTCCGCCAAGCGCCGCCTCACCGACTCCGTGGAGACCGCCCTCGGCCTCGCCGGCGGCATGGTCGTGCTCGACTTCGTCGACCTCCCCGAGGACGACCCCGAGCGCGAGCGCATGTACTCGGAGCACCTTTACTGCCCGTACGACGACCTCTCCTTCGAGGAGCTGGAGCCGCGCTCCTTCTCCTTCAACTCGCCGTTCGGCGCCTGCCCCGAGTGCACCGGTATCGGCACGCGCATGGAGGTCGACCCCGAGCTGATCGTCCCGGACGAGGACAAGTCCCTCGACGAGGGCGCCATCCACCCCTGGTCGCACGGCCACACCAAGGACTACTTCGGCCGCCTGATCGGCGCCCTCGCGGACGCCCTGGGCTTCCGGACGGACATCCCCTTCGCGGGCCTGCCGCAGCGGGCCAGGAAGGCGCTGCTCCACGGCCACAAGACGCAGATCGAGGTCCGCTACCGGAACCGGTACGGCCGCGAACGGGTCTACACGACGCCGTTCGAAGGCGCCGTCCCCTTCGTCAAGCGCCGGCACAGCGAGGCCGAGAGCGACGCCAGCCGCGAGCGCTTCGAGGGCTATATGCGCGAGGTGCCCTGCCCCACCTGTGAGGGCACGCGTCTGAAGCCGATCGTCCTCGCGGTCACGATCATGGGGAAGTCGATCGCCGAGGTCTCCGCGATGTCCATCAGCGACTGCGCCGAGTTCCTGGGAGAGCTGAAGCTCAACGCCCGCGACAAGAAGATCGCCGAGCGGGTGCTGAAGGAGGTCAACGAGCGGCTGCGGTTCCTGGTCGACGTCGGCCTGGACTACCTCTCGCTCAACCGCGCGGCCGGCACCCTCTCCGGTGGCGAGGCCCAGCGCATCCGTCTGGCCACCCAGATCGGCTCCGGACTCGTGGGCGTGCTCTACGTCCTCGACGAGCCGTCGATCGGCCTGCACCAGCGCGACAACCACCGGCTCATCGAGACCCTCGTCCGGCTGCGCGACATGGGCAACACGCTCATCGTCGTGGAGCACGACGAGGACACCATCAAGGTCGCCGACTGGGTCGTCGACATCGGCCCCGGCGCGGGCGAGCACGGCGGCAAGGTCGTGCACAGCGGTTCCATGAAGGAACTGCTCGCCAACGCCGAATCCATGACCGGTCAGTACCTGGCCGGCAAGAAGTCGATCCCGCTGCCCGACATCCGGCGCCCGCACGACCCGTCCCGGCAGCTCACGGTCCACGGCGCCCGTGAGAACAACCTCCAGGACATCGACGTCTCGTTCCCGCTGGGCGTGTTCACCGCCGTCACGGGTGTATCCGGCTCGGGCAAGTCGACGCTGGTCAACGACATCCTGTACACGCACCTGGCGCGCGAGCTCAACGGCGCCCGTAACGTCCCCGGGCGGCACACGCGTGTGGACGGCGACGACCTCGTCGACAAGGTCGTACACGTCGACCAGTCGCCCATCGGCCGCACCCCGCGCTCGAACCCGGCGACCTACACCGGCGTCTTCGACCACATCCGCAAGCTGTTCGCCGAGACCACCGAGGCGAAGGTCCGCGGCTACATGCCGGGCCGCTTCTCCTTCAACGTCAAGGGCGGCCGCTGCGAGAACTGCGCGGGCGACGGCACGATCAAGATCGAGATGAACTTCCTCCCGGACGTCTACGTCCCGTGCGAGGTCTGCCACGGCGCCCGGTACAACCGGGAGACCCTGGAGGTCCACTACAAGGGCAAGTCCATCTCCGAGGTCCTGAACATGCCGATCGAGGAAGCCATGGACTTCTTCGAGGCCGTCCCGGCGATCAACCGCCACCTCAAGACGCTGAACGACGTCGGTCTCGGCTACGTCCGGCTCGGCCAGTCCGCGACCACCCTGTCCGGCGGTGAGGCCCAGCGCGTCAAGCTCGCCAGCGAGCTGCAGAAGCGCTCCACCGGCCGTACGGTCTACGTCCTCGACGAGCCGACCACCGGTCTGCACTTCGAGGACATCAGCAAGCTGCTGAAGGTCCTCGCCGGCCTGGTCGACAAGGGCAACACGGTCATCGTCATCGAGCACAACCTCGACGTGATCAAGACCGCCGACTGGGTCGTGGACATGGGACCCGAGGGCGGCGCCGGCGGCGGCCTCGTCATCGCCGAGGGCACCCCCGAGGCGGTCGCCGCGGTCCCGGCCAGCCACACCGGCAAGTTCCTGCGCGAGATCCTCGGCGCCGACCGGATCAGCGACGCGGCCTCGGTGAAGGCCCCGCGCAAGACGGCGGCCAGGAAGACGGTCGCCTCGGCGACGACGGCGAAGAGGACAGCGACGGCCAGGGCCACGAAGACGGTCAACAACAAGGCCACCGACAAGGCGGCCGGGGCCACGAAGAAGGCGGCGACCGCGAAGACGGCGGCGGCCAAGACGACAGCGGCGAAGAAGGCCACTGCCGCGAAGAAGACGACGAGGGCTCGCAAGGCCTGAGGCCCGGCGGACGCCAAGTCCGCAGAAATCCTGAAATGTGCGGCGCCCCACGGGAACTCCCCGTGGGGCGCCGCACGTTTGATCATCAGCTGCCCGATCCAGGCGGCGCTGACGGACCTTGACTCCTCAACAGTGGAATGGAAAGGCAACGCCTCCTAGAAGTCCCCCAGTTCGGAGGCGTACGGCGGCTCCGCGCCCGCCCGGGAGCAGGTGATCGCGGCAGCCCGCGCCGCGAACCGCAGCAGCCGTGTCCAGCCCTTGGCGCCGAGTCCCGCGAGCGCCTCGGCGGACAGGGCGTCCTGGGCCGCCAGACCGTGCAACAGGGCCGCGTTCACGGTGTCGCCCGCACCGATCGTGTCCACAACGTCGACCTCCTCGCCCGGGACGACATACACCGCACCGTCCCGCGTGAAGACGGACAGCCCGTCACCGCCCTGAGTGATCACGACGGCCGCAGGCCCCGCGGCCAGCCACTCGCGTGGGGTGCCGCCGAGCCACAGCGCGTCCTCCTCGGACAGCTTCAGCAGCGACACCGACGGAAGCCAGCTCTTGAACCGCGCCCGGTAGCCGTCCGGGTCGGGGATGAGGCCGGCCCGGATGTTCGGGTCGAGTGCGGTGAACACGCCTTGCGCGGCCGCGCTCCGCATCAGTTCCTCGTAGGCGCTCGCCCCCGGTTCCAGGACGAGCGAGCAGGTGCCGAAGGACACCGCGCGGGCCGCCGCCGGCAGCTCCGGGGGTGCCGTGAAGAGCCGGTCGGCGGTGCCGTCGACGTAGAAGGAGTAGGCGGCCGAGCCACTCTGGTCGATGGTGGCGACCGCGAGGGTGGTCGGCTCCATGCCGCGCTGCACGGCCGACACGTCCACCTTGGCCTCCCGCAGCCCGTCGAGCAGGGCCTCGCCGAAGGCGTCGTAGGAGATGCGGGAGCAGAAGGCGGTGGGGGAGCCGAGTCGGCCGAGGGCCACGGCGGTGTTGTAGGGGCCGCCGCCGAGCGCCGGTTTCAGGCCCGCAAGGGCACCCGTGCCCTGCGGTACCAGGTCGATCAGGGCCTCACCGGCGACGACGATCACGAGACGGTTCCTTTCACGGAGGACAGGGGCTGTTCGGGGCTGGCGGATGGCAGGGGCTTCGCGGTGCCCTCGGGCTTCTCGGACGTCGCGCGTGTCTCTGGGCTCGCGGGTGTCCGGGCGTTCTCGGACCTCGCCGACGGCCGCGGTTGTTCCGCTGTCCCCCGCCGCGGCTGTTCCGGGCAGCCGCACGACGTGCGATGCACGAAGGTGCAGGGCAGACGCACCGTCCGGGCGGGCCGGTCCGGCGTGGCGAGGCGGTCCAGCAGCACACGGACCGCCTGAGCGCCGATCTCCCTGCTGGGCTGGGCTATCGCGGTGAGCCGGGGAGAGAACAGATCGGCCCAGGCGAAGTCGTCGAAGCAGCACAGCGCTATGTCGTCGGGCACCGACATACCGCGGTCCTGCAGGGCGCGCAGAGCGCCGATCGTCATCGTGTTGTTGGCGGTGACGAGGGCGGTGGGCGGTGTGGCGAGTGCCAGCAGAGCGGCGGTGGCCTGTTCGGCGCCGGCCGACTCGGAGTCGCCGTGCACCACGAGGTGATCGTCGTGGGCGAGCCCGGCGGCAGCCAGGCCGTCCCGGTATCCCGCAAGCCGCTCGCCGGTGGTGCTGAGTCCGGGCAGGCCCGCGACCAGAGCGATCCGCCGGTGGCCGAGTCCGGCGAGATGGGTGACCAACCGGGCCACGGGTTCGGCACTGTCGGCGCAGACCTGGTCGAAGCGTGGCGAGCCGTCCGTCGAGGTGTCGACCACGCGATCGAGGAGGACGGTCGGTACGTCGTGGCGGGCGAGGTAGGTGATCAGTTCGCGCGGGTCGGCGGAGGGCGCGACGATCATGCCGTCCACCCGGCGTTCGTGCAGCAGCTGGACGACCTTGCGTTCATGCGCCGGATCGTCGTGCGGGTCGGCGATGAGCAGGCTGTAGCCGTGTTCCAGGGCCGCGGCCTCGACGCCCTGGAGGATCTCCGTGAAATACGGGTTGCTGATCGCCGACACCGCGAGCCCGATCGACCGGGTACGGGAGGTCACCAGGGAACGGGCGAGCGTGTTGGGCGTGTAGCCGAGCTCGTCCACGGCGTCCAGCACCGCCTGGCGGGTGTGGGGCAGCACCGGCCGGGTGCCGTTCAGCACATGCGAGACGGTCGCCACGGACACGCCGGCACTCCGCGCGACGTCGGCCATGGTCGCCATCGGGATCCCCTCCCTGCTCCGCCTGCGCCGCGTCCCTCCCTGGGGAGTGGCGAGCCTTCCGGCCGGGAACGTATCCCATTCGGAGTCGGACGTAAACGTTTGCGCAAGCGTTTACGCGCTGTCACGACTCGCCACTGGGTGCGTCAAACGTGACCCGCTACCGGCCGCGTCACCGGGTGCGTCAACGTGACCTGTCACGGGGTGCGCCAACGTGAAGTGCCAGGGGTGCGCCAACGTGATGTGCCAGGGGTGCGCCCACGTGACCTGGCACCGAGCACGTGAGCCTGCCGAGGGGCGCGTGAAGCCGTACCAGGGTCAGAGCGTGGCGATCGGCAGGGCCGAGGCCATTTCGGAGAGGCCCCTCACTCCCACTCCCACCCGATGCCCACGATCCCCGCCCGTACCCGTGGCTCGACGAGGTGGACCGAGCGGTGCAGCCCACTGAGGGCCAGCCCCTGCCGGCCGCTGCGGGGCGCTGCCGCCGAGTGCTGGGCGAACCGGTGGCAGCGGACCGGGAGGGCGTTCTCGGCGAAGTGGACCTGGAGGGCGTACTGGCCGCCCGCGAGCGGGAAGCCCCGGGCGTACTCGCGGGACACTTCGGCCGTGCCGTCCTCGACGCCGTACCGGAAGAGATAGGTGTCGCCCGCCCGTAGGCGTGTGCCGAAGATCAGCTCGGCCACGAGGACACCGGTGTCCTGGTGCCAACGGACCCGTCCTGTGCGGCAGTTCTCCAGGGCCTGCACCTTCATGCGCTCCGGTGCGCACCCCGGGTCGCCGTGATGGACGGCCACGAAACGGTCAACGCCGTCCTTGTGGGCGCGCACGATGTGGTGCGACTCGCGTCCCGCAAGCTCACGGCGCGCCCCGATCCGTACCCGCTCGTGGTGGGCCAGGGTGTGCACGCCACCGTCCACCGGACAGCCCAGCTCGGCCAGCAGCTGCTCCAGAACGCCCGAAGCCTCGACCAGCGAACGGTAGGAGCGCGCCGCGGGCCGCTGCAGGGCGGAGTGGTCGTCCGCCTCGGCGAGCAGCCGGATCAGGGACTCCTCCGGCAGCTGGAGTATCTCCTCCAGCGCACGCACCGCACGCAGCGACTCGGGGCGCTGCGGTCGGCGCGCTCCCTGCTGCCAGTAGCTCAGGCTGGTGACACCGACCTTCACGCCACGACGGGAGAGATGGTGCTGCACCCGCTGCAGCGGCAGTCCCCGGGCGGCTATCGCGGCACGCAGGGCGACGTGGAAGGGGCCGCCTCGCAGGGCCGTGTCCAGTTCCGCGGTGGCGACGGCAGGGATGTCCGCGTGCTGAGTGGCGTGCGGCATGCAGGGGCCTTTCTGTGGTTGTTCACAACGGTTGGTCGGACCGTTCGCGCGGCTCGTCGGGGCCACCCCGTCGGCAGGGCAGGGGTCTTCACATCCGTACGCCGTCCTTCACGGCCCCGAGTTCCCCCGCATTGAAGCGTGTTGACCAAGCCCCGACAACACCTGATGCCCAACAGTGGCGCGGCCTGGCCTAGTCGCGATGCACCGAACGCAGGGCTGCCTCAAGTCGCCATGCCCACCGCGGTGTTCCCCCTGAGACACGGCACTTCCCTGGTGGCTCGCGTTGATCAAGGCCGGGGCCATGACGACGCAGGGGCTCACCCGGCCCCAGGCTGGTGATCTTCGCGGAGGCCGGAGTGATCACCGACGAGGGGGGAGAAGGAGCCGACGGGGGAGCCAAAGGCCGATCACACCGGCGGCCGACACTCCGGTGTGCCGCACCGGCCCAGCAGCCTGGCCCAACGCCGCCTCCCGGAGTGGCAAGCCGCAGCGATCACGGCCGTGTCCTGGCCGTTCTGGGATTCCCGGAGGCATGCTGAGCGTGGACGCGCGTTGTCCACAGCCTCGCCGGACTGTCAGCGGGCGCCAGTAGGGTGTGAGACATGGCCGACCCCTCCAGCTACCGCCCCCAGCCGGGACAGATCCCGGACTCTCCCGGGGTGTACAGGTTCCGTGACGAGCACCGCCGGGTGATCTACGTCGGAAAGGCGAAGAGCCTGCGCCAGCGCCTGGCGAACTACTTCCAGGACCTGGCGGGCCTCCACCCGCGCACCCGCACGATGGTCACCACGGCCGCGTCCGTGGAGTGGACCGTGGTGTCCACAGAGGTCGAGGCCCTGCAGCTGGAGTACTCCTGGATCAAGGAGTACGACCCCCGGTTCAACGTCAAGTACCGCGACGACAAGAGCTACCCGTACCTCGCGGTGACGATGAACGAGGAGTACCCGCGCGTGCAGGTGATGCGCGGTCACAAGAAGAAGGGCGTCAGGTATTTCGGACCGTACGCGCACGCGTGGGCCATCCGTGACACCGTCGACCTCCTCCTGCGCGTCTTCCCCGTCCGCACCTGCTCGGCCGGCGTCTTCAAGAACGCCTCCCGCACCGGCCGGCCCTGCCTGCTCGGCTACATCGGCAAGTGCTCCGCCCCCTGCGTGGACCGCGTCTCCGCCGAGGAGCACCGTGAACTGGCCGAGGAGTTCTGCGACTTCATGACCGGCCGCACGGGCACCTATCTGCGCCGTCTGGAGAAGCAGATGATGGAGGCGGCCGAGGAGATGGAGTACGAGCGGGCCGCCCGCCTGCGCGACGACATCGAGGCCCTGAAAAAGGCCATGGAGAAGAACGCGGTCGTGCTGGCCGACGCCACCGACGCCGATCTCGTCGCGGTCGCCGAGGACGAGCTGGAGGCGGCCGTGCAGATCTTCCACGTCCGCGGCGGCCGGGTGCGCGGCCAGCGCGGCTGGGTCACCGACAAGGTCGAGGAGATCACCACCGGCGCCCTCGTCGAGCATGCCCTCCAGCAGCTCTACGGCGAGGAGACCGGGGACGCCGTGCCCAAGGAGGTCCTCGTCCCGGCCCTGCCCGACCCGCTGGAGCCCGTGCAGGAGTGGCTGTCGGGGCGCCGTGGCTCAAATGTCTCGCTGCGCATCCCCCAGCGCGGCGACAAGCGCGCCCTCATGGAAACCGTGGAGCGCAACGCCCAGCAGGCGCTCGTCCTGCACAAGACCAAGCGGGCCTCCGACCTGACCACGCGCTCGCGTGCCCTGGAGGAGATCGCCGATGCCCTCGACCTGGACAGCGCCCCGCTGCGGATCGAGTGCTACGACATCTCCCACCTCCAGGGCGACGACGTCGTGGCCTCCATGGTCGTCTTCGAGGACGGGCTGCAGCGCAAGAGCGAGTACCGCCGCTTCCAGATCAAGGGCTTCGAGGGCCAGGACGACGTCCGCTCCATGCACGAGGTGATCACCCGCCGCTTCAGGCGCTACCTCGCCGAGAAGGAGAAGACGGGCGAGTGGGCCGACGGCGAGAACAGCCTTGAGCCCTCCGGCGGCGACAGCGCCCTCACCTCCGCCGATCCCCTGACCGACACCTCCTCCGCCCCCCTCGCGGACGGCCTCAAGGACGACGAGGGCCGCCCCAAGCGCTTCGCCTACCCCCCGCAGCTCGTCGTCGTCGACGGTGGCCGGCCGCAGGTCGCGGCCGCCCAGCGGGCCCTGGACGAGCTCGGCATCGACGACATCGCCGTCTGCGGCCTGGCCAAGCGACTGGAGGAGGTCTGGCTGCCCGGCGAGGACGACCCGGTCGTCCTGCCGCGCACCAGCGAGGGCCTCTACCTGCTCCAGCGCGTGCGGGACGAGGCCCACCGCTTCGCGATCACCTACCAGCGCACCAAGCGCGCCAAGCGTTTCCGGTCGAGCCCGTTGGACGATGTCCCCGGCCTCGGTGAGACTCGCAAGCAGGCGCTGATCAAGCACTTCGGTTCGGTGAAGAAGCTGAGATCGGCGACCATCGACCAGATCTGCGAGGTGCCCGGCATAGGCCGCAAGACGGCCGAGACGATCGCCGCGGCCTTCGCCCAGGCGGCCCCGGCCGCACCCGCCGTGAACACGGCGACTGGAGAGATCATGGAAGACGAGGAATCCGAGACGACGGCGGAGACCTCGGGGGAGCCCGTGTCCGCGGGCGCCCCGGACGAACGACGGGGGCAGGAGAGATGAGCGAGCACGAGACACAACCCACGGCCGGGCGAGATCAGCAAGCCCAGGAAACGCACAAGAACAACGGCGAGGATCTCACCCAGCAGGACGCACTCCAGAAAGACGGAGAACAGGTGAGTACGGCTATCGAGACAGCCGGGGTCCCCGAGGCGGCCATCCCCGAGCTGGTGATCATCTCCGGCATGTCCGGGGCCGGCCGCTCCACGGCGGCCAAGTGTCTGGAGGACCTCGGCTGGTTCGTGGTCGACAACCTGCCGCCCGCGCTGATCCCCACCATGGTGGAGCTCGGCGCCCGATCCCAGGGCAATGTGGCGCGGATCGCGGTGGTCGTCGACGTCCGCGGCCGGCGCTTCTTCGACAACCTCCGCGAGTCCCTCTCCGACCTCGACAGCCGGGGCGTGACCCGCCGGGTGGTGTTCCTGGAGTCCTCCGACGACGCCCTGGTGCGCCGCTTCGAGTCGGTGCGCCGCCCGCACCCCCTCCAGGGCGACGGCCGTATCGTCGACGGCATCGCGGCCGAGCGCGAGCTGCTGCGTGAGCTGCGCGGGGACGCCGACCTGGTGATCGACACCTCCAGCCTGAACGTGCACGAGCTGCGAGCCAAGATGGACGCCCAGTTCGCCGGCGAGGAGGAGCCCGAGCTGCGGGCCACCGTCATGTCCTTCGGCTTCAAGTACGGCCTCCCGGTCGACGCCGACCTGGTCGTGGACATGCGCTTCCTGCCCAACCCGCACTGGGTCCCGGAGCTGCGCCCCTTCACCGGCCTGAACGAAGAGGTCTCGGCGTACGTCTTCAACCAGCCCGGCGCGAAGGAGTTCATCGACCGCTACTCCGAGCTGCTCCAGCTGATCGCGGCCGGATACCGTCGGGAGGGCAAGCGGTATGTGACCATCGCGGTCGGCTGCACCGGCGGCAAGCACCGCTCGGTCGCCACATCCGAGAAGCTCGCAGCGCGCCTTGCCTCCCAGGGTGTGGAGACGGTGGTCGTACACCGGGACATGGGTCGGGAATGACGGGACGTACTCCGCGGCTGAGCAGGCTGCGCCGCGCGGTGCCCGAGTCGCGCGCCGCCCGGCCCACCGAGGCCCGCGGCGCCAGACCGCGCCGCCGGGGCACCCAGCCCAAGGTCGTCGCCCTCGGCGGCGGCATGGGTCTGTCCGCCTCGCTCGCCGCACTGCGCCGGATCACCGGCGACCTCACCGCCGTCGTCACCGTGGCCGACGACGGCGGCTCCAGCGGGCGCCTGCGTGACGAGCTGGGCGTGCTGCCGCCCGGCGACCTGCGCAAGGCGCTGGCCGCGCTGTGCGGCGACGACGACTGGGGCCAGACCTGGTCCCGCGTCATCCAGCACCGCTTCCACTCCAAGGGCGACCTGCACGACCACGCGGTCGGCAACCTGCTGATCGTCGCCCTGTGGGAGCAGCTCGGCGACCACGTCCAGGCCCTCGACCTGGTCGGCAAGCTCCTCGGCGCGCACGGGCGGGTGCTGCCCATGTCCGCCGTACCGCTGGAGCTGCAGGCCCTGGTCAAGGGGCACGACCCGGAGCGGCCCGAGGACGTCGACACCGTCCGTGGCCAGGCCACCGTCGCCCTCACCCCCGGTGAGGTGCAGTCGGTGCACGTCGTACCGCACGACCCGCCGGCCGTGCCGGAGGCCGTCGCCGCCGTCCGGGACGCGGACTGGGTGGTGCTCGGCCCGGGCTCCTGGTTCTCCTCGGTCATCCCGCACCTGCTGGTGCCGGATCTCCTGGACGCCCTCACCGAGACGAAGGCGCGCCGGGTACTCTCGCTGAACCTCGCGCCGCAGCCCGGAGAAACCGAAGGCTTCTCACCGCAGCGTCATTTGGAGGTTTTGGGACGACACGCCCCTAAACTCGCCCTGGACGTGGTGCTGGCCGACGAGGCCGCCGTGCCCGACCGGGATGTGCTCACCGAGGCCGCCAAGCGGCTCGGTGCCGCGGTCGAGCTGGCCCCGGTGGCCCGGACGGATGGGACGCCCCGGCACGACCCGGAGCTCCTCGCCGCCGCGTACGACCGTATTTTTCGGATGCATGGAAGGATCGGCCCATGGCGATGACGGCAGCGGTGAAGGATGAGATCTCCCGGCTCCCCGTCACCCGGACCTGCTGCAGAAAGGCGGAGGTCTCCGCCATTCTGCGGTTCGCCGGCGGCCTCCACCTGGTGAGCGGACGGATCGTGATCGAGGCGGAGCTGGACACCGCGATGGCGGCACGTCGGCTCAAGCGGGACATCCTGGAGATCTTCGGCCACAGCTCCGAGCTGATCGTGATGGCGCCGGGCGGGCTGCGCCGCGGCTCGCGCTATGTCGTGCGCGTGGTCGCGGGCGGTGACCAGCTGGCCCGCCAGACCGGTCTGGTCGACGGGCGGGGCCGCCCGATCCGCGGCCTGCCCCCGCAGGTGGTCTCGGGGGCCACCTGCGACGCCGAGGCCGCCTGGCGCGGTGCCTTCCTCGCGCACGGCTCGCTCACCGAGCCCGGCCGCTCGTCCTCCCTGGAGGTGACCTGCCCGGGTCCCGAGGCCGCGCTCGCCCTGGTCGGCGCCGCCCGCCGGCTGTCGATCGCCGCCAAGGCCCGTGAGGTACGCGGCGTGGACCGCGTGGTCGTCCGGGACGGCGACGCGATCGGCGCCCTGCTCACCCGGCTCGGTGCGCACGAGTCCGTGCTGGCCTGGGAGGAGCGCCGGATGCGCCGCGAGGTGCGCGCCACGGCGAACCGGCTAGCCAACTTCGACGACGCCAACCTGCGCCGCTCGGCCCGCGCGGCCGTCGCCGCCGGCGCCCGGGTCCAGCGTGCCCTGGAGATCCTCGGCGAGGAGGTCCCCGAGCACCTCGCGGCCGCCGGACGCCTGCGCATGGAGCACAAGCAGGCCTCGCTCGAAGAGCTGGGCGCGCTCGCCGACCCGCCGCTGACCAAGGACGCCGTCGCCGGCCGCATCCGCAGGCTGCTGGCCATGGCCGACAAGCGGGCCCAGGACCTCGGCATCCCGGGCACGGAGGCCAACCTCAGCGAGGAACTGGCGGACAACCTCGCGGGGTGAGGTGACGGATCGCCAACACGCCGGTGCCGATGTCCGCTTGGGATTCGGCACCGGCTTTGTGTGTCTTTGCGACACTCTTGACTGGGCCCTGAAGTGGCATGAACCTGGCAGTCATTCGTCACTGTGGCGAAACACTGCTAGGGGGGTACATGAGACCCAGAGCGAGATCGATCCTCGCTGCCGGTGCGCTCCTGATAGGCGGAGCGAGTATTGCACCCATGGCCCAGGCACAACCGGGAAGTTCACAAGGAACCGACCCGAACGAAGTCAAGGTCTTCCGCGCCGAGGTCACCAAGAAGCAGGTACCCCTGCTGCTGGCGGCCGGCCAGGACGGCCATGAACTCAGTGGGCAGGCGCCCGAGAAGGGCAAGGCCACCGTCGAGGTCTACCTCACGGACAAGCAGGCCGAGAAGCTTGAGAAGCAGGGCGTCCAGCTCACCGAGCACGATCTCTCCGCCAAGGCGGAGGCCCGTACGGAGAAGGCCGCGCAGGGCGTGTACCGCCCGTACAGCGGAAGTGGGGGGCTCAAGGAGGAGATCGTCCGGACCGGGCAGGAGAACCCGGGCCTCACCAAGGTCGTCTCCATCGGCAAGACGATCAACGGCCAGGACATCCTGGCCCTCAAGCTCACCAAGAACGCCAAGAAGACGAAGGACGGCGCCAAGCGCTCCGTCCTGTACGCCTCCAACCAGCACGCGCGCGAGTGGATAACGCCGGAGATGACCCGGCGTCTGATGCACTATTACCTGGACAACTACAAGACGGACAAGCGCGTCAAGAAGATCGTCGACTCCACCGAGTTGTGGTTCGTCCTGTCGGCCAACCCCGACGGCTACGACTACACCTTCAAGGACTCCAGCACCCGCCTGTGGCGCAAGAACCTGCGCGACATCAACGGCGACGGTGCCATCAGCACCGGTGACGGCGTCGACCTCAACCGCAACTTCACCTACAAGTGGGGCTACGACGACGAGGGTTCGTCCCCCAACCCCACCAGCGAGACCTACCGCGGCGCGTCCCCGGCCTCCGAGCCCGAGACCAAGGCCCTGGACGCCTTCGAGCGCCGTATCGGATTCGATTACGGCATCAACTACCACTCCGCGGCCGAGCTCATCCTCTACGGCGTCGGCTGGCAGGTCGCCACCGACACCCCGGACGACGTGCTCTACAAGGCGCTCGCCGGCACGCCGGACAACCCCGCGATCCCGGGCTACCACCCGCAGGTCTCCTCGGAGCTGTACACCACCAACGGCGAGGCCGACGGACACGCGGGGAACGTCAACGGCATCGCGATGTTCACACCCGAGATGTCGACCTGCCAGACCGCGTCGAACATCGACCCGAACGACCAGTGGAACGCGGCCGACTGCCAGTCGGTGTTCAACTTCCCGGACGACGAGAAGCTGATCCAGCAGGAGTTCGCCAAGAACGTCCCGTTCGCGCTCTCCGTCGCCGAGACCGCCGCGCACCCGGACCAGCCGTCGTCGTCGGTCGGTCTGAAGGCCGCCGACTTCACCCCGGCGCCGTTCACCACGTCCTACTCCCGCGGCGCCGACCAGAAGGTCTCCGTCGTCGCACGCAAGTCCGTGCGCGACAAGGAGCTCAAGTACCGCGTCAACGGCGGCCGTACCGAGGACAGGACGCTCCGGCCCTGGAAGGGCGGCGAGACGTACGGCGGTGCGGACAACCTCCACTTCGACCAGTACCGCGCCAAGGTCGAGGACGGTGCCCCCGGCGACAAGGTCGAGGTGTGGTTCACCGGCGAGACGAGGAGCGGAAAGCCCGTCTCCAGCGAGCACTTCACCTACACCGTGGCCGAGCGGCCGCGCGCGGACGTCCTCGTGGTCGCCGAGGAAGGCGCCGCCGCCACGCACGCGCAGAAGTACGTCGACGCGCTCAAGGCCAACGGCCGCAGGGCGATCGTCTGGGACGTCGCCGCTCAGGGCGCGCCCGACGCGCTCGGCGTGCTGAGCCACTTCGACACCGTCGTCCACTACACGGGCGCGAACGTCCCGGGCAACGCCACCCAGCTCCAGCTGCGCGCCTACCTCAACGAGGGCGGCAAGCTGATGGAGGCGGGCGAGCAGGCCGGCGGCAACGTGGACCTAGGCGGCGGCACCCTGTCGAACGACTTCAGCCAGTACTATCTGGGCGCCTACTCCCGTACGTCGCTCCCCGGCGCCACCGGATTCACCGGCTCGGGTGAGCTGGGCGGCTTCACCGGAGCGCTCGGTGACGCCACCGGCAACCCGCTCGACAAGGCCGGGAGCTACAGCGTCACCTCGGACCAGCTCCCCGTCGACAAGTACCCGCAGTTCGCCAGCGCGGGCGCGGGCCAGTTCGCCGGAACGGTCAACCCGTACGGTCCCTACGCGGGTTCGTGGATGGTGGCCGCCGTGCACACCGACGACGCCTACAAGCGGCTCACCAGGACCGTCGACCTCACCGGTGTGACCGCGGCGCAGCAGCCGACCCTGCGCACCCAGCTGCTGTGGGACGTCGAGCCCGGCTACGACAACGTCCTGGTCGAGGCCCACACCACCGGCGCCGAGGACTGGACGACACTCCCCGAGAAGAACGGTGCCGGCGGCAACACCGTGCCGGCGGAGTGCGAGGCCGGCTTCTACATGGCCGAACACCCCTGGCTCAAGCACTACCTGACCCAGTCGGCCGCGGGCTGCACCGCGTCCGGCACCAGCGGTCAGTGGAACGCCCTCACCGGCGCCTCCGCGGGCTGGAAGCAGGTCGAGTTCGACCTGAGCGCGTACGCCGGCAAGTCGGTCGAGCTCTCCATCGCCTATGTCTCCGACCCGGGCTTCGGTGGGCGCGGCGTCCTCGCCGACCAGGCCTCGCTCGTCGTCGGCGGCGCGGCCACCGAGACCGAGGGCTTCGAGACCTCGCTCGGCGCCTGGAAGGTGTCCGGACCGCCCGCGGGCAGCCCGGCCGTCCTCAAGGACTGGACGCGCACCGGAACGCTGTTCCAGACCTATGGAGCGATCACCACGGACGACACCGTGCTGCTGGGCTTCGGCCTGGAACACGTCACCGCGGCGGCCGACCGTACGGCGCTCATCGGAAAGGCTCTCTCCTCACTTGAGGACTGACACGCCGAGGTCGACAACACGCGACACAGCGTGACCAAAATGAGTGATCCAGGCCTCCGGGCCGGGCGGTCCGTACCCCTACTGGCGGGTACGGACCGCCGTGCCGTGTATGAGGCATCTGGATGTCACCACGAAGGCCACAGAGAGGTAGGGTCGTAGGCGGTCGGGGACATCCCAAATAGAGCTCGCCGGCACCGCATGGCCGGCGTACCAACGAGGAGATCGGTTCGTGACGATCCGCGTAGGCATCAACGGCTTCGGTCGTATCGGTCGCAACTACTTCCGCGCACTGCTGGAGCAGGGTGCAGACATCGAGATCGTGGCTGTCAACGACCTGGGTGACACCGCGACCACTGCCCACCTGCTGAAGTACGACACGATTCTGGGCCGCCTCAAGGCCGAGGTGTCGCACACCGCCGACACGATCACTGTCGACGGTCACACCATCAAGGTCCTGTCCGAGCGCAACCCCGCCGACATTCCGTGGGGCGAGCTGGGCGTCGACATCGTCATCGAGTCGACGGGCATCTTCACGAAGAAGGCCGACGCCGCCAAGCACCTCGCCGGCGGCGCCAAGAAGGTCCTCATCTCGGCTCCGGCCAAGGACGAGGACATCACCATCGTGATGGGCGTCAACCAGGACAAGTACGACCCGGCGAACCACCACGTCATCTCGAACGCCTCCTGCACCACCAACTGTGTGGCGCCGATGGCCAAGGTTCTCGACGAGAACTTCGGCATCGTCAAGGGCCTGATGACGACGGTCCACGCCTACACGAACGACCAGCGCATCCTGGACTTCCCGCACTCGGACCTGCGTCGCGCCCGCGCCGCCGCCGAGAACATCATCCCGACCACCACGGGTGCCGCCAAGGCGACCGCCCTGGTCCTGCCGCAGCTCAAGGGCAAACTGGACGGCATCGCCATGCGCGTCCCGGTCCCGACCGGCTCGGCCACCGACCTGGTCGTGCAGCTGCAGCGTGAGGTCACCAAGGACGAGGTCAACGCCGCGTTCAAGAAGGCGTCCGAGGACGGCGACCTGGCGGGCTACCTGTCGTACACCGAGGACCCGATCGTCTCCTCGGACATCGTCAGCGACCCGGCCTCCTGCACCTTCGACTCCTCCCTGACCATGGTCCAGGAGGGCAACTCGGTGAAGATCCTCGGCTGGTACGACAACGAGTGGGGCTACTCCAACCGCCTCGTCGACCTCACGGTCTTCGTCGGCAACCAGCTCTGATATCCAGAGCAGGCGCATTGATGTGAGTCAGGGGGCGGGGGGGGGGCGGGGGCGCCCCCCCCCCCCCGCCCCGCGGGGGGGGGGCCACGGAGTGAGAACTGAGGGGTACGGTCGAGGAAG